>NZ_JAMYOA010000011.1:0-191990 GCF_040319515.1 Mesorhizobium sp. M0909
CACCTCCCTCGAGGTGGATGTTGAATCAGCACAAAACGCAGCCGTCACATCACAATCGATTCATCGATCACAGGACGTGCTCTAGGCGAGCCTCCGGGTCACGGCCGCGCAATTCGGCTTCGATCCGATACAGTTCGCCGATCCGTTTGATGCCCTCCTCGGCAATAGGTGCCGTTGCGTTCCGGGTGATCTCCACCAGCTTGCGACGAGCGTGCGCCCAGCAATAGGCAAGCCGAATGTCCGGCCGATGCGGTCGGGTCCGATCAGTCTGTTGTATCCGGCATAGCCATCGACCTGAAGGACACCGGAGAAGCCCTGCAATATCCGTTCGGCATGAATGCCCCGCGACCGGGAGCGTAGGTGAAGGCCACACCTGGCGGCGCACCTCCGTTCCAAGGACGATCATCCCGCGCGAGTGCCCAGAAGTATCCGGTCTTGGTTTTGCGCGAACCGGGATCGAGCACCGGAGCACGGGTCTCGTCCATGAAGAGCTTGGTCGAGCGCTTCAAGTCGGCAATCAACGCATCGAAGACCGGGCGAAGCTCGTAGGCTGCCCGACCGACCCAGTCGGCAAGTGTGGAGCGGTCGAGATCGATGCCCTGGCGGCTCATGATCTGGGCCTGACGGTAAAGCGGAAGGTGATCGGCATATTTGGAGACCAGCACATGGGCCACCGTCGCTTCCGTCGGCAAGCCCGCCTGGATGAGCTGTGCCGGAGCCGGAGCCTGAACGACGCCGTCGGTGCAGGCACGGCACGCATATTTGGGGCGGCGGGTACAATGACGCGGACTGCGCCGGGACTACATCCAGCCGCTCGGAGACATCCTCGCCGATGCGATGCAGGCAACCACCGCAGGCGCAGACCAGACTTTCCGGCTCGATGATCTCTTCGAGACGGGGAAGATGCTGCGGAAAGGAGCCGCGATTGGTCGCGCGTGGCCTGTTAATCCTGTTCCCGGCGGGAGCATCCGCCTCGTCTTCGGCATGGATCGTGGCAATCGCCGTTTCCAGGTCTTCCAGTGCCAGATCGAACTGGTCGGGATCGGTCTTCTCGGACTTGCGTCCGAAGGCTGCCTGTTTGAAGGCCGCGACCAGCTTCTCAAGCCGTTCGATCCCCTCATCCTTGCGGGCAATCTGGGCGTCTTTGCCTGCCTCGCTTAGCCGCGCCGCGATTCAGCATCGCCTTCAGGGCGGCAACATCGTCGGGAAGATCGGCGGTATCAAGCATGACCAGAAGTTACCAAATCCCGACCCGTTTTGCCTTCGGAATCTATCGTCCTGAGTCATCGTGCCGCAGCTATTCGACAGTCTCCGGCGTTCTCGTCTTGATGGCATGAACCCGCCGCCAATCCAGGCCCGCAAACAGGGCTTCGAACTGGGCGTGGGTCAGCGTCATCAGTCCATCCTTGATACCGGGCCAGGTGAAGGTGTGCTCTTCCAGCCGCTTGTAGGCCAGGACGATACCGGAGCCATCCCAATAGATCGCTTCAGCCGGTCTGCCTTACGCGACCGGAACACGAAGACCGTGCCGGTGAACGGGTCCTTGTGCAGTTCGTTCTTCACCAATGCCGCCAATCCGTCATGACCCTTGCGGAAGTCCACGGGTTTGGTCGCCACCATGATCCGCACGCGGTTCGATGGGAAGATCATGTCGTCGTCGCCAAGGCACGCGCGATGGCAGCGATCCGGGCAGCAGACGCCCCTTCCTCAAGACGGATGGTGACCGGACCCACGACAATCTCGGCGCGGGAGGCGGCTTTGGCAGCCAACGGCTCCGGCGCGGTCGTGTCGACAACCATGGCCGCGAATTCGACTGCGTCTTCCGGCTCAGGCAAAACCAGCTTACCCTGCCGGGCCAGTGTTCGCCAGGACGACAGATGATTGGCTTTCAGCCCGTGACGTTCCGCGACCTCGTTCACCGTCACGCCAGGACGCAAGCTTTCCGAAACGATCCGTGCCTTGACCGCGTCCGGCCATTGGCGATGAACCTCCCGTCGGCCCCGCCGCGTCGTGAGAACCTCCAACGTAGTCTCCATGGAGAAACTCCTTGCCGCTCATCCATGGGCACTCAATCACAGATCACGCGACAATGGGCAACGTGGGGGGGAGAACAGCGGTTACCATGCAGGCACGCTGGCGTTGCGATCAAGCGGCCTGTCGGTGCTGTAGGGGCTGCGCTCGATAACGGTGCCAGCCTCCAACTTTCGATCCGCGCAAACGGCACGGTCAAACGGTCAAACATCCGGGCCGGCAGTTCCAGCCACAGGCACGTCAGCCCGTCCGCCACGCAGCAACGGCAGATATTCCAGCTGCCCCTTTTGATCACCTCATGGACACGGGCGGTGCGCTCGAGCCACGGGCGCCCAAAGCAGCGCAACATTTCAGCCGACGGACACGGTTTTCGCAGGGCGCCCGGAACGCTGTTTCGGTGCGGCCGTTCGACACACTGCCTACATTAGAAGGTGTTAATAAGTTATCACCTAGCCTCATTCTCGCCGCAAATGGCAGGTTTGGTTACGTACATCGTCCTCGAATGATCAATTCACACAGGTACAAAGCCGTGTGTGAAAAGGTTAGAAAACGGAAGTACCTGTGTTTTACTTAGCGACGCGGGTCAAATTAAAACAAAAAACCGCAATGAGCTAATGGTCTACGGTGCTTATACTATACGACAGGCTCGGCGTTACGTCCGCCGGAAGAGTTGCTCTCACTTCGATCCGGCAGCGGCTGGAACCGTTGAACACCTTGTGGGGCGTCGGCAGCGACACCGTATATGGTTTCAAGGAGGAGGCCCTGATGAGCATTCCCGTTGACAAAACTCACCTTCGAGGGCGGGCTTAACGTTAAGCTCGCTCGACAATATGTCTGGGCGAGGACCTCCAAATCTCCGCTACTTAGAAATCCGTTCGCGGTGCGTAGCTGCGAGCATGCTCATGTCGCGCGCCTCGGCGATGCGCGGCAGTAGAAATCCCTTTTTTCAACCTCAAAGAGGATCACCAAATGGCGCTTTCCACACCCTCAGGCTTTGCCTCTAGCGACCTGGTCTACGAGGAGAACTTCTCCGGTACGGCGCTCGACAGCGATTGGCATACCTACATCACCAGCAATGCCGCCAACGGCTGGCCATGGAATACCAATGGGTCGGGAGGAAGTACACCGGGCGGCCCATATAATGCCGACTACGATATGCCGAGCCAAGTGTCCGTGAACAACGGGACCTTGGATCTCACGGCGATCCAACAGCCCATCAGCGGCATGAATCAGGGGACGGCACAAACATTCCCGATCACGTCCGGCGCTGTCAGCAGCTACGGCAACTTCGAATTCAACGGCGGTTACCTTCAGATCAGCATGCAGGCGCCGAGTGGCGACGGCGCATGGCCAGGCCTCTGGATGATGCCCGGCCAAGGCGCGGGCAGCAGCGGCGACAATTTCGAGATCGATATACAGGAGGGTGGATTCACCGGTTCGGGGCCCACAGATCATAATTTCGCCTGGCACCTCCACGGGCCGTCAGGGGCGACCGGTGGCGTCGTCGACAGCGGCGTCGACCTCACGGCGGGCTTCCACACGTACGGCCTCAACTGGGTGCCCGGTGAATCGATCACCTGGTATCTGGACGGGAAGCAGATGGCGCAAGTGACCAGCGCACAGGCCGTGATCCCGGATGAACCGATGGAATTGATGATGAACAATGGGGTCGCGAATTCGAACGCGAGCGGATGGCATTCGGCTCTCGACAGCTCGACCCCATCGTCGATGCAGATGCAGGTCGACGAGGTGCAGCTCTATCAAAAGACAGGTAGCGGCGACACTGTCACGGGCGCGAACGTCGCTCCCCCAATCACTGGCTCGACCGGGACCGAGACTGGGTCTGGAACCGTGACTGTCCCTCCTTCCGGCGACACCAGCGATGGCACCTTGTACGGTACCAGCGGCGCCGATGTATTGCATGGAACCAGCGGCCACACGATGATCGGCTATGGCGGCAACGACACTTACTATGTCGATAATGCCAACGAGAAGGTGGTTGAGGCAGTGGGCGGCGGCAACGACAGTGTGATCGCCTCGGTGAGCTATGCGCTTTCGGCCGGCTCGGAGATCGAGCATCTCGCCACCAACAACCCGTCCGGCACGAAGACGATAAGCCTCACCGGTAACGAGTTCGCCCAGACCATCCAGGGCAATGCCGGCAACAATGTCATCAACGGCGGGCTCGGCGCCGACGTCTTGACCGGTTTGGGAGGCCACGATGCCTTCTCGTTCAATACTGCTCTTGGAGCCGGCAATGTCGATAAGATCACGGACTTCAAGCGCTCCCTTGACACGTTCCATCTCAGCGACACGGTTTTTGCCGGGCTTCAGCCGGGAGGGCTACCATCCAAAGCTTTCTTTGTTGGTGCAGCCGCGCATGACAGTTCCGATCATATCATCTACAACAGTGAAACTGGGGCGCTCTCTTTCGACAGTGACGGGGCCGGCGGCGCATCTCAAATACAGTTCGCCACTCTTTCCCCACATCTCTCGCTCGCCGCAGCCTCATTCTATGTGACCTGAAGGAACTCGGGGCTGCCGTGGCCGAATAAGGACTGGATAACAGCACCTCGAAGCCATCGTCCCGAACCGAAGTCAGCGTAGCAAAAAGCGGGAGCCCGGTTTTCGGAGAAGATCTGCCAAGCAAAAGAGATGGGGTTCCATCCCGATGCCATCGGGATGGAACAGGCTCTGGTTGTGAGCTTTCTGTAGGTTGTCCATTCGGACCGAACTGAGGAGACTGGAGTTACCAAGCTTCGGGTCCGAATGAACATCCCAGACAGGCACACGCAGCATCATCAGCTACTTTCGCTCTCCAATGATGCCACACAAGCAGCAAACACTGCGAGAGCGGTAAGAAGCCGGTTTGCAGCCGACGAAAGTTCGCCCTCCGGTTTCAACTCGAGAGCGCCGCAATCTGTCGAGGCGCAGCCGAAGCATGCGATACGCAAAGGCGGGAAGCGGTCGGCTCGAAGCTGGATGACCAAAGCCGGGTGTGGAAGGTCGAACTGGAAGAACTCGCTCGCGAGACAGGCCTCGCGCTCCACATTGCATCACCATCCGACGGGCACATCGACGTGGAGCAACATCGAACACCCCTGTTCTGCCGCATCACGCAAACTGGCGCGGACGGCGCCCTCCTCAATCGCGCGGCCCTGGTCGAGCTGATCGCAGTCACGACAACCAAACGGGCCTGAAGTTGGGCGCGCGGTCGATTCCGCGACCGGCGAAAAAAGGGAACAAGTGAACGATGTCGAGATGGAGGCGCTCGCCATCTAAGGCGACGCATTCGTTCCGGAATGGATCTACACCATCCGCCTGAGATCAGTGGCAAATCGGAGCAGTTGACGGGTCCTAGCCCGAGCTCCCTCCCCTGCGCAATAAGACCAATGCTTGCAGGTGACGCCGATTTGGGAAACTATTGACCCGCGAGGCCTCTCACGCGGTTGATGTGGTTCAGGTTGCCGCAGCTGAATTCGTGGCGATCTCTAAACCCGACCTCGTTGTGCTGGGAAATACAAGTGCTGACGTCGCGGCGCTCATTCCTGAAGCTCTTTGGCGCCGTGTCGCTCGCGACATTCGGTCTGGCGAGTTATGCGCTCGCGATTGAACCCCGGTTTCGACTGAGCGTCACGCGCTACAAGGTCCTACCGCCGCGCTGGCCGACCACTGCCAAGCCCCTGCGCATCGTCGTGATCGCTGACATCCACGCCTGCGAGCCTTGGATGCCGGTTTCCAGGATCGACGAGATCGTCGGTGTTTCGAATAGCCTGCAGCCCGACATCATCCTTCTCCTTGGCGACTATGTGATGGGCGTGCGGCCGCGCTATGCCACCGGGATCGTGCCCGACACTGTTTGGGGCAATTCACTTTCGAAACTTACCGCGCCACTTGGCTGCCACGCCATTCTCGGCAACCACGACTGGTGGCACGGTGTGGACAGCGTCCGCGCAGCCCTCGTGGACAATGGAATTCCGGTCCTCGAGAACACCGCCACGCTTATCCGTCAGCAGGATGGCCCAGCATTCTGGCTCGCGGGTCTTGGCGACCAGTGGGCCATGCAGTTTTCTCGCGGGGTGTACAAGGGCGTCGACGATCTGCCTGGAACAATGGCCGCAATACCGGACGACGGCAATCCGATATTGCTCCTCGCGCATGAACCGGACATCTTCATTACTGTCCCTGACCGTGTCAGCCTGACGTTATGCGGCCATACGCATGGCGGACAGGTGCGCTTGCCATTCATCGGCCCCCCCATCATCAATTCAGCCTACGGACAGCGCTTCGCCTATGGGCATATCGTCGAGGGTGGGCGGCACATGATCGTATCCGGGGGTTTGGGCGTATCGTGGCTGCCGGTGCGCTTCGGCGTGTCGCCGGAGATCATGGTCGTCGATATCGGCTCGAATAACTCTCGTCCTGTCGACGAACGACATCTGCTGTCCCAGAGAGACCTGCCGTGCGCGGACCGTTCCGCGCGAGGGTATTGATGGTCGTGTACATGCGGTCGGGGTTTCGCCGTGTTCCCATCGCCTTCCAACACGAACGCAGCACAGTCCCTCATCCTTTCTCCGGACGGGCGGAGTTCGGCGGATAGCTCTCGATTTCCACTAGAATGTCTTTAAGGAGCTGAGCCAGGCATCCAAAACACCTTTCTTCGACATTTTCGGGGAAGGGAAAACCTGAATGCGGTCAGCGGCAGCTTGCACCCCATCCTTGTCGTTGGCGCCAGAGCAGAACGCATCTTGGAGCATGCAAATGGCCATTCTTGCACGAGACCTCGTTTGGCCATCGGCGGGCATACTCCGATTGGATGAGGCGGCGCGAACCAGCGTTTTAGGACTACTCCAATTCCTGAAGGGGCCTGCGCCCGGCAGCGTGTTAGGACTGTTGCGCGCAACACCGGATCAAAACCGTGACCCTCGACATGCTCGGCCAAGCCAGGCCGAACACATTCGTCTTTGAAAGCAGTGCTCTCATCAAAGCCACTGGCTTTCGGGAATACGACGCGCGCTGGTGGTTCGGCCATGCAGACCGGGAGAAAAAGCCCGAACTCAACCTGATCGGCGTGCAGGCGATCGGCATGGCGCTTCGCACCTTGATCGGCCGAATAGGTGTAGTTCCCGACACCATCACTGGTCACTACTTGCATAACCGCCATCTAGAGGCGCGTTGCCAAACTCGTCGATGCCACAGCTGGCTTGGAAAAGTCGGGGCATTTCTTCTTCAACCCGCCGATCGGGCGCGGCTAGGACGACGGGCTCCTCACGGCGATAGCTGTTTGCCAGATGCTCGACCGCAGCTTGGGCAAGACACCGGCGGACCTTTATCGCGATCTGCCGCTGACCTTGAGCACCCCGACAATGTCGCCCCACTGCCTAGAGGAGGTAAAACGCGTGGTCGCGATACTTGCGGGGGAATTCACGCAGGACGGGATCGAGTTCGCCAGCCATGCGCTGGCCAATCTCGTCACCGTGAATGGGAGCGTGTCGTTGCCCAGACGGCACGTAGGCTCTGGTCAGAGCCTTGTTGAACGAGCCCGAAATTGTTGTCGTCGTGGGAGGCCCCGTCTCGCCGGAGCGACGTCGCGAGATGTTCGGGGCTCTCAATGCCGTGCGGCGCCGCAATCCAAAGGTCGGAGCCTACAACTGAGAGGGACTGGACCATGTCGGACCGGATCATAAGTTTTGTCATGAGCGGGGGCGTCGGCTCACGGCTATGGCCGCTGTCGCGCGAAGACAATCCCAAGCAATTTCACGACGTTTCGGGCGACGGCTCCATGCTCGCGAAGACTGTCGGACGCCTCAAGGCGCGGCCGGACGGCGAGATGCCGATCTACCTGCTAGCTTCCGAACGGCATGCTGACCGCGTTATATCGGATATATATCCGCTCGGCCTGAACGGCGGCACACCGATTTTCGAACCCGTCGGCCGCAATACCGCCGCTGCGGTGGCCATAGCCACTTTGCACACGCTCTCCGAATTTGGTGGCGACGCGCTTGTGCTCATGGTCCCCTCCGACCATCAGATATCGACCGAATCGCAATTCTGGGAAACCGTCGAGGCGGGCATGCCTGCCGCCGATTCAGGAAGCATTGTCTTGTTCGGCATCAAGCCGACGCATCCCGAAACCGGGTACGGTTACATCGAGGTTGCGGCAACTGGTGACGGAGTGCCCACCGTTTCCGTTTCGCGCTTTGTCGAAAAACCCAATGCCGAGGCGGCCCGCAACTATGTGTGTTCGGGAAGATTCTACTGGAACGCCGGCATCTTCCTGTTTCGTGCCGACACGATGCGGAAGGCATTTCTCGACTTCCGGCCGGACATCTGGGACACCGCGGAACGGGCCTATAAGGCTGCACGGACCGACGTCTCGGGCATCTACCTGCCCCAGGGCTTCTATCGGCTGTCCCATCGACGTCGATCGACTACGCGGTCATGGAGCATGCACGCGGTATTGCGATGGTTACGGCTTCCTTCCGCTGGAACGACCTTGGATCGTGGCAATCGCTGCTGGAAGCCAGCCCGACGGACCGCGACGGCAATGTCGTAATGGGCGACGTTGTCGCCATGGATTGCGGCAACTCCTATCTCCGGAGCCAGGGCAGACTGCTGACAGTCATCGGAATGAAAAATGTGGCGGTGGTGACGACACCGGACGCGGTTTTCGTCGCTCCTGTCAGCCACAGCCAGAATGTCAAGAAAGTCGTCGAACAACTCGAGAAGAGCGGACGACTCGAGACGAAGTTCACGGCGTCGGAAGACCGGGTCATCATCAGCGGGTCATGGCGGAAGCGCGTCGAACATTGGCTCTTCAACGAAACCCTGCCGCTGTGGTCCACTGCAGGTGTCGACGATGTGTATGGCGGCTTCCACGAGGCGCTCGGTTTCGATGCAAGGCCGCTGGGCAAACCCAAGCGCATGCGGACGATGGCTCGCCAGATTTACGCTTTCGCGGTGGCCAAAGAACGCGGCTGGGTCGGACCGGCCGACAAGCTCATCGACCACGGCATCGACTTCATCGCGAGACACGGCCGCACCGATCGCGGTGGCTGGGTGCGCACCCTTAATTCCGACGGCAGCGTGGCTGACCCGACGGAGGACGCCTACGACCATTCCTGCGTGCTCCTGGCGCTTGCCCATGCTCACCGATGCGGCCATCAGGATGCCCTGCAGCTGGCACAAGAGACGTTCCATTTCATCGACACCCATCTCGAGGACGTCAGCCTGAACGGCTTCCTCGAGACTCCCGGCTGGAAGGGGGTACGGTACTCGAACCCGCACATGCACATGCTGGAATCCTTCCTTGCCTGGCATGATGTCACCGGCGAGCGTGCATATCTCCGTCGGGCGGCACGCGTCGTCGATCTCTTCCGGTGCCATTTTTTCGACCAGGAGAGCTGGACGCTTGGGGAACATTTCGACGTCAATTGGCTGCCTTTGCCGGGAGACGAGGGACAATGGACCGAACCAGGGCACCATTTCGAATGGGCTTCGCTCCTCGTCGAGTTCGCGCGGGCAAGCGGGCAGAAAGACTTGGCAGCCTACGCCCGGAAGCTCTATTCGTCGGCGATCGCCAGCGGATTGAACCGGGCCACGGGCCTGGCTTATGCAGCCGTGTCGCGGCAGGGAATTCCCTTCGACCGGCTCTCCCGAAGCTGGCCCCAATGCGAGGCTGTCAAGGCGGCCGTCGCCCTGGACGGCATCGGAGGGCCTGATCTGAAACCCGAGATCGAAGCTCGTGTCGCCCGCCTCTTCAAATGGCATATCGATCCCGCACCGCTTGGCTTGTGGATCGACAGGATTGACGAGCGCGGAAGGTCACTGGCAACGGAGGTCCCCGCGAGCATTTTCTACCACCTCGTGACGGCCCTGATGCAGTATTTGGACAAGACCGCAGGGCAGGTCGAACCTTTCCCGCTGCCAGCTTTGGATACGAGCAAGGGCGTTGCGATGCAGGGTTACGGCTGACCCAACTGTCCGCGTAGCCCCTTGTTGGTCAAACGATCAATAACGAAACTAGTACAAGATCGGGAGGAATACCCATGAAAGTGACAATCCTGGGGAACTATCCGCCCCACGCCTACAGGGGACTGATACAAGGCTCCGACCGAGAAGCTGCAATCAAGGCGGTGTTGGAAAGCGTTGGTGGCAAGGTGTCCCGTATGATGTTTACTCGCGGCGCCTATGATATTGTCATCAATGCTGAGGTTCCCGACCAGGCCGATGGGATGGACCTAGCACTGGCGGTGCGGTCAAACGGCTGGATAAAGGACCTCGTTGTCCTCGAAGAACTCGACATGAATGCGGTGCTCGCAGCTGCCAAAAAGGCTGCCGGCGTTTACAAGCTCACCGGATGATTGGACTGGCTGCACATTGAAGGCAGCACGGTTGCGATTGAACGCGCCGTGCTGCCAAGTCTCAAGGAAAGTCAAGCTGGGGTTTCGGAAAGCCGAAGCAGGCGCGGCATTGGTTCTGCTTCAATACCGCGCCGACAGCCAACGCGCCCGGCTCAGGGATCAGAAACGGAGGTCATGCCGAGTTAATTTTGGAATGTACACCCTAGAAGGTGCGCTTGACGGATCGGCTAGGTCCGGTTTTGTAGCGGTTTCTTGTCGGAGCGCTTCTTTATCTAATCGGAGCGCGACAAGGCAATCGAGATCACATTGTCAGTATCTGTTTCAGGTAGCTCGAACAGCATTGGCACAAATTGGCCGCTCGGGCGGCGTTCTCATGATCACCGTCTCTAAGCGAGCTCGGACTTAAACGTTCCAGGATCCCTATGGTCCTGACGCAGCGGGTGAAGCTAGCCGTCACTTGCCTACACACTGTGCGCCGCCACCAATCTCGCGTAGAAGGGCCTGGCCGAACCCGGCCCCGCGACGCGAGAAATCCATGCGAATAGTGTTGCCTGTTCTGTTGCTCGGCGCCGCCCTCGCCAGCCTGTCGCCCGCCCGGGCAACGGCCGGCGATTGCGGCGATGCCGCCGCCCTGGTGCGGCAGGCCTATCCCAAGGCCCAAAAGAGCGCCGACGGCGCGTCGTTCACGCTTGTACCCCATACGAGCATCGCCTCAACGCTCCCGGAGAGCGATGCGCCATTCGGCCTGGCCTGCAAGATCTGGCCGGCTCATGACGACCTGCTTTTGGTAGCGGTACCGCTGATCGACAGTGCTAACGGCGACCACCTGCATGTCGGCGACATCGAGCTACTGGTGGTCGATAGAAAGAGCTTGCGGGTGCGCCAGCGCCTGCTCCAGCCTGGACTGATGACCGATGATGCCATCGCGATCCGTAAGGTGGAATTCGACACCGGCCGCTATGCACTGGCCCCTGAGGTCACCGCCTTCGGCCTGCGCATCGAAATGGCAAACCATTCGCAGGCTACTCCCTTCACTGAAACCGACCTGCGGCTCTATGCCGTCGCCAGCGATGCGCTGCGCTTGGTGCTCGACGGCCTCGTGGTGGCCGGCTCTGGCGGCGATAGCGATGCCAGTTGCGCCGGATCCTTTCATTCCAGCTAGGTCAGCCTGGCGATGAGTCCGGCGCGCCACCACGGCTATCGTGACATCATTGCGGTCGAGCGGTCGACTACCGACAATCCCTCCCCCGACCGAATGCCAGTCCCATCCCGGCAAGCCTGTGAAGCGGACCTACCGGCTGCGCTATGACGGCAGCCGCTACGCGGTTCCCGCGGCACTCAAGGTGATGGGGTTGTGACGCCGCCGCACACGTCCTTGCCTTGGTTCGTCAATGCGATCAATTCCAGTTGAAAGGGTATCGACCGTTAATTCTCTCGTGGTAGGAGGCGCTCAAGGGGGCTCTTCCCAAAGGAGCTGATGATTTGTGGTGGTCAAGATTCAAAAGGGGTTTTGCAGGAACGTGGGACGACAGACTTGACGGGCTATTCTCCGCAAAGGTCGACTACACCGGAAAATCCATTCTCGATGTTGGCTGCAATATGGGCGTTGTCGCCTATGAGATATCCAAGCTGAAACCCAGCTCGATCCACGGGATCGACATTGCCAAGCCGCACATCGAGACTGCAAAAATGTTATTGAGCGGCTCCCCGGTTCATGCCCGGTTCGATCGCCTGAATCTTGGCAGCCGGCGCCTCGGCAATATCCTTCTACCGAAATACGATATCGTCCTGCTGCTGGCCGTCTATCAGCACATGCAGCGCAACATCGGCCCAGGCAAGGCGCGAAGGGTGCTTTCCAATATTGTGAGGCGCACCTCGAACGTTGTTGCCCGCGTTCCGCCGGGAACGGATGGCGAATTCATCGAAGCGCTTTCTGACGAGGGGTTTCGAGTCAAGAGCACCCACACGTCGCCCCTTGGCAGTCATGTGCTGGTGCTTGAGAAACCCGCCTTAGGAACTCCGCAGCCATAAGACGACACATCGCCGGTGGTGTTACCCTCCCGATCGTCCATGGGCCAGCAGCAGGCGCCGACCCGCCGCCTGCTGCCGGGCCCGAACAGGACGGGCTCACGGGTCTTGCTGGAGGTCAAGGCTTTCCGGAGTTCGATTTCCTTGCCGTTCCCCAAGGCAACGCCTTTCAACGCGAGTATCACGTGGTGCCGAGCCGCGCCTTCAGTGCCCGCAACGCCGGGCCGTTGCCCCGGTAGCCGCCGGGCATATTGTAACCAATCGGTGTAGGCTGCGGCAGACGCTGGTTTCGCGTGTTAGACTGCTTGCATGGAGATCGACACCGACAAGGTCGACGATGCCGTTATGGGCCTGCTTTGGCTGACGCTGCATGAAGAGAGGCGCGCCTGGAAGGGGTTGGATCGGAATGCTCTGGATCGCCTGCACGAGAAGGGGCTGATCGCGAATCCGGCAAACAAGGCGAAGTCAGTGGTTCTGACAGATGAAGGACTGCGGCGTGCTGAGGAGCTATTCCAAGCCTTGTTCACTCGCCCGGCGCCGTGAGCGTGGGGCGGGTGTTCCAGTTCCCCGGGGCGCGCAGCGCCCGTAGGCAAGAGGCATGGCTATGATTTCTGGCGACGGTTTTGTGGTAGGTTTCGGGCGTCGCTTAACTAATCGTGGGGAACGATTTGAGCTACTTTGAAGGTTCGGCGTGCGCAGCAATCCCCTCACACCATTGCTGCCTAATCTGGCGATGGCATAGTTTGCTCTCTAGCAAATGAAGGATCTGATCGTCTCTGCTTCGACAACTGCTACCAACCCGCAATCCACCTGCGCAGGGGCGGATGTTGACCACAGCAATCCCCCTCGATCGGGTGGCATTGCCAGCGAGCCCCCAGACCATCCCTTACGCCCTTTAATGTCCAATCGATGATGCTGATGCGATCCTCTGTGATCCTCCGACCGTCTCGGAAGCGGCAGGCGAGGAGCCGTTTGCTCGATGCCTGAACGCCGAGGCTCAAGCTTGACCGGCTGGCCCACAACGGCTGTCGCGGCCCCGCCATCCGCTTCGCCGCGCATCGCTGTTCCCGATTGTATGTGGGACATCGCGGTAGAGGCGCCGTGCCGTAGTATTCGGGTTCCGAGTAATGAGCGTCATACGCGATTGCGTATACTTCTTCTTTATACGGGATCGCGTATATTGCTGAGTTATACGGGATCTCGTATATTGACGATTAATGCGCGATCCCGTATACTGCTCCTCGGAGACCCATCATGACCGACCAGATTGCTCGCAACGCAAAACAACTCGGCGCCATCCTACGCCGCGCGCGTAGGCAGGCCGGTCTTACGCAAGGCTCGCTTGGTAACCAGATCCATCTGCGCCAGGGCACAGTGTCCCGCCTCGAGGCCGGCGAGCCGGCCGTGCAGATCCGCACCTTGATGGCCGCTCTCTCCGCCCTCGACTTGGAACTCGTCGTTCGAGAGCGTAGCAAGAGCAGCTCCGCTGACATCGAGGACCTGTTCTGATGGCACGGCGCCCGGCTCACATCCCATTAAATGTCTTCCTGAACGGGCGCCTGGTGGGCGTGCTGCGCAGGGAATCGACGGGCGCGATCGACTTCCAATACGCCCACGAATGGCTGGACTGGCGTGGCACCTTCCCGGTCTCGCTCTCGCTTCCCCTGCGGGAGGACCGCTATATCGGCGCGCCCGTGATCAACGTCTTCGACAATCTCCTTCCGGATAGTGACGCGATACGCAGGCGCGTTGCCGAACGCGTCGGCGCCGACGGCACGGACGCATACAGCATGCTCGCCGCTGTCGGCCATGACTGCATTGGCGCGCTGCAGTTCCTGCCCGATGGCATGGATTCAGGCAATCCCGGCAGTATCGTCGGCAAGCCGGTCAGCAACGAGGACGTGGCGGGGATAATCAAGAACCTTGCGGCTGCTCCCCTCGGCCTTGGCGAGGATGAGGATTTCCGCATCTCGATTGCCGGCGCGCAGGAAAAGACCGCGCTGCTGCGCAAGGACGGGAGCTGGTACAAACCAGTCGGCACGACGGCGACCACTCATATCCTCAAGCCCCAGATTGGCCAGCTGCCGAACGGTATCGATCTCTCCAATAGCGTCGAGAACGAGTATCTGTGCCTCAAGCTGCTCCAGGCTTTCGGCGTTCCCGTCGCCCAAGCGGAGATCGCTGACTTCGGAGAGCGCCGCACGCTGATCGTAGAGCGCTTCGACCGGTGGTGGGCCCGCGACGGCCGCCTCTTGCGCCTGCCGCAGGAGGATATCTGTCAAGCGCTGTCGGTGCCGCCCACTCGCAAGTACCAGTCCGATGGCGGTCCCGGCATGCGGGAGATTATCGAGCTTCTGAAGGGCAGCGATACACCTGATGAAGACATCGCCGTCTTCTTGCGCGCCTGCATTTTGTTCTGGCTGATTGGCGCGACCGACGGCCACGCTAAGAATTTCAGCATCTTTCTCGGCCCCGGCGGGGGATTCCGCATGACGCCCCTCTACGACGTGCTGAGCGCGCAGCCCAGCCTTGATGCCGGACAGATTCCCCGCAAGAAGTTCAAGCTAGCAATGTCGGTCGGCAAGAGCCGGCACTATTCGGTGCCTGACATCATGCCCCGCCACTTCATGCAGACCGCTGATCTTGCTGGGGTGGGCAGGCGTGCCATGCGCAGAATCTTCGAAGATATTGCTGGAAACGTGGAGAAGCAGGCCGACACCGCGATCGTCTCATTGCCACATGGCTTTCCTGAACAGCTTGTCGACTCGGTCAAGTCGGCCATAGGTAAGCGCGCCACCCTTCTCGCTCAGACCAAGGCTGACGCCGTCCATTGATCGAGGTGCGAAACGAACGGGCTGCGGGGCTATGCATTTTGCCGACCGAACCAGGCCGAATCCACCGACGGGCGATCAAGCCTGTGAGGCGGGCAGCCAGATCGCGGCCAGAAGTCACTGATACACATTCGTTTTCGCGCATGTGCCTGGAACTGCGCTCGCGTTGCGGTGATCAGGCCTGACGCGTTCGTTTTGGTTGCGCAATCATCGTCTAGCCAGATTTAGCAGCCTTGCCGCTGGCGACAAAATGCCGGTTGGCAAAATCCTCGTCGTAGCTCCTGGTTGCGCTGACCGTAGGCGAGCGGCGCACCATTCAGGTGCGCGTCATGCTACCGGCAGCGCGAAATATCGCGTCACCCGCCGCGGTGTCCCATTCCATAGTGCGGCCGAAACGCGGATACGTTCCGCGGGACACTTTTCCTTCTCCGACGCGCTCCCCGGCCGCAGAAGTCTCAACCGTGCCAGAGGTGAATTTTTGGCGCCTGAGCGATTATCATTGCGGGCCACAACCGACTTTGCGACATCCCTTCACTGATTCACTGCGGATCTAGCGCCAGAATGCGAAATCCGCTGTGAGGGTCGGGGCTCAGCAGCAACCGCTCAAGGTCGGTCCGACGTTGCAGGGCTGACGTGTTCTCATCGAGCCAAGACTGACTCTGGTACCGTGCCGGGAATGAGCTATAGTTCAGATACTAAGACGGCCGGGCGCTTGCACAATGGCTGGACTGGGTGAACAGATTGCGCGTCAGCAGCGCACCATGGGACCGCTTCTTGTGGCAGCAGTGGTCATCGGCCTTATCGGCCTGCCCGTCGCAGCCTGGCTCGACCTCCGAGACCTATCGGAACGGATGCTGCGCAGGCAAGCCAGCGAAATCAGCCGGATCATCGACGAAATGCGCGGATTCTACGGCAGCGACGTCGTGGGACGCGTGCTGCAAGCAAACGGCGCCGTGACTGCGACGCACAACTACCGGGAGGTGCGGGGTGCGATCCCTATTCCAGCAACCCTCTCGATTGAACTCGGCAAGCGCATCAGCGCTCACGACGGGTCCGTCAAATATCGGTTCGTCTCGGATCTGCCCTTCAAAGGTCGCGCCCCCCACCAGCTCGATGTATTCGAGCGGAATGCAATCTTGGCTTTGCGCGCCAACCCGAAGGAGCCGATCATCGAAGTCTCGGGTTCACTGTTTGACCGGCAGGTCCGCGCCGCGGCCCCTGTTGTAATGGGACAAGTCTGCGTGACCTGCCATAACTCACACCCGGACAGCCCCAAGACGGATTGGAAGGTAGGGGATGTCCGAGGGATCCAGGAGATATCAGTCAATCAGCCTATCGCTGCGAACATCCTCACTTTCAAGTATCTGCTCGTATATTTCGGTTTCGCGGCGGCGGCGGGCCTGACGTTCATTCTCCTGCAGCGTCGGCAGTCCGCGTTGATTCAGGGCATCAACAAGGAGCTTTCGGAGGCAAACGACTTCCTGGCCGCGATTTCATTGAAGATCGCCAAATATCTTTCGCCTCAAATCTACAAAAGCATCTTCAGCGGCCAGAAGGACGTCACCATCGCGACCGAGCGCAAGAAGCTCACGATCTTTTTCTCCGACGTCAAGGATTTCACCGCGATCGTGGAACGGCTCCAGCCCGAGGACTTGACGCTTCTCCTCAACGAGTACTTCACCGAGATGTCGACGATCGCGCTCAAACACGGCGGCACCGTCGACAAGTTCATCGGCGACGCGCTTCTTGTGTTCTTCGGAGACCCCGAGACGCAAGGCATCGAGGAAGACGCGAGAGCCTGCTTGCGCATGGCTGTCGACATGCAGCGTCGGCTGGAGCAGTTGAACAGGGTGTGGCATGACCGCGGAGTTGAACGGCCCTTCCGAGCTCGCATGGGCATTAACACGGGCTATTGCAATGTCGGGAACTTCGGTTCCGATGATCGGATGGACTACACGATCATTGGAGCCGAGGCGAACTTGGCGGCCCGGCTGCAGTCGATTGCCGAGCCCGGCGGCATCTGCCTCAGCTATGAGACTTACGCGCTCGTGCGCGACCTTGTCCGGGCGCGTCCATTAGCACCGATTGCCATGAAGGGGATCAGCCGGGAGGTTGTCCCCTACGAAGTCGAGGGCCTCCTGGGTGAACTCGCTCAGCGCCCTCAGGTCATCAGCGAGCACGCGACTGGCCTCGACTTGTTCCTCGATGTTGAGGCAATCGACGAGAACGGGGTCGAGCGGGCAAAGAAACGACTTTCGGAGGCGCTCCTGGCCTTATCCATCCGAAGCAAGCCCGCCGCATTTTAGGTTCTTGCCTAAGTTTTATCATTGACGGTCTGACTTGACGTCTGGCCCGAGGGCGGCGTTCCCTACTATTCCGAAACTTAAGCTTGCCGGAGTTTCGCCCTACCGCGCAATTGGGGTCGGCTGTCTTAAGAGGGCCGCTGCCCAGGGTGCCTACTTCTTAACGCATTGACGGACTGGTGCGGCCGAGCAAACTTCGCCCACGCCGCAGTCCAGGTCGCGTGAACAAGGTTTCGGCATTTGCGGTGGCTCCAGCGTGACGTAGGGCGTCCTCGGCTCTTCCCCCGGTCTCGCCGTTCTCGGGAGGAAGGCGCCGGGTTCACCGAGCGACTTCACATATCGATAGAATGACCGAATGTCGCTCTCCGGCATGACGCGAACGTTGTACCAAGGCATCGGTGGCAAACTGCGAAGTGTCTTGATGTAGGTTACATACCCGTCTTCGCTAAGATCTTGCACGCTCCATCTCAGATTGCTTGCATAGGTTGTGCCCCACGGTCCCCGCCAACCTATTGCTTTCCCTCTCAATGCCTTGGTGGGGTCGAGTGCGCCTTCGGCTTCCCTGTAGCCGTCAGTATGGCAGTCGTGACAGCTGCCGATGATGGAAACCAGCCGTCCTCTCGCGACAGACACCTCCTCTGCCGCAAACGCTGCCCCCGATGCTGTCAATATTGCTGAGCCAACCAGGACCTTAATGAAGTGCATGGTAGCCTCCAGCGCCCTCACACCGCTCACTCAAGCCAATAACAACGTCGAGACTTTACCACAATTTTGAAAGTCGGGGTGGGGAAAGCAACGATCGTTGGAGGCAATGGTCCCTAAGAGGCTCCTGGGCCACCTGCAGGCTCAACGACGTCAACCCGGTCGCCTACCTCGCCGAAACCCTCGACGCCATCATCAACGGCCATCCGCAGACCCAGATCGAGGAATTCATGCCCTGGCGATTCCGGAAAACGTCAAGCCCAAATCCATAGGCGGTCCGCGAGGCGCTTACGGTTCTTGAACGTGATGCAATTTGGACCGTGGAACGGGCAACCTACTTTTGTTCCGTGACAGTCGGCCAACCGTCGCACTAATGGAGAGCGCGACAAGCCGGTAAGCGACGCTTGCGCTCTGCGTCGCGAGACTGTGGCACTCACGCAGCGTCGATGTCGGTCTGCGGAAAGTGGGCGCCTTTGAACATTAATGGCAGGTCGAAATGCCGGGCACAAGCATAGGCGAAGCAGTCACCAAAGTTCAGCCGCGCCGGGTGCCGGCCCTTGCCGAAGCGATCGAAAGCGTCAAGCGCGAGTCGAGCCGTGTTCGGCGGCACCGCGACCATGTCAATCTCCATCAACGAGAGATAGCTTTCCACGGCCTCGGCCGCCTCGCTGATTGCCAAGTCCAAGACTCTCGCGACCGCGATTGCAGCCTCCCATACTGCAAGTGGCGAGGTCAGCCGCTTTCTGGTCTGCATGCGTGCAAGGAGTTCGCGCGCATCATCCTCGTTGGTCATCAGCGCCGTCAGGGCCGAGGCGTCGATGAACATCAGTCATTCTCGTACAGGCTGTCGCGAAACGCCTTGTCGGCGGGCCTGCCGTGATCAGGCTTGCCCCGGGCTCGCAGATCACGGCAGAACCCGACGCCGATCTCCACCAGAGACGGTCTAGCCTGTTCGCGCTCAAGCTCATGCTTGAGCGCGGCATGGACGGCCTCTGTCAGACCAGTCCTCTTAAGCGCGGCGACCCGGCGGGCCAGCGCGTCGGTCTCGCGATTCTTGATGTGGAACGCCATCACTCGCTCGTATAGCCGTTAAAGTGTATCGGTATATAGCAATTTGGATACACCGTGTGAAGCCCCGCAGCATCGACCGGCACGAAGCAAATCGGCCACGCCGACCCAACTGTAGGCTCGATGGGGATCGTACCGTTGTGTTTACAGATCTCGAGCAGTATCTGAGGTCGCTTCCATAAGTCAGTTGTAACACCCGCACTTTCGTATGGGTCTGGAACTGCGCAACCATCGCCTAGCCAGATCTAGCAGCCTTGCCGCTGGCGATGAAATGCGGATTGGCGAAATCCTCGTCGTCGCTCTGGTTGCGCTTGCCGTAGGCGAGCGGCGCACCATCCAGCGTGCGCGTCATGCCGCCGGCAGCGCGTAGCACCGCGTCACCCGCGGCAGTGTCCCATTCCATGGTGCGGCCGAAGCGCGGATAGACGTCCGCCTCGGCGCCGGCGACAAGGCAGAATTTCAGCGACGACCCGATCGAGACGATCTCGGCCGCGCCAAGCCCGCGGATATAGGCATCGGTTTCCGGCGTGTTGTGGGACCGGCTGGCAACGACGGTCAGCGGCACCACACCGGCCCTCGCCGAAATCGGCTGGCGATCGACGATCTCATAATCGTCATTGATCTCGATCGCTTCCGCTTTGCCCGGCCGGCCGGAAAAGAAGCGGCCGGTGCAAGGCGCGAAGACAACGCCGATCTCCGGCACGCCATGGCGAACCAGCGCGATGTTGACAGTGAAATCGGTCCTGCGGTTGACGAACTCCTTGGTGCCGTCGAGAGGATCGATCAGGAAGAAGGCGTCGCCGAGATCCGGCGCCATGATGCCGGCCGAAGCTTCTTCCTCGGCCACGCACGGAATCTCGGGAAATGCGGCGCGCAGCCCGGCAAGAATAATCTTCTCGCTCTCGCGGTCAGCCTCCGTCACCGGCGAACTGTCCAACTTGCTGTCGACCGCACAGCCGGCACGAAAGACGCGCATCACCTCGCGTCCCGCCGCCAAGGCAAGGTGCTCGAAGACGGCGAGCATCGCTTCGTCGTCAGATACCGCCGCCGCTGTCATATTGGTCTTCGGCAATGTCCCGCTCGTTCAGCCAGTGTTCCAGGGCGTCCACCATCTCCTCGGCCGATCTGCCGAGTGTTTTGAGATGAATTTCGGGTCTTTCCGGCACCTCGTACGGTGAATCGACGCCGGTGAAATTCTTGATCTCGCCGTTCAACGCGCGCGCATAAAGGCCCTTCGGATCGCGCCTGGCGCATTCCTCGAAGGGTGTATCGACAAACACCTCGACGAATTCGCCGTCGGCCATCAGTTCGCGCGCCGTGCGCCGCTCTGCGCTGAACGGCGAAATGAACGACACGATGACAATCAACCCAGCGTCGGCCATCAGGCGCGCCACTTCGGCGACGCGGCGAATGTTCTCGACCCGATCGGCGTCGGTGAAGCCAAGATCGCGGTTGAGGCCGTGACGGACGTTGTCGCCATCCAGAATGTAGGTATGGCGCCCGGTGGCGAACAGCTTCTTTTCGAACAGATTGGCGATGGTCGACTTGCCCGAACCCGAAAGCCCGGTAAACCAGAACACCGCCGGCCGCTGGTTCTTCATATCGGCACGCGCGCGCTTGCCGACATCGAGCGACTGCCAATGGATGTTTTCGGCGCGACGCAGCGAATGCAGGATCATGCCGGCGCCGACGGTAGCATTGGTGATGCGGTCGATCAGGATGAAGGCGCCAGTGGTGCGGTTTTCGGCAAACGGATCGAAGGCGATCGGCGAGCGGGTCGAGATGTTGCAGATGCCGACTTCGTTCATTTCAAGCGACTTGGCCGCCTCATGGGCAAAGTCGTTGACGTTGACCCGGTACTTCAGGTCGGTGACGGTGGCGCTGGTCTGGTCGGTCTCGGTGCGCAGGATGTAGGAGCGACCGGGCAGCAGCGCATGTTCGTCGAACCAGACGATATTGGCGGCGAACTGGTCGGCGACCTGCGGCCGCGCTGCCGGCGATACCAGCATATTGCCGCGCGAGACCTCGACCTCGTCGTCGAGGACAAGCGTGATGGCCTGGCCGGCGATAGCCTGCTGAAGGTCGCCGCCATGCGAGACGATGCGCCTGACACGCGAGGATTTGCCGGATTTGGCGACGACCACCTCGTCGCCCGGCGCAACCGATCCGGAGGCGATGGTGCCGGCGAAACCGCGGAAGTCGAGGTTGGGACGGTTCACATATTGGACCGGAAACCGGAACGGCAGGTCGACCGCGGCCTCGTCAACCGAGACGGTTTCGAGATGTTCGATCAGCGTCGGCCCGGAATACCAGTCCGTCCTGTCGGAACGGCCGGTAACGTTGTCGCCATAGCGGGCCGACATAGGGATAGGCACGATCGTCTGGAAGCCGAGTTCACGTGAGAACTGCGCGTAATCCGCGACGATCCGTTCAAAAACCGCTTCGTCGAAGCCGACAAGATCGATCTTGTTGACAGCGAGCACGATGTGGCGAATGCCCAGCAGCGAGGCAATGATCGAATGCCGCCTGGTCTGGCGCAGCACGCCCTGGCGGGCATCGATCAGCACGATGGCGAGATCCGCCGTCGATGCACCTGTCGCCATGTTACGCGTGTATTGCTCGTGGCCGGGTGTATCGGCGACGATGAACTTGCGCTTTGGCGTGGCGAAGAAGCGATAGGCGACGTCGATGGTAATACCTTGCTCGCGCTCGGCTTCGAGGCCGTCGACCAGCAGCGCGAAGTCGACGTCATCGCCGGTGGTGCCGTGCTTGCGCGAATCGCGCTCGAGCGTGGCCAGCTGGTCCTCGAAAATCTGCTTGGTGTCGGAAAGCAGGCGCCCGATCAGGGTCGACTTGCCGTCGTCGACCGAGCCGCAGGTCAGGAAGCGCAGCAGCGACTTTCGTTCCTGCGCCGCCAGATAGTCCCGGACGCCGTCGGTTGGGGCGAGGCTCTTGGCCATGATATGGCGCATATTCAGAAATACCCCTCGCGCTTCTTCTTTTCCATCGAGCCGGCTTCGTCGCGGTCGATCAAGCGACCTTGCCGCTCGGACGTGCGCGCCGTGAGCATTTCGCCGACTATCGCCTCCAGAGTGTCGGCATCCGAGTCGATCGCGCCGGTCAGCGGATAGCAGCCGAGCGTGCGGAACCGCACCATCCGGTTCTCCACTGTTTCGCCGGGCCGCAGCTGCATGCGCTCATCATCCCTCAGGATAAGCATGCCATCGCGCTCGACGACCGGCCGCTCCTTCGCCAGATACAGCGGCACGATCGGGATGTCTTCCTGGAGAATGTACTGCCAGATGTCGAGCTCGGTCCAGTTCGACAACGGGAACACCCGGATCGATTCACCGGCAGCGATGCGGGTGTTGAAAATCTTCCACATCTCTGGCCGCTGGTTCTTCGGATCCCAGGCATGCTGGGCGTTGCGGAACGAGAAGATGCGTTCCTTGGCGCGCGACTTCTCCTCATCGCGTCGCGCGCCGCCGAAGGCAGCGTCAAACCCGTATTTGTCGAGCGCCTGCCGCAGCGCCACCGTCTTCATCACATGCGTGTGGGTGTTGGAGCCATGGTCGAACGGGTTGATGTTGTCGCGCAGGCCGTCTTCATTGACATGGACCAGGAGGTCGAAGCCGAGCTTTTGCTGCATCTGGTCGCGAAAGGCGATCATCTCGCGGAATTTCCAGGTGGTGTCGACATGGAGAAAGGGAAACGGCGGCTTGGCCGGATAGAACGCCTTCATGGCCAGGTGCATGAGCACGGACGAATCCTTGCCGACCGAATAGAGCATTACCGGCTTGGCAAAGGCTGCGGCCACCTCGCGAAAAATATGGATGGATTCGGCCTCAAGCCGCTGAAGGTGCGTAAGTGCGATGTTCATGAACTGTAAGCGTTCTTTCGTAATCCACAGAAGGGCCTGTATCATCAACCGGCGCGACCTTTAGCCGGCCCGGTTCCTGCTGCACTCTGGACGATCTATTCTCGTGCGGGGGTTCTAGCAGATCGTTCCGGTCCAGAACAATGCAAGACAGGCTTGTCGCCGAATGGTTCGGGAATGAATTTTCCGCACGGCCAGCAAAATCGGGAAATTTCTGCTCAGCGACCGAATCCGTTTGGGAGGGGCAGGAAAATATTGCCTGGGTTCTGGGGAGCTGCCAGGAGCCCGCGGTCAGGGGCGCTTGCCCGACAGTCGTCCGCCTCATTCAGCCGACGAGCAGCCGTGGCAACGATGTCGTTAAGATGAAGTGCTGATGGGGACAAGCAGCTTGTCACCGTTGTGATCGATCTCGATCATCTCACTCTTGCGGCTCGAGCGTTCCGCAAATCCTTTGTGGAAGATGATGGCGTTCATATAGGCAAAGGTTATCGCCAGTGCCGCGGTTCGCAGCGGATAGTCGACCAGCGAATGAATAAGAAGAAAAGAAACCGAGAGGAACGCTGCTTTCTGGAGCGGGTCTCGGCGAATTCTAACCAATGCTGCGAAAAGCAACAAGAAATAACTCGACATCAGCAGGATGGCGGGAACTCCGCCCTCGAAGGCTATTTCAAGATATTCATTATGGGCATGATTGACGTATTGCCTGAAAATCATGCTCTCCCGTTCGTATATCTGGTAGGCGTTTTGAAAATTCCCAAATCCGACGCCTGTCGCCCAATTGTCCTTTATCCCCTCGATTGTGGTTCGGGCGAATTCTCCTCGCCCGAAAGCCGGATCGAGCACCTGTGCATCCAGCTTGGTCCAAGCGCTCATCGTGTAGACCGAAAGCCCGATAAAAATCAGGAGAGCGCTGAATCCACTCACTCTCGAACGGGCTGAGAGAAAGATCACGGATAATACGGAGATCGCCAACCCAATCAGAACACCAGCGCGGGAACCCGCAGCCAAAAGAAGCAGCAAAAGCGCGATCAGGCCGAAGGATCCGGACAAGAGATGTCCGCGGATCAGACCGTAATAGACGACGAAGGGAATAGACACAAAAAGCAAAGCCGAAAAATGATTCACATTGGCAAAAAGCCCGGCATTGATCGTAAAAGGAAACAGCCCCACAATAGCGATATCGCTAGAGAGCGAATATTGAATCGCTCCCGCCAAACCATTGCAGATAACGCCCATGAAGAAAAACGGAAGAAGCGCGCTGACCTGCTCGGCGCGCAGACGCAATACGGCCAAAAAAAACGCGGCTGCGGCCAAAAGATAAAGCAAACATTCGATCGTGCGGCCGACACCGACGCTGATGAAGCGAAACCGCGTGTCTCCAACCCAGGGATCACCAAACAGCAGCTCCGGCCGCAACCCGTTGAAGATGCCCGCCGGCAGTGGGACGATTTGCAAAACGATCAACGCCACGGCGAAGATCAGCAGCCACAAGACAGAACGGGGGCTTCTTTGACCAGAGGTTCGCGAAAATATGGCTGCCGCCGAGACAATTGCCGCGACCTCGATCAGAGTGTCGGTGTAAAGGCCGCTGGCCGTACCACCGCCGATGAGCAGGGATACAAACAAGACCGAGCCGAGGAGATATTTATCCCATTCCGACGGTCGGTCGTTCAAGATGGAAGTCTCTCAATGCTCAATTTGTGCATCACCAAGGTGCCGACATAGCGAAATCGCCAGCTCTCGGCAATGGCGGCGGTCTTTAGCGTCAACAGTTGCATGGGGCAGTCAGCTGGTCCAACCGAGAAATCCTGGCTTAGATTTTGGCGGTTATATGTCCCCTCGGGAACGTTGAACCGTGCAACTTCGCCGGCTGGCCCCGCGCATCTGATCGACCAGAACAATTCCTTTGGAAGCTTCAGGTTTCGTGCAGAGGCAACCAGGGAAATCTTGTAGGAGCCTGGAGGCAGTTGAATATATTGCTGAAGGGCAGTGTTCTTGACCGGGGTGTTCAAGAACCGGACAGTCGCCCCACCCTCGCCCTCCACAGCATCCTGGGATGCTGCAAATGTCACTTCCAAGCCCGATTGACCGGGAACCTGCCAATCGAAGGGCTTGCCGCTGGGGACCGGCTCGAACGTGCTGTTAAAAATGTATCCGCCTAGTTTGCGCTCTTGCTCAGACAGGGTGAAAAGAAACAGCCGATAGGCCGGTTCATATTGCTTCTGACGAATATAGCCGCTGATTGCGGCTGTGAGTTCACTCGAATTCGGTGGCGCGCTTGATCCGGTCAAATCGAGCAGCAGCCGATTTGCGAAATCGATCCCCTCGGGAGTTTTGCTAAGAGCGTAGATCAGACTGACTCTCCAGGGCGCCTGCGCCCTGATGGCCGTCAGCACGGCTTGGTACCCATCAGGATTCGAGAGAATTGTCGGCAGGCCGTCGGCGACTGCAGGAAATTGGTCTGGCCATCGCCGCAGCAATATGTCGATCTCGCCAACCGCCTTCGGCAAATCACCTGTTTCGATCTTGCGGGCTATGGATCTCTGCAGTGCATGGATCTCTGTTTTGGACAATTTTCGGGCTTGATCGAAGAGCTGGTAGGCTTCGTCCTTTTCGCCCTGCCGGTATTTGATCTCGCCGATCAGGCTGTAGAGACGCGCATCCGCCAGATCGAAGGCGAGCCCGCCCCTGGCCCTGGCAAGCAATGCATCAAGATCAGGAGCATTGTTCATGTCGTTCAGGTCGCCGGTGATTTCAGCTATCAACGCATCAACGTTGAACGGATCCAATGCAAGAGAAGCAGCCGGTGCTTCTGTTTCAAGAAATCGACTTAGCCCGATCGAGGAAGCCACCAACACCAGAACGGACGCGACGAACCAGACGACTGAATGTCGGAGACTTTGCGTAAGCGGGCTGGCTTGCTCCATCATCGACTTTGCCCTCAATCTTCGGAGTATTCGTGTCAGTGCCGTAGTTGTAGTACTGATAATTCATATATTTGTAGGCGTAGTTGTAATCGAACTTGTTCACCGCAAACTTTGACATCGCGGCTCCGACCACGTTCGCGCCAGCAGCTCGCAGGCGCTTCAATGCGGTCTTGGCCGACTTGCGTGTCACCTGATTGGTAGAGATGACCATCAATGTGCCCTCAGCAAGCCGGCTGAGAATGGGAGCATCCGAAAGACCGACGATCGGCGGAGCGTCGATGATGACAACATCGAAGCGCTTGCCAAGATTGGTTATGATCAGGGCCATCTTCGGCGAAGAGAGCAGATCCGCGGGGTTCGGCGGAATCGTTCCAGAAGTCAGCACGGTCACGTTGGGATATTTGGTCGCCCTGAAAATGCTCGCCAGATCTTCCTTGCGCACGGTGTTCGTCAGCAGATTGCTTAGCCCGATCGTGTTGTCCAGACCAAACAGGCGATGAAGGTTCGGCTTCCGGAGATCGCCGTCGACAATGAGAACTCTTGCGCCAAGTGCTGCAAAATCCTGCCCGAGCTTGAACGATGTGGTCGACTTGCCTTCCGAAGGCTCCGAACTCGTGACGACCAGTGATCGTGGCGCGCCTTCCGCACCGGAAAACTGCAGCGATGTTCGGAGCGAACGATAGGCCTCCGAAAGGCCGGATTTCTGATCGGCAATACTGGCCATGAGTTCCCGGTCATCGACCAGCGGCAAGATGCCGAGCATCGCCAAGCCGAGCTCCTTTTCAACCTGCTCGGGATTGGTGAAGGTGTTGTTCAGCAGTTCAATAACATAAATGACCGACGCGCTCAGAGCCATGAAAAGGGCCAGGGCGATTGCGAGATTGATGCTCAGGCGCGGCGAATATGGGCGATTCGGCTGCGTGGCAAAATCTACGATTGCCGCGCTTTGCGTCTTGAGTTCTGAGCTGACACCGACCTCGTTCAGCTTGGCGATTAGGTTGTCATATTGCGACCGGTTTGAATCGACCTCGCGTTTAAGAATCGTGTATTTGATGTTCTTGTCGTTGAAGATTACCTGCTGCTTTTCCATCTCAGCAAGTTTGGCTTTGAGATCGGCCTCCTTGTTCTGCGCCTCCTGATATTTCAACCGCAGGGAATCGGTTATAGCCAGCACGCCGTTGTTATAGAGCCGCTGCAATTCCTTGATCTGGGACTGAAGCTGCTGCATTTCGGGAAAACCGGGCTTGAGAATGCCCAGCTTTTGCTGGTACTGGCTAGTCAAATCCGCCAGCTTGTCACTGAGTTTCTGCAGGCCTTCGCTTTCGAGGACGGGGGCCAAGCTCGAACCGCGGCCTTTATCTATCTGGTCCACCACACGTCCAGCATCGAGACGATCCTGAATTGCTGTCGCCAGAGCAGTGTTCAGCGCCTCGATGTTCGATCCTATCAGCGACTTGTCGTCGCCGGTTATCGTGATGCCTGCATCCTTGGCATAAGCGACCAGATCCTCTTCGGATTTTTGCAGCTTTTGCTTTACTTGCAAAACCTGTTCCTGGATGAATTGCCGTGCAAGGTCCGAGGTCTCACTGGTTTGATCAAGGCGCTGATCGATGAAACTTTGCGCAACCTGGTTGGCTACATCACTTGCATACTTCGGCTTCTGATCGACAAAGGTGATGGACAGCAGGCTCGTGTTGGGGACGAGGTTGACCATGAGATCACTTAGGATTCGTCCGATCGCAATTGCCTCACGTTGCTCCGGAGTGGTCTCCTCAACGGAGGGCGATTTGGAAACGCCGAACGCGCGGTAGAAAATGTTACTGAGCGAAAAGTCTGGCGTGGGAAACAGGAAATCGGGCTTTTCGCTCAGACCCAGTTGAAACACCACACGCTGGGCCAATGCGCGGCTTTTCAGCTTTTCTCGAGCCGTTTGAAAGGCCCGCAAGTCGCTGTTTTCGGAAACCACTTCGATATCCTGGAAGACCTTGGCGGAAGGAACCAGCACCTCCAATTGCGTTGTTGCCTGATATTTTGGCGTCTGCATCATGGTAACAATGATGCCAGCGACAAGCCCAGCTGCGACCATTATGACGATCAGCCAACGGTACTGGACAGCGTAAAAGAGCAGCTTTAGCGGGCTGAAGCCTTCGTCCTGCTCCGAGTGGTCGCGACCGTACGGGCTATAGTTTTGCGCACCGTCGTAATAGAGGTCCGCGGACAATACCTGGCTATGTCCCGGGCCTGCGATTTGATGCTGTCTGTTACGATCGAGCATGGTGCGTCGTAATCCTAGTTTTTTGCTTGCATTCCGACAAATTCCGGTGGCTGCGATTCATAGTCCCGGGATCACCGCAATTCGGGCTGCGCTTGAGGCGACACCGAGGGCATCCTTGAGATTGTTCATCGCAATTTTCGATTTCGAGGCGAAGACCACGATCTTGTCGCCACCGTAGATCCGTGGATTGCGGCTCTTGCCACCACGAATCTCCTCGACGTTGTAATTAGCAACCAAAGTGTTTGCGCCGATATTGCGATAGACAAAGACCTTTTTTGCATCCCCAATGTTATTGAACCCTCCGGCAAGGGCGATCGCATCAATGAGGGAAGAATTGCTCGAGACCGGATAGATGCCGGCCTTGTTGACTTCGCCATCGACAGTTATGCGTTGTCCAATCGATTCCTTGATGAAAATCGTCACGTCAGGCGACTGCAGGTATTTGGCGCCGTAAGCGGTTTCGACTTCCTGCTCCAACTGGCGGACGGTTTTTCCTGCCGCTATGATGGTTCCGATAAGCGGAAGCGAAATCTGGCCACCAGAGTCGACTTGAACCGTTCTGTTTAAGTTATCGACCTGAAAGACATTTACCTCGAGCACATCGTTCGGAGACAGAGGCTGCTCGCTGCCGTTCTGTGTATTTTGCGGCGCAGGCAGTTCCTTCACCACCCGCAGAGCGCCGCCGCCTGAAAGTGGCGTGGACGACGATGTCAATTGAAGCGCATCAACGGACGAGGATGGTGTCGTCGCCGAAGTGCTCGTGCATGCGGAGATTGCCAGTGATGCAAGCAAGGCAAACATTGCGGCCATAGGGCTTCTTGCGAAACGGAAAACGCCCATCACACCGTCCCGCCCTTGAACAAGCGGCCCAATCCAAAACGGCCGGCGTTGCCGGCGTTAGGTTTTTTTGGACGTGCTTTTCCGACCGGCTCGATGGGCCGGTTCGCCAATATTTCGCCTGGTCGTTTCAACACCATGTTGCGGGCCTCGCCTTCCCCACATCGCTTGGCAGCAGCAGCAACCGCCTGTGAAAGCCCAGGACGCCTGCGTGTTGCGCTATGCGTGTCCGATGCGATGATGTCCACCCTGCCCTCGTCAATCAGCTTTTCCGAATAGTAAAGCGCCGTGCGTCCAAAAGCACCAACAATCGAGTCTGCGGTAAGCTGGATAAGACAGCCCACTGCATTCAATCTCTCGATAACGTCGTAATTCGTTTTGATCCAGGTCAAACGCTCAGGATGAGTAAGAATCGGGATGAAACCGGCGTTTATTAGGCGTAAAGCAAGATCCTCCATTCGTGGAGGTAGAACATGATGTGGCGGTTCGAACAGAAAATAGCGGGACCTGTTTAAAGTCGGCACACTGCCGGCCGCCAATTGGTCCGGAAGATCCGGCGCTATGTGAACATCGGCGCCGACATAAAGAGCAAGTGGTATAGCGGCGCGGCGCAGCGCCTGGTGCAGATCTTGAACCGCCCGGACGATGTTCGATGTTCCGTTCTCGTAAACGCCCGGCGTCACGTGTGGCGTGCACGCCATGTGGGTCGTTCCGTCGGCCACCGCCAGCCGAGCCATTTCCAGCGATTCGGCAAGACTGGGCGAGCCGTCGTCGAGGCCGGGCAGGATATGGGAATGTAGATCGATCATGGGCGTTTGTAACTGCAGCGAAGCAACGTGGCGACGTCATCCCCAAAAAGTATAAATGCGTCACCCGCAAGACAGCGAATGACGCATTTGTCAAGTTCATGCGATACGATGGATGCCAGGTCCCAGCTACTGGCGGACAGAGTTGTCGTCATCATGCGGGCCGATGATCAGCGCCGCACTGGCGGCAAAAGTGGCGCCTGATGTTTCGAGCGCTAGACACATGCCGCCCTCCGCAGTCGCGTTCGTCGTATCCGAAACTTGCACCAACACGCAGCAGCAAAAGATTGCGATTCAACAAATTTGCCTGGATAGACCGGCACTTCGCTCCTCATCCCGGCATGTTCGCCAGCCTCAGTCATCCGCATGTCGCCTTGGCTTAGGCGATCCGACCGATGCGGCAGTCGCGATACCAGCAAACACGCCAAGCTCGCTCTGTCGCCAACAACAGACACAGCAGAAGCGCCACACGCCTCTGCTGCCGTTGCCTTATGTACTACGCGGTCAACTTTAGTCGCTAACGGCGTGGCCGTGATCTTTGTCCGCCGTTGCAGCCAGAACACCAGCCCCAAGAGCCATGCCGCCAAAAATGAAGAGCGGCGTGTTGTTGTTGTTTGTGTTAGTATTGCCCGTCTGGGCAGTCTTCTCAGAACCCAGGACATTGAGGCAAATCTTGTTCTCGACGCGCGAAATATCGAGGGTCGAATTGGCCGGCACGCTCAAGTTGCAGCCGCCGACATTAACCGAAGCCGATCCCTTGGCACCAACCACGACGCGGCTGCCGAAATCGAGCGCACCGCCCGCTTGCGCCGGCCCGTAGCCAGCCACCTGCGAGATCATTACGTCGCCATTGAGGTGCCCGAGCGATCCAATTGGACTTGCGCCCTGATAGGCAGTTGCACAGGTGCACGACCCATCCTGCGCGAAAGACGACACCGGGGTGAAGCCGGCCAACACAAGAACTCCGGCCAACGCACTCTTCAAAACTAGGTTCATCCGCATCAATCCTTCTGTCCCACGTTACCTGAGGCCCCCCAACCACTAAGGTACTGAAATCAGCGCGTAACAGCTTTCTGCGCCAATTCCAACCCATTTCGCATATGCGAGATAATTTTTGGTTTCGGTGTGGTTGATAAAACACACCGTTAGAACATCGTAACGAGCTATCTTTACAGCCGGCTAATAGCAGGCTACCGGCGGGCCGATCTGCCATTCCTGTGGCCGCTGACGCTACAGTCGCTCAGACACACTACACACAAACCCTTGCAATCGACAGTGTCGAGACATCGTCCATCCAGTCTTCTTCCATTCGAGGCAAGAACTACGAGCCCGGCGCGCAAGGTTTATAGGTCGAGCCCGCCTGCGCGGGCTGCCCGCACAGAATGCCTGCCTCGACGAGCTTCGCAGCCAGATCCGTTCCGTCCGAGGTGAGGCACTGCACGACGACGGCGTCACGGAATTTCGGCGCGACATTGCCGTCGCACGGTGTCCCCAAGCCTACGGGTTTGCATGTCAAGGCGAGTCCTTGATAGTCCCGGCGCACGACCTCGGTGACCATGGCGCGCATTGACGGGGGCCGAATAAATGCGACACCGCACAGCACGATCTTGCGGCCACCGATGCGCAGATCATCGATTGACTGGACGGCAAGCTTGCCATCGAACGATGTAGGGACTTCCGCCGGCTTCGGCGCCGGTGCGCGAATATTTGTTCCCTTGTTGATGACGATGAAAAGAAAGCCGCCCGCAAAAGCCAGCGCCATGAACGCAAGTACGGCCATCTTCCCGATCGACAATTCCCACTCCCGATTCAGTAAATCAACGCGCGGCGGTTTTGGTCTTTTCAAACAAGGTGAGGAGTGCTGCCGCATAATCCCGTCGGCGGACCTGTTGCCTGCCTTGCAGCACGGTGACACTGTCGCGGGCAACAGTCGGGTGCCGCCCGACTTCAAGAAGACGCTGCGCCAGGATTTCGGCGTTGTTCGGCGGGAAGAAGAGCGCGTCCGGGGCCTGCTCGCGATGCAGCCGTATGTCGGACAGCAACATGGGCGCGCCCAGCGATTTCGCCTCTTCAACGGTGGTCGACCACCCCTCGAAATGGGATGGGTTTATCAGGCAGTCCGTTGCACCTATCAGAGCGACGACGTCGTTATACGGGATCAATCCGAGGTGTCGAAAATGGCTCTCAACCCGATACGTTTGCGCAAGGCCCATCAGACGCTTGAACAAGGTCGGGTCGCGTGGGTCAGTCGTGCGCCCGGTGAGGACTATCGGCGGCAACGAGCCCAACGCCCCAAGCCGGTCTATATGCCTCAGCGCCTCGACGACCAGCCCGTGATTTTTGTGCATCCAAAACTGGTTGGGCAGGAAAAAGAAGCGGTCGGGCAGATCGTGCGCCCGGCGTGCGGCTTCGGTGCGCGCCATGACGGCGCCTGGATCGACATCGATGGCGAAGCGCACCACGGCGGTCTTGCCGCGCGAAGCCGGGTAGAATGCTTCGCAATCGCCGAGCGCATCCTCGCTCGAGAGCATTATGGTGCGGTTGCCGGACGTCTGCAAACGGAAGCCGAGATCTCTGCGCCACCAGGCGCGACGCGGAAAGAGGTGGGGCAGGCGACGGTGCTGAAAATCCGGAATCCAGGAAATGACTGGCAGTGGAAATCGGTTGCCGAACCATTGAGCGACTTCAAATACGAGATCGACGCCGTGTGCGACCACAAGATCGGCAAAAGCCCGGTCACTTCCACCAGCGAGTGCGATCAGTCCTCGCTTGCCGAGCCCAGCGCCAGTGGCCCGGTTGTCGACGATAGCTGGCGCGGCCAACATGTGATCAAAGGATGCGCCGACGCTAGCGTGCTGCTCGGGCGTCAAAAACAGCTTTCCCTGAACCTTGCCGCCCAACTCCGAGGCGATGACGCTCAGCATATTGCGTAGATAGGACTCGCCGCCTGACCAGGATCCGCGGCCAATGAGCGTGAAGCCGACGGTAATCAAGGCGCAGCGCGCCGCAGACGACCGACCGGTTCGGCGAGAATTTCAACACGATACCAATCGACATAGCCGGCAATGCCCCTGCTGAGCGGCACCTGTAACTGGAGCCCGTCCGGGACGCCGGAGGGATCGGAGATCAGATTGACGGGGTCGCCCGGCCGGGACTCTCCAGAAAACGAGAGGCGATGGTTCCCTCCCCAGGCCTTCAGAACCATGCTGGAAATCGTTCTGACGGATGCAGCGGCGCCCGCACCGCCATTATAGATAGCGAAGCGCGCCGCACTGGCGGGCAAGACGCGATGGATCAATCGCACGACATCCGAGACATGGTGCCAATCCCGCATTTCCGCTCCGGTGCCACCAAGCACAATGTCGGTTTCGCCTGCCGCGAGCCTGCCGCAGAGGTCCCAGAGAAGCTGCTTGCGCAGCCCCTCGCCATAGACGGAGAAAAGCCGGGCTACCGAGACCGGCTGTCCGTATGAGGCACAATGTGACCGGCCAAGCTCCTCAACCATGCGTTTGTGGTAGCCGTAGGGAGAATAGGGGTCGAGCGTGGCGTCGACCCTGATCGAGCCGACATGCCCGCCACCATAGACCGCAGCGGAAGACGCAAGAACGACAGGTGCATCGGGTGCGTGACGGCGCAAGAAATCGAGGACACAAGCCGTGGAACCGACGCTTTGTTCAAAGTCCTTCAGCGGCTCGGCGATAGACCGGCCTACCGTAGAGCCGCCTGCCATATGATATACGGCCGCCGGGCGACCATATGCGGCCAGAGCAGCGCCCATCGTTTCCGCGGTCACGCCGCCGGAAAAAAAAGCGCCGCCGGTTGCGAGGGCGAAGCCAGGCGCTTCGCTTCGGCCGAAGCCGAGGACAAGCTGGCCTTGCTGGGCAAGAAATCGCGACAGATGCAGGCCGATAAAACCCCCGGCGCCAGTCACCCAGACAGGCTTAGACTCTTTTGATTGCGTCAAGAAGTCAGTCCTTCCCTTGCTTATGGCAAAGGAAAGAGACCAGCCGCCCGGGCCGCCGGTCAAGCAGCGTCGCAGCTCCGGCAACGGCGCCGAAGGGCAGTGGGGACAGGGCCAGGCGGACGAGCCCTGACAGGGGACCAAAGGCCGAGGCGAGCCTCGCACGAATTTCGGATGCTGTCATCGGGTCATAATTCATTAAAGGTTGATTCCATTGAATGTTTTGGTCTGGGTTCGGTGAGCTGCTTTATCACTCTCGCGGGATTGCCTGCTACGACGGAGTATGGCGGGACACTTTTGGTGACAACGGCACCGGCTGCGACAACCGACCCGTATCCGACCGTCACACCCTTTAGAATGATTGCATTGAACCCGATCCACGCAAAATCTTCGATAATTACGGGACTGGAAGCCACATTTGACCAGTCTCGAGCCAATCGCCTTGTGTGATTGGTAATATCGTCTCGCCTTTCGTCCACATATATAGAATGCGAATTATGATCTACAATAGTAACCCCCCACGACATTAGCACATCATTACCAATTACAATTTTGTTTGCTGCAATTATCTGACTTTTTCCTATAAAACATCTATCTCCTACCGTTATAGTAGCAGACTCTCGATCAAAATAGAAGCGGCAATACAATGCGTTATCGACACCAATATTCAACCGTTCTGGCACGATACGAAGGGCATTCCGTATGCGAATCTTGTTGTGCCGCTTAAGAACAATAATCTTTAGAATGGAGCGCAAAAATCTCAGCATGGCTATCCACCAGTCCAATCCAGAGACCTCTGTCACCTCAGATGCGCGTCGATCACGCTTCCGTAAGAACGTTGTCCGAAACGCCCAGCTAGGCTAGCGTTTCTCGACTCGTCAAGTTCAGCTTATAGGGATTCAAATCGTGCAAATTTCGGCCGCGCAAAAATTCGCCGATTGGCGACGCTGGATACCGAGCATAATGTTTTTCAAGACAGTGTTTTGTATGTTGTGCCTTTTGGCCGGCGTGGCGCCCGCGACCTCTCAGACGCGCGCACCGTTCAAGCTTTTCGAGGCCATTCGGTTCCTCGGAGGGCCTGATTTCCAGGCGTTTGGTTTCGAACACCTTACGATTGCCGACCCTCATGTTCTCGGACCGGATATTCCTGATGCCGGCCAGGTGCGGCAAGCGCTGACTTTGCCGAGGAGCAATGAATACCTCAATATCGACATCGAAAGCTGGCCGTTGGAAGGTCCCGATCAGGCATCATCCCTGGCGAAATACCAGAAGACGCTCGGCGCGTTCAAAAAGGCGGACCCGAACGTCAAGATTGGGCTCTATAGTGTTTTGCCGATCAGGGATCATTGGAGAGCGATCGGCCACAATGGGCCTGCGGCACTCGACGACTGGAAACAGCAAAACACCGTTGTTGCGTCCGCTCTCGTCCCCTACGTCGATGCGCTCTTCCCCTCCCTCTATACGTTTTACGGCGACAAGGATGCCTGGGTCGCCTACGCGAAAGCTAACATCGGGGAAGCGCGAAGGATAGCACAGGGAAAGCCGGTCTATTGCTTTCTGTGGCCGCAGTTTCACAAGACACTTGCCTTTTTGCCAGGCGACCTCTGGTATGCCCAGTTGGACACATGCAGGAGACTGGCCGACGGGATCGTCATCTGGGGTACTATCGGCGGCGATTCGCCGTTTCGGCCGGCCCAATGGGACGACAAGGCGGACTGGTGGCAGGCTACCTTGAAGTTTCTTGAGGAACTTGGGACAGCCCAAAAAACTTAATTATTGCCGCGCGAGAACCCAGCGTCCCCTATACCAGTTCAAGAAACCGCTCAAACTGGCGTTTCTTGCCATATTCCTCACGTATGACGCGATTGCCGGCCCAACCGACGCTGTCCCAGCTTCCGTCGTCCAGCCGACGTTCGATTGTTTTTAATGCGTCCTTTGGTTGATCATAGACGGCCATGGTTTCGCCATTGCGCATCGGTGCGGGATAGTTGCCGGAGTCGGACACCAGCAGAGCGCCCGCGCCCATTGTTTCGAAACAGCGCATGTTGCCACGGTCCGGGCCCGCCATGTCGATCGAGGCATTGACCACGACCTTCGCTCTTCCGAGTTCGGCATACATGGCGCGACCGAATACGGGAGGCGCGCTGACATTGCGGATGGTGCGCGGCCGGCGCACCGCACGCAGGGGACCGAACCAGCCAAGCGGTGTTTCGGCGAGCGGCGTATAGCGCGACAAGTCGAGGTGGAAGACGACGCGAAGACGGCTGGATAGACTTGCGACAGCTTCCAAAATCTCCCTGCGGCGCTGGTGGTGACGACTGTAGCCGCCGAAGAAAAGGACATCGATATCCCTGTTCCGGTTCGCGGCAACGGCATCGAGTTCCGGATCGTGGGCGGGAAAGAAATGAGCCGTCCTGGCGCCCTGCTCTTCCCAGAGCCTTCGCATCGACGGGAAATTGCAAACGACGAGATCGTACCCCGAAAAATCAATCCTGCCGGGTGCGGCGCGCCAGGCGATCTTTCGCTTCACATGCCCCGGCAGCCGGCGCACGAAAGAGGCGTCGTAACGAAATGGATCGAGATTGTAGAAGATGTCCGTTTTGTGATGCTCGATCTGGGCAAGAAGGATATCGGCCAGCGACACATGTTTGCTAAGCCCGTGTTCGAGCGCCCATGCCCGCTGCAACGATTCGTCGTCTCCATTTGTAAAGAACGCTTCAGGGCTGCCGGCATACACCGGCAACAGGATATGCGCCGCCCCGTAGCGATCGTTCAGAAATACGTCCTTCTGCTGGTCGAACTGTTGGATTCCCGCAACAAGGGTCACGAGTCTAGCCCGATAGCTTGGCGAGAGGCCAGCATTTTGAAAAATTCGCATGGCAGTTCCTGTTGGAATTTGGTCTCGGTTCTGGGGTGCTGATAGAACACGGCATTAGCCGGTGTGGCAGAACTTCCACCTTAGTAAGCACGAACTTCCGAATTACGGGCTTTGGCGAGAAAACCCTGATATCCATACCAAAACGATATCGTTAGGGCGGAGGTGACCCAGAAGATTGAATTTCCCCACAGACCCCCGCTCGCCATGCCGGCGATCGCTTCCCTGAGGAACAGCACGGCGGTCAGCACTGCAGCGAGCGGAAATTTGCCGGACCGAATGATACCGGCAGTCGATCTGAGCGCCAAAATTATGTGAGCCGCAAATGGCAACGACCCAATTATCCCCACCGACATCAGAGACTCAAGATAAATATTGTGGGGATAGAACTTAAATTGCATTTCGACCGCATAACGCCCGAACACCGGGTCTTCTAAAAACTGTCTCCAAGCTCCAGCGAACAATTGGCTGCGTATCATTGTGGATTGATCGGCATCTACGCTGATCGTCTGAAGTCTTGCGATGACAACGTCGATGAGTTCCACGCCACTGGTCGCTAAAATTGCCAGGGCCACAACTAATGCTCCCAATATGGCGAACAATCTTTTTGACCCTTTAAGCAACAGTATGTACACCAATAGAGACCCCGCGCCAGCAATGTAAGCGCCGCGAGACCTAGAAAACACAACGACCAGCAATAACATCGGTCCAAGCACCATAGCTTGGATCGTCAGTTTTTTTGTCTTTCCCAAAACTAGGAAAAAGTATATCAAAAATGCGAAAGCTGTATGCCCCATCGCTATCGGATTTATTTTGTCTATAGACATCCTCTCGCCTTGTGCCACGAAGAGGACGTCCCTATTAAGGTAGAGCCCAATCAAAAAGATTACGCAAAGCGCATTCATTACAAGGGTCAGATCCGTGTTTATTATAGCTCTATCCATAGATGCGATAAGCAGCGTAGCGCCGACGCTAGCAACCAGGAAAACACCAAATACAAGACTAGGACCCGGTGAGATTATTATCGAAGACAGGTAAACATTCTCAACAAGTCTGCACAGGTATATCACAAAAAAAATCTTCATCGGAAGAAGTGCGGCCGTAGACGACCTTAACTTCGCCGGAAGAACTGCATATGAGGCCACAGTTACCAAGGCAATGGCTACTCTTACCAGGATCGACCCGGCACTGCCTTCTGGATCAAACCTGTTTACAAAGCCGGCAAAAGCATATGTGCCAACAATCGCGAGAGCGAACGCCGTTGCTGGGGAAAACAAAATGCGCCAGTCAACATAGCCTCTCAAATGCGCAAGCCGAGTGAAATCGGCGGATACGCCGTAACGAAGATTGGGTCTCCGGGTCATGCGACTGTTCGCGCCTCGGTAATCACACGGTGAAGTGTGCCACGCCGTGGACACCGCGGGCTATGTTCCCCTTGGAAAAAAGGGACAGAAATTTGATGCCGAAGTGATCGGCCCAGAGCCGCAATATCTGCTTTTCGCCAAGCCGATGGATATCATCGAGAAACACGGCGTAGTCTGGCGCGAGTTGTGCCTGGAGTGCCGGAAGTGCGGGGTAGCGCGCCAGTTCATATCCGGTCTTGTAGGCAGGCGGACCATCGACAAGCACACAATCGACCGACAGATCCCGTACAGCCGCTGCAACGGCCGCTTGATCGTACCAGTCCAGGCCATTCTTGCTCAAGGTACACGGTCCCAATGGCGCATGAACGACGGAGGCGAACTCGGACAAATTCAACGCTGAGAGACGATTCTCGACGAATGTTGCCCATTCCGCGTCGCTCTCGAAGCTGACCAGCCGGCCGCCGAGCCGTGACAGGACTTGGGCAATGTAGATCGTGGAAATACCACTTCCAAATTCCACGACTGTCTTGCGGGAATTGATTTCAATTTCATTGAGCACCACCTGCAGGGCAGAAGGAAGCAAGGACGCCTCGGACCACGGCAAGTATGGCAGACCGAGCCGGGATAACTCCACCGCAGCTCGCGTATTGTTGGAAGCTTGCGCAAAATGGTTCCACTTTGCCGCCATTCTGTTCAAAACCGTCATGCGCTCATAGCTCCGCTTTTGCTTCTGGTGTGCGTTGGCGTTGCCCGGTCAGGCATAGGCGCCTCGCCTTACTAAATTCCAAAACTCTTTGGGAGCGCGCCACGGCATCAAGACAGAGCGCGACATCATTAAAAAAACAGGCCTCGTTCGGCGCGGGATGGCCAAGGTGAGGTAGGAGGCCGTCGCATAGGAGAGGAACGTCGCAAGTGCGGCCCCAATACTCCCATAGTGGGGGATGAGAAGGAAATTAAGAGCTACGTTCGTCAGCGCGCCGAGGCCTTCGGTAACAAGGAAGAATGTGGCACCACTCTTTATGATCGTCCATCGCGTGAACGCGATCCGCATGAAATAGAACGGCGCAGACAGGACATGGACCAGCAGCACCGGGATCGACGCCTCGTATTGAGCTCCAAAAAAAAGCCGAATGATAGGACCGCCCAGCAGGAGCATCGTCGCGATGAGGCCAAGCCCCGCCAGCCACAAGATGTCGAACACCGTCTGAAGCCGTCTCTCAAACAACTCTTGATCGCTTTTCGCGGATTCGATCAGCTTGGGGAACACGCTGGCGACCAATGCAGCCGGCACGAAGTATGCCGCCTCCGAAAGGGCCGCTGCCACCGCATAAGTGCCAACCTCCGACGGTCCCGCTAGCCACCGAAGCATGATCACGTCGATCTTCAGGTAAATGAATGCAAAGATGGAGCCAAGGAAAAGCAGCCAGCTCTCCGAGAGGAGGGTCTTGGCCAATGCCGGCGAGAATCGCAATTCCGATAAAGGCGGACCTTTCTGCCGCCTGTAAAAGCGGAAGGAGAGCGTGGCCGCGATCAAGACCTGGGCCACATTTGCAGCGGCGAACGCCACCACTCCAGCCCCTGTCCAAACAAGCCCGAGTTTTCCCACGCCGACTAGCAGCGTGGATATGCTCGATGCAACGGCGTTGTACCGGGCCTGAACGCGGGCGTGAAACCAGAGCCCGAGGAACGCCGATAGCGCTGCCAGGGGTATGAAGGCCGCAGCCCAAAACAACAATATACGCTCCGTCGAATCGACGCTGACAGACAGCGCATAAACGACCAAACCTGCGGCTCCGAGCAAATGCCCAGCGAACTTCAAAACGAATACTGTACCCAGTACGCGCGGCACGTCGTCGGGGCGGTTGACGATTTCTCGAATTACCAGCCCGTCGAGCCCCAGTTGTCCGGCAACCGCAAACAGGAGCGCCAAAGAAAACGCATAGGACAGCAATCCAAAATCGCTCGGCCCGAGATAGCGCGCCACCGCGGCCGCCACAAAAAGCGTCATCAGGCTTGTTGATAGTTTTTCAGCAATCAACCAAAGCGAGTTTGAAATATATTTCCAATACCGTCCGACAAAACCTGTCAATTTCCGGAGCATCATGAAGTACCGATGTTTGGCAAAATCGGAAACTCGTGAAACGCTCGTCCCGCGCGATTGCCGGAGGCACAACCGTCACCCGCGTTTTGATCAATGCCATTCAGCCTTTGCGGCACACAAAAATCCTTTCGCCTCGCCATAAGCCATACGTGACGCAGTCTTCACCGGAGGCAGTATACTCATCCAACAGGAAACCAGCGGAAAGTATACGGTCGCGAAGGTCTCGCCCGTAGTATCGGAGATGATCGTTCTGACCGAAGTGCAACTCTCGCTCCCGCGCTCCTTTGGCATGCTGATGCTCGTAGGTTGACTCCCACCCATCAATAACCGGCGTCATCAGGTAAAGGACACCCTTTGGCCGCATTACACGATACATCTCAGCCAAAGCGCTCCGATCATCAACGTGTTCAAGAACGTGACTACATATTATCGAATCGAATGAACTGTCCGGAAAATCGATCTGTTCGATATTGATCGTGTGATCCACGTGGTGCCCACTGATGTCGGCCGTGACATATTCTGCAACAGCTGGACGCACAAATCGGGTCATGGCCGGCTCAGGGGCGAAATGTAAAAGCCTTCCATCGGGTTTTAACGGGAATTCTGATTGCATGGCCAAGCGCAGGAGCCGGTGACGTTCCAGCGATCCGCAACTCGGGCATTTTGCGTCCCATCTCAGCGGGGAACCGTGCGCTCGGAAATACCCCCTAAACTCACAGATGGGACAAGTTCGCTCAAATTTCCCATTTAGTGACTGCGCTACCTGCGTAAGTTGAATAATGTCCACTCTGGGTAAGACACGTACAAAACGTGCACCTGCCATAAGTCTTAACCAAGTATCCGCTGCACGCGTATACAGGCTTGCCGGCAACAGGCGTTTAGCTGTCCCCTTTAACGTATTCATTTCACCCCCGACAAACTATATAATTAAAGCACAGTCTTTCTACTGCCTCACACGTCGATCCGGCTGATTGCCACTTAGCAGGGCTTCATACAGGTCGACATAGCGATGGGCGATAGCCTTTGGTGAATATCTGTCGATCACGGCGGCGCGTGCGCTCACTCCAAAACTCCTCAATGATGAAAATGGCAGGACTCGTGCTGCCTCGACGGCGGCCAATACCGCATCGTGATCGCCGTGCTTGGCCAACCATCCGGTCTGCCCGTGGCTGATGATCTCTTCGGCTGGCGTTTTGAAGAGCCCGATGACAGGAGTTCCGCATGCCATCGCCTCAACCGTGACTTTGCCGAATGATTCTTGAAGTGAGGGCATCACGAATACGTCGGCCGCCGAATAAATCTGGTTGAGAGTGACATCGTCGCGGAGGAGGCCAAAACCTGTACAGTTTTCAGGTACCGGGTCGACCAGCTCTGCAAGTCCGTTGCCAAACAAACACCAGTGAATATTTTTGTCATGCCGGTAAGCATTAAGCAGGTGACGCATGATATCCGCGCCTTTGCGCGGATCGGCCAGATTCAAAGCGCCGGAAGCGATCACGAATTTACCTTCTGGGAGACCCAGTGCGCTACGCGCTTGCGCCTTGTCAATCACGCGAAGCTGGCTCATTTGAACACTGTTTGGGATTACATGGATTTGTCGCTCACTCAATACCACACTCCTTCGAGCCTGCTCGGCAATCGTGTGGCTGATCGCAACGAATACCGATTGTGGACCATAGTGCTCGGCCTTAAAGGCAATATCGGCAGATGTAATCTTCTCGTCCCCTCCGCCCAGGAGTGGGCACTGGCCGCAACCACTGCCATATTTCTCGCACAAACCAGAAAAATGACAGCCGCCAGTGAACGGCCACATGTCGCGGAGCGTCCAGACCACCGGCCGTTTTTCGCGCTTAGTCGCACGCCAGAATGCTGGCCCAAGCGTGGGCGCGTGGGCCCACTGGACATGGATAACATCAGCTTTCCGATATTCCGGCGAATTGTGAAGGCTGAGGCCGTGAGAGATGGGATGAAAATTTGGCGGAATCACCCCGAATTGCCGCATCAAGTGCCACATGTAGGCACGGTTCTTAATGCCAACAGGCAGACGTTGCAGCAAGGGAACTCTTCTGGCGAACAAGTCCTCTGGAAGGTCCCGCTCAACCCTCCCCAGAATACGTGAACGAATTCCTGCATCCAATAAGGCTTCGTGCACAGCGCGGATTCCTCGACCCGCACCGGAGTTGAGCGCACAGCCAACAATCTGAACGACGTTCATGATATTAGAACAATCCGTGCGGCAACCGTTCCATTCGTTGCTTGGATCGTCGGAAAGCTCCTGATTGGAGCTGGGCTCACTCTCGAACCAGCCGGCTCATTGTTCAAAGTCTCAGGCCTGGCTTGGACGAAAATACAAGGCATCAATCTGTGTTAGTCGCTGCGTCTGCGGGTTTCTGTACCCTTGCCAGACATCCCACAATTCGAACCCACTGCCGCCAATGAGTTGATGCACCTCCAGCGCCGTCGCCTGCCCTGTATAGAGTTCGACCAGCGACAGTTCGGTTAGGATGCCTCGCAGTTGCGGTAGGACGGCGGAGGCACCTGCAAGAACAGCCCCTTCAGCGCCCTGCACGTCAAGTTTCAGGAATGCCCGCTTGCCAGCAAGGCCGATCGTGTTCGCGAGGGCATCAAGCCGCTCTGTCTTGACCTCGATCCGCTTGGCGACGGCCACACGGGGAGTGTGTTCCACGAACGACTCGCGTGGTTCGTGCAACGAACTGCTCGTCGACGCTTCCGTAACATGGAACGTTGCCGACCCACTAGTGTCGCTTAGCGCAACAGCTGGTCCTACCGTCCAGCGCTGGCCGGATGCTTTTGCTGTGCTCATGAGTTCGGAGTGCGCATCTGGTAGCGGTTCGAACGAAATCATCGAGCCTTGAAACCCCGCCGCAAACAGCATCGTGCCGAACTGGCCCTTGTTGGCACCAACGTCGATTACGAGATCGATCTCCTGCATGCGAAGAAAATGCACAAGACGCAAATCGTCGCGGGAATTAATGCCATTCAGGCGCACGTCAAACCCAAACCGCCGCCCTACGTCACGCAATGATATCTTCGCCTTGGCACTCAAGAATTGCAACACAATCAGCCTTTATCTCGATTCTTAGAACTTACATGGCAGGCGGCCAAGTACCCGTCTTAGCGGCGTTGACGCACATCCGCGTGGAGGTCAAAAGGCCGCGCGGATTTTCTGCACAAAATCGCCTCGCCAGCCACCAACTATTTCGCCCAGCCGTTCGGGCTTGGCGGACCGATTAGCTGCGGCGGCTGCAATATGGGCAGCGGCATCACCGGTATCGCCGTAAACTAAACGTACCGGCGCAACCACACCTTCTTGCGCATATTTCTCAAGATACGCGCCCTTTCGGATTATCGGACGCGTGCCCAATTGTACGCTTCTCCCGAATATGCCTGAAGCCTGATCGTAATCCGGCTCGTAACAGCACCAAGCGAAATCGCACGTTTTGTACAGGCCCAGGAGCTCGTCGTCCGACACGAACCGGTCAACCACCATTCCGCCGGCAGCAGTCAGGCGCGCGCAATCCCCGTCACAGGCTGGATCGACGTGCCCCGCAGCAACAACAAAAACATCTTTAGCGAGGTCTGGGTGGTCGGAAAAAATATCGACCAGGAATCCGAACCCCTTTGACTTTCTCACGCTGCCCAGGAAGCATAAAATTGCACGCCCGCCAGCCGCGGCCAACACATCGCGCGACAGCTGGCTAGTTTCGGCAAACGCCGCCCCGTGATGCACGTCCCACATCTGAGGGTCGTGCACCCACCCATGGGCGACCTCGGCAAATCTGCGATCGAAATTGAAGGGCAAGATCGTAAACAGCGACAGCCCAGGCAGATACCGCAAGCACCGGAAAATCCACCTTTTGAGGCGGCTAAGGAGCCTTCCGTTCTCAAAGCAACTGGACGGCCTCAGAAAAAGCCCAACCGTCCGCCGCCCGATCAGCGATCTTGCCAATGCAACGGCTATAAAGCCCGCAAAGTCGTCATCTATGGTGCCAAACAGGAGGTGGCGGGCCCGAACCATATCAAGCCACAGTCGAGGTCCAATGCGTCCTGTTACAGGTTCGAGAGCAAAGAGGCCGGCAAGGAGATCGCGATAGAATTGGCGGTGGCCATTTGGAGCAGACACGTGAGCGTAATCGCGCCTTGGACCGACCTTCGATGCATTGGAACTGCCTACCGAAACCACTATTCCATTTACTCCGTGCGGCTTTGCTTGGCGGTGCTGCCATCATCGATGCCGAAAAACTGCCCCAGTTTGCGCATAGGCTTAGCAACAAGCGCGTAGTCGATCGGTCCGGAGCGCAGCCAACGGCGGCGTGCCCGCAGCGCCTCCAGATTGTGGCCGATATGCGAGGCAAAGCTTCGCGTGCTGGCTCCGCCAACCATCATGTCTACCAAGACGTGGTTGGTCGCGGCGATTCGGAAACCGTGGAGTTCAACGGCTCTCAACATCCAATCATAATCCGATGCCACTTTGTGGCCGAGGTCGAATGCACCGACCGCGTCCGCAACCTTCCGCTTGACGTAGAACGTTGGATGGGCCGGCATCCAGCCGGTGCGAAAACCTTTAGCGGGCCGGGGTGCGGCACGCCAACGGCGTACGACGCGCTTGCTCAGATGGTCTTCGACAAAATCCAGGTCGCCATGCACGATGTCGGCCTGTTCGAGCCCTGCCGAGATCCGTCCCAGCGCCGTACGATCGTGGAAGCAATCGTCGGAATTCAGCACGCCAACCGCATCTCCGGTATAGAGGCGTAGTCCTTTGTTGAGCGCATCATACATTCCGCGATCGGGTTCGCTGACTAGGCGGATCTGGTCCTGTGGGTACGATTGAACTATCCGCAGCGTATCGTCCGATGAATTGCCGTCGATGATCACCAGTTCCTTGTCGAAATGATTCTGGACCAGGAAGCTGTCGATCGTATGCCTGATCGTCGCCGCGGAGTTCCAACAGACGGTCAAGACCGAGATTTTCATGTCAACCCGGTCCGGCGCCGCTTACTGTGCCGCAACGCGAATGCGATCCTCATCGAGGCGCCGATGTTCGGATTCCCGCCTTACTGTTTCGAGGTCGGACTGGACCATTTCCTGGACCATTGTCGTCAGCGACGTTGTTGCCGTCCACCCGAGAACGCGCTCTGCTTTGGAGGCATCGCCGATCAGAAGCTCGACTTCGGTCGGCCTGAAATAACGCGGATCCACCTCGACCAGAACAGCGCCGGATTTTGCGTCGATGCCCTTTTCTTCTATGCCGGAACCAACCCATTGGATCTCCGTCCCAACCTCATTGAATGCAAGCTCGACAAAACGGCGGACCGAGTTCTTTACGCCGGTTGCAAGCACATAGTCGTCGGGCACCTCATGCTGAAGAATTCTCCACATGCCTTCGACATAGTCGCGGGCATGGCCCCAATCGCGTTCAGCCGACAGGTTGCCGAGGTAGAGTTTGTCCTGAAGGCCGAGGCTTATCGCGGCGGCCGCGCGCGTGATCTTGCGGGTGACAAATGTCTCGCCGCGCATCGGGCTTTCGTGATTGAACAGGATACCGTTGGATGCATGGATGTCGTAGGCTTCGCGGTAATTCACTGTGATCCAGTAGGCATAAATCTTTGCCGCTGCATAGGGTGACCGGGGATAGAAAGGCGTCGTCTCCCGTTGCGGGATCTCCTGCACCTTGCCGTAGAGCTCTGACGTCGATGCTTGATAAAAACGCGTCTTTTTTGTCAGGCCAAGCAGCCGGATCGCCTCGAGCAGGCGCAATGTGCCGATCGCGTCGGCATTCGCCGTGTATTCCGCGGTCTCGAAGCTCACCTGGACATGCGATTGTGCGGCGAGATTATAAATCTCGTCTGGCTGCACTTCCTGGACGATGCGGATGAGGTTGGTGGCGTCGGTCATATCGCCATAGTGCAGCGACAGCTTTACGTCCTTTTCGTGAGGATCCTGGTAGAGATTGTCGATGCGACCGGTGTTGAACGACGACGAACGCCGTTTGATACCATGGACATTATAGCCCTTTGCCAAAAGAAGTTCCGCCAGATAGGCGCCGTCCTGGCCGGTGATGCCGGTAATGAGTGCGGTCTTCCTAGTCATTGTGCTTTCTCCGAGGTCGATACGACGGTATTTTCAACGCTGATCAGCGTAGCTTTGGACATTACAAATACCCACTTCAAAAACTGGAAATGTGAGGCTTGCGAGCGACGGCTTAGTTACGTCGACTGCCGATCGTTGTCGCCTTATCAACGCGCGCCAAATCCCGTGAGCATGGTTCGGATGGTACGAAACACGATCAGCACGTCGAGCCAAGGGGAGAAATTCTTGATGTAGTAGAAGTCGTAGTGAAGCTTTTCCAAGACGTCGTCGACGGCTGCAACATGGCCTTGGTTGACTTGCGCCCATCCGGTAATGCCAGGCCGAACGATGTGCCTATAGCGATAAAATGGCAGCTCCGCCTCGTACCATTTCGACAGTACGAGCGCTTCCGGCCGCGGACCGATCCAGCTCATCTCGCCGCGCAGGATGTTCAAGGCCTGCGGCAACTCGTCGATCCTGGATTTTCTCAAGAACTGCCCCAAACGGGTGATGCGTGTGTCGCCGGTCTTCGTGATGGCCGCTTCCTTCTCGTCGACAGCCGTGTCGCTGAGCTTCATCGTTCGAAACTTGTAGACCTCGTAGGGATGCCCTCTGTAGCCCATTCGCTTCTGTCTAAATAGCGCCGGTCCAGGCGAATCGATCTTTACAGCAATCGCCACGAACAACAGCAATGGCGAGAAAACAATGAGCACAAATAGCGCAGAAGCCCAGTCTATCGCCTGCTTTATTTTCAGGTAAGCCTGGTTTGGATTCAGGGAGCCCAGAGTGTTTTCAGAAAGATGCTCGATCTCTACCCTGCCTGTGAGCGACTCGCTTATTTGCTTGACATGGTAGACCGGCGTTCCCGAGAGCGCGCTGTCGGCAATATACCGCTCCCACTCATCTGAAAGGTCGGCCCGAAGATCGGCCACCACCCCGGTCGCGTACTCAACGATTGTGTCGGGCGAATGAATCCTGTGCCAGCTAACGCCGGGTATGCTCTCCAGCCTGTTGACGTCTCCGCCGGGAATTATAGCCAGTCGATGTGCATCGAGCCGCCGGGTCGCCAAGCCCAAACCAAAATACCACAATGTCGATTGAATGAAGCTCGCCGCGGCCTGGAACCGGCTGTAGTCGAACCTGAAGAAGAAGATCGTCGCGAACACCAGGCCGTAGGTCAGGGCAAAGGTTGGCAGGATGTAGCCAGCCGCCGCGACGCCCGGGAAATTGCCGATGCGCTTATAAAAGAGATAACCTGTCGTGTGAGCGATAAATGCCGCAAAGATCGTAACCTGCAGGTTGGGTGTCCGGATCACCTCCTGATCGAACGACAGACGGATCAGCGCCGGCAGCAGAATCGCGAATGTCAATCCGCCAAGCAGTTGGAAGCGCATCCGGAGCAGCAGATGCCGTTTGTCGGGTAATTGGATGGTAGTGGCGATCAATTTGAATCTCGCGAATCAACCCGGACGTTCACCTGACAAAATGCCGCTCTCGGCCAACGCTCGAATAAGCTATGCCTTCCCTGACGACATCCTCGCCGCGATAGACGTTTCGAAGATCGACCATAACCGGGGTCGCCATGAGTGCACGGAGCCGCTTCAGATCCAGCGACCGAAACGCATTCCATTCGGTGACGATGACAATCGCATGCGCGCCGTCGGCCACCGCGTAGGCGCTTTCCCCGAATTCAATGCCCTCTATCATCTTGCGCGCCTGGTCTATGCCGACCGGATCATAGGCCTTGATCGAAGCGCCTGCGTCCTGGAGTGCCTGAATGATGGCCAATGAGGGGGCGTCGCGCATGTCGTCGGTGTTCGGCTTGAAGGTAAGGCCGAGAATACCGACAGTCTTGCCGCGCACAGAGCCGCCGCAGGCCTCAACCACCTTGCGCGCCATCGCCCGTTTGCGCTGGTCGTTTATCGAGACCGTCGTTTCAATCAGCCGCACGGGGCTTGCCGCGTCCTGCGCGGTCTTGACCAGTGCCAGCGTATCTTTCGGGAAACAGGAGCCGCCATAGCCCGGCCCGGCATGAAGAAACTTTGAGCCGATGCGGTTGTCCATGCCGATGCCGCGCGCGACATCCTGCACATCGGCTCCCAACCGCTCGCAGAGATCGGCAATTTCGTTGATGAAGGTGATCTTCATGGCCAGAAACGCGTTGCCGGCATATTTGGTAAGCTCAGCCGTACACCGGCTCGTGTAGAATATCGGCGCGACATTTAGCGAGAGCGGGCGGTAGATCTCGCCCATGACGGCTTTGGCCCGTTCGGCATCGGTCCCGACAATGATGCGGTCGGGCCGCTTGAAGTCCTCGATCGCCGATCCTTCGCGAAGAAATTCCGGATTGGAGACCACCGCAAAATCCGCTGTGGGATTTTGCTCGCGGATGATCCGTTCCACCTCATCGCCGGTACCGACGGGAACGGTCGATTTCGTCACCACGACCGTAAACCCGTCGAGTGCGCGACCAACTTCGGCGGCCGCGTCATAGACGAAGGACAGGTCGGCATGGCCATCGCCACGCCGTGATGGCGTGCCCACGGCAATGAAGACGACATCCGACTGAGAAACGGCATCGGCCAGATTGTCGTCGAAACGCAAGCGACCTTGCGCGGTGTTCGTGGTGACCAGGTCGTCGAGCCCTGGCTCGTAGATCGGTATCTTGCCGAGTTTGAGCATGGCAAGCTTTTCCGCATCCCGGTCGACGCAGCAGACCTGATGGCCAAAGTCGGCGAAACAGGCGCCCGAGACGAGCCCTACATAGCCGGCACCAATCATTGTTATTCGCATACCGCGTACTCTCAATCAGCGCCGACGAGACGATCTCGCCAGACAGCGCCCAGTCCCACCGAACAACGGCTACCGCACTCCCGGGTGAAAACCCGAGAGCCGATCCTACAACAAATTTGCATCGCCTCGTCGCACCTCGATGCTTACGACTATGCGATGGCGACGAGATCCCTGGCATCAAGGTCGACAGGTATCTCGCCATTCATGATGGCAACCAGAACCCGAGCCCTTCCGGCTGGATCGAGCCGGTCAAGGCGACCGATCATTTCCGCGAAAGGGCCGGAAAGGATCCGAACCGAAGAACCGGCTGTGAGACCGCCGCTGAAGTCGAGCAGGCCGTGCCTGCCGGTCAACGCAATGAAGCGCTCTACCAGACCGGAGGGGACAGGCAAAGGCCGGTCCCCTTGCATGACGAGGGAACGCACACCGAACGTTCCGTTGATCGAGCGCCAACGTTGCAGCGCGACGTCAAGGGCGATGAACATATAACCCGGGAAATAGGCTGCCGACCGTGTTTCGAGCCGCCGGGCATGACGCACGGTTTTCTCGCAGCGAGGCACAAAGGGCTGGAATCCCTGGATCCGGAGATGCCGCTCGGCGACATGCTCCTTCCCGGGAAAGACGCTGGCCGCATACCAGCGAGTCGCCGGCGCGGCGGTCGGCTCAGGCGACAGGGTGGTCGCGTTGCTCGTTGTTTTTTCCGCGCTACTCACGTGTCTTCCTTCGGCGGTCGGCGGCATGATCTCAGGTCAACGGTTACGACAATGTGTCGATACCAGCAAGCAACCAAGCCACTAGAGTCAAGGCGGTTGGGTTAAGAATTTCCTACACATTGTCCAGAAATTTAGCTGCGCCTAAATAATCACCGAGGCGCTTTCTTTTTCAGCTGGCTAAGATGCTATGTCGAGCAATTTATTTCCATACGTAGGTGCTTGGTTACGCTGGTCGTGACGAATCGCCCGTTGGTTCTGGTACTTAGTCCGTCGACTTGAAGCTAATGTGACGGGCTCGCTGCATGGCGTCGCGCTACAAGCCTGCCGCCAACCAGAAAGATCCTGCACGGCCCCCAACTACGATGAAAAACCATTTGGACAGTCGTCGCGGAGACCAAGTTACTATCGTGTCATGGGGGTTCAGGCAATAACATGGTGACAGCCATGCAACGTGCAGGTCCGTTTTTGACTTCAGTTCCGCTCGACCGGCTTCACGAACGCTTCAGCAGCGACCAGACAGCTGGCACCAGGCTCGCGGCCAGCGCAACCTTGATCAGATCACCGACGATAAAGGGCACCACCCCGAATTGCCAGGATTTTTCCGGGCCGATCAACAGCGCCAGCCAGGCAAAGCCCATTGCCATCATGACGATCTCGGCCACCAGCATGGCATTGAAGAGCTTGATAGGATGGCGATCCCAGCCACGGTCGGCAGCCCAGCCGACGATCGCGGCCATGACGACGAAGCCGGCTAGATAACCGCCGGTCGAACCGAGCATGTAAGCAATGCCGATGCCTTTTTCCGGCGTGCTCTGGAAGACCGGAAAGCCCATCGCGCCCTCAGCCATGTAGAGAAGCAGCGTTGCGACGCCGAGGCGCATGCCGAAGGAGGCAGCGATCAGGAAGACGGCGAGCGTCTGCATCGAGATATCGACCGGACCGAGCATGACCTTGGTCTTGGCCGACAAGACCAGCAGCAGCGTTCCGGCGAACGCCAGCAGTAGCTGTCCCGCCAGGCGGGCCGCGCCCTTTTCGGGCAAAGCGAGAGAAATGAGCGGACGCATCGTCGTTGCAATTGCCATGGTCTTCCCCGTTCCGGATTGCCGCCGAACGCGGCCTTGCGTTTTCCTATATTGGCTTCCGTGCTAAGCGGCAATCGGTTTTGCCCTCGCCCCAAAAAAGGTCGCGACGTTAGAATGGCGCTGAAATTCGACACACACTTCGACCCTGCCTACGGCCAAGGCGTAGCCGTTGCGCCCGACGTACTTCGGATCACCGCCAGGAACCCAAGCCCGTTCACCTTTTACGGAACCAACAGCTATATCGTCGGACGCGAGACGCTGGCGGTGATCGATCCCGGGCCGGATGACGAGGCACATCTTAGAACACTGCTCGAAGTGATCGGGACCAGGCCGGTCAGCCATATCTTCGTCAGCCACACGCATCGCGACCATTCGCCGCTGGCGGCGCGGCTGAAGCAGCATACGGGTGCGGCGGTTCTGGCGGAAGGCCGACATCGTCCGGCGCGGCCGTTGCGTACCGGCGAGGTCAGTCCGCTCGATGCCAGCGCCGACACCGACTTTGCTCCTGACATCGCGCTGCCGGACGATATGGTGATCGACGGCGACGGCTGGGCGATCCGGACGGTGCTGACGCCCGGCCATACCGCCAATCATGCAGCCTTCGCGCTGGAGGGAACCGGCATCCTTTTCTCGGCCGACCACGTCATGGCGTGGGCAACCACGATCGTCGCGCCGCCGGACGGCGCCATGGCGGACTACATGACATCGCTCGATCGGCTGATCGAACGCGACGACCGGCTGCTGCTGCCCGGCCATGGCGGGCCGGTGATCGAGCCGCGCAACTTCATGCTCGGATTGAAAACGCATCGCAAAATGCGCGAACGGGCAATTCTGGAGCGGATCAACAGCGGCGACCGGGCAATCAAGGACATGGTGGAGGTGATCTATCGAGACACCGATCCACGCCTGCATGGGGCGGCCGGCCTGTCGGTGCTTGCCCATCTGGAAGACCTGGTGGCGCGCGGCCTGGTCCACACCGACGGCGCGCCGGCTATCGACGGCATCTATTCGCCGGCAAAGTAGCACCCTCCCGACATCATTCCGCCGGCGCCACGCCCACCTGGCCGGCGACTTCCTGGTCCAGTTCGGCAAGAAAATCGGTGATGCGCGCTGCATTGTCGCCAAGATCGTGGCGGCCGTAACGCGAGGCCGAGCGCATATCGACGATGACCACGTCGCCGTCGTCGGTCACGCGGATAGCGACATCGGCGGGAAGGCCAAGCAGCAAGCTCTTGGCCAGCGCATCGACCGTCACGTCGCTTTGCCCTGCTGCGTCGGGAAACGGCGCCGTGAGCTGCCAGCCGCGCCGATCGAGCACGGTTTTGACCGCCTCCAGAACGCGATCGAATGGCAAGGTGTAGCTGCGTCCGGTAACAAGCGGATAAGCTTCGATTTGAAGGCGCTGCTCGCCGGGTGTCGGCGGCAAAAGCTCGTTCATATCCTTTGTCCGGGTAGAAATATCGAGCGCCGGCGGGTCGTCCAGATCCGTCGAGATGTCGCGCAGCGGCGGATAGGTCGCCGCCCAACAGGCCGCGACAGCGTATGGGACGAGCACCAGAACCGCCAGCAAGGCGCCGAAGGTCAGGTCTTGGCCGCCGCGATCGCCGAAATTCCACAATCGCGCAAAGGCAAATCCGGCAAACAGAAGCGCAAATGCGGCCAGCAAGGCGACAATGCCAAGCACCCATAGGAAAGCTGGGGTCTCGACGAAGTCATAGCGATGGCCGATGAGAGCGGTCAGCAGCAGGACTGCCGAAAACGCGCCGGCGCGCCGCGACCAACCGGCAGCCCTCGACGTTTGTCGCTCGGGAATTCCCGTCATTGTTTTCCGCGCTGCCCCAACCCGAACAAAGGCATAGTGCCTTTCAGCGGCGGCTTGAAGGCGCAAAGACGCCGCATCTCCGGTTAATCCGTCGGCAGGCGATAATCCTGGAACTGCTGGCGCAAGGTAATCTTCTGGATCTTGCCGGCAGCGGTGTGCGGGATTTCGCCGACAAAGGCGACGTCGTCCGGCATCCACCACTTCGCCACCTTGCCGTCCATGAAGGCGAGGATGTCCGTCTTGGTCGGCTCCCTGCCCGGCTTACGCACGACCACGAGCAAAGGCCGCTCGCCCCATTTCGAATGCGGAATGCCGATGGCGGCGGCCTCCGCCACATCGGGATGGCCGACCGCAAGGTTCTCGAGCTCAATGGTCGATATCCATTCGCCGCCCGACTTGATCACGTCCTTGGCGCGATCGGTGATCTGCATATAGCCGCCGGGATCGATGTGCGCGACGTCACCGGTATCGAACCAGCCGTCTTGATCGAACTGTTCGGCTCCGATGCCGCCATAATAGGCGCGCGCGACGGCCGGCCCGCGGACCTTGAGCCGGCCGAAGGTCTTGCCGTCCCATGGCAGTTCGTTGCCGGCGTCGTCCGTCACCTTCATTTCGATGCCGAACGGTGTAAAGCCTTGTTTCTGCTGGACGCCGAGGCGGGCCTCGCCCTTCAGCCCGGCGTAGTCCGGCTTCAGGGTGCACAGCGTGCCGAGCGGCGACATCTCGGTCATGCCCCAGGCGTGGACGACCTGGACATCGTAATTGTCCTGGAACTTCGTCGTGATCGCGCGTGGACAGGACGCGCCGCCTATGACGACTTTCTGGAGATAGGGAAGTTTCTTGCCGGTCTCTTCCAGATGCTGGAGGAGCATCATCCACACCGTTGGCACAGCGGCGCTGAAGGTCACCTTCTCGGTGTCGAGCAGCTCGTAGAGCGAAGCGCCATCCATCTTGCAGCCGGGCATGACCAGCTTGGCGCCAATCATCGGCGCACTCTGGGCAAGGCCCCAGGCGTTGGCGTGAAACATCGGCACGACCGGCAATATGGTATCGCGCGACGACAGGCCCATGGCGTCGGGCATCGCGGCGATCATGGCGTGCAGCACGTTCGAACGATGGCTGTAGAGCACGCCCTTCGGGTCGCCCGTCGTGCCCGAGGTGTAGCACATGCCGGCGGCGGTGTTTTCATCGAATGTCTTCCAGGCGAAGTTGCCGTCGGCTTGAGCAAGCCATTCTTCGTAGGCAACCACATTGGGCAGCGCAGTCTCAGGCATATGCGCCGTGTCGGTCAGCACAATAACCTGCTTCAGCGACTTGACCGCGCCGGCGATCTTTTCGAGCAGCGGCAGGAAGGTCAGGTCGACAAAAACTGCCTTGTCCTCCGCATTGTTCATGATCCAGGTGATCTGCTCGGGAAAGAGCCGCGGGTTGAGCGTGTGATAGATCGCGCCGACACCCATGATGCCGTACCAGGCCTCGATGTGTCGCGCGGTGTTCCAGGCCAGGGTCGCGATGCGGTCGCCAAGTCCGCAGCCGTCACGATCGAGCCGCTCGGCGACCTTCAGGGCGCGATGATGGATTTCGGCATATGTGCTGCGCACGATCGGCCCCTCGATCGAGCGCGACACGATCTCGCGTCTGCCGTGCTGCCTCTCGGCGTTGTCGATCAGCTTATGGCAAAGCAGCGGCCATTCCTGCATCAACCCGAGCATCTTGTTCCTCCCGTTATTTTTTGCGCCATTGTGGGACGAACCGGCGAATTGTCCAGCGGTGACCGGGCTGGAGCGGTGCATAGGGCGAAATGAGGCCGAATTCGCCACAATCCGGCCATCCTCGGCGTTAACGTTGATTAACGGACGGGGCGCGATTGGCTAATGAAAGAGGTGTCGCATGGACGCGCAGCTCGACGACAAAGCCCTCGAAAATACGCTTGCCGAAAGTCTGGCCGATCTGGTGGCAGCCGATGTCGCGCAGGCCGATCTGGTGCCCGACGCCAAAACCGTTTCCGAAGATGAATTCGTCGAGGTCGTCGGTGGCGCCCTCGAAGCGGTCGGCGGCACGCTCTTGTTCAAGATGTGCGTCGAGAACGAGGGCGAAAGCCAGCACGTCGCCGCTGCATCGGTCGGCGATGGCGGCAATCGCCAGTTCCTGCTGCTCACCTTGCCGACCAGCGGTGGTGCGCTGAAGGTCGAGACCACCTCGAAAAGCACCAATCCGGTGGCCGGCATTGCCGCCGCCTATGCCGGGCTGATGGACGCCTTCCAGGCCGCCGCCTGAGTTTCGGCGAAGCGAAGAAAGAGCGGAGACTTCCCCCGCGGGCGACACCCGCCTGGTGGCAGGCAGCTCTTGCGCAAGGCTCTTGCCAGACACATCTTGGGTTGAGGCAAGGAGATCCGACATGGACCAGATCGCAAACCCGGCACCAGGCTTTCAGCGCAATCCGGGCAAGGTCATCACCGTCGAGCCTTACAAGGGCACCGTGACGGTGCGCGCCGGCGATGTCGTCATCGCCTCGTCCAGCAAGGTCAAAGTGCTGACCGAATCGCCCTACCCTCCGGTTTTCTACATTCCGTTCGGCGACATCGACTTCAAACAGCTTGGCAAGACCGAACGCTCGACCCATTGCCCCTACAAGGGCAATGCCAGCTATTGGAGCGTGCTGCCCGCCGGCGATGCAGGCAAGGATGCGATGTGGGCCTATGAGCGGCCGTTCGACGAGATGGCCGATATCCGCGATCACGGCGCGTTCTATCCGAACAAGGTGACCATCGAGGCCACGCCCGACTGATCAGTCGGTGGTGCCTTCATCGCCGATGCCATCGGCATCGTCGAGCCGCACGAAGGTGAGGCCCTTCGCCTTCAGCGCCAGAAGGCCCTGCACCACGCCTTCGCCGGCCGCATGGGTCGGCTGGTTGATATGAGCGATGATGACGTCGCCGTCCTTTGCCGCGGCAATGCGCCGGGCGGTCTCTTTTGCACCGAGCAATGAGCCGCCGTCGCCGTTGATCGAGAATCCGGCGATCTTGAAACCAAGCTTGCGGATCATCGCGATTGCCGACGGGCTGTATTCGGCGGTTGCGCCGCGAAACCATTTCGGTGCCGGTTCGCCGGTCACGGCAAGAGCGGCGGCGCCGGATTCGACTTCGGCCAGCACGGCCTCCGGGCTGCCGGCACTGCGAATGCCGTAGATCTTTTGCGGAGTGTCGACGGCCGGGACGTGGCGGCCGCCATGGTTTTCCAATTCAAACAGTTCAGGATGCGCCCGCATGATCTCGACGGCGGCGGCGTTGTGTTTCAGCCAGATGCCGGTGACGAAAATGGTGGCGGGAATCTTGTTTTCCACCAGCGCCGAGAGAATCCTTGTATCGGTCCGCCCGCCGCAGGCATCGAGCGTCAGCGCGACGCGGCCGTTGGCCGCCTCGGCCTTTATGTGCAGCGTCGGTTCGACGAGCAACTGGGCGTTGCCGGGAGAGGCAGCCCACAGCGATATCGCAATGGCGCAAAAATGCTTTTGGAAAAGGCGCATTGATTACTTCCAAGTCGGCGGGATCAAAGTTGAAGCGGCGACCCCAAGACCGGCATCAAGGCGGAAATCGGGACGATGCCCCTGCAAAAGCGTCGGCAGCGGCAATTTGACCGCCGGCCTGACCTTTGGCAAGCACGAGGTCACAATGCGTGCTCGACGTCCTTAACCGTACGTGAAAGGATCGCGCGCACCGCGTCGACAACCGCTTTGACCTCTAGTCGCCAGACGCAGAAAGCCTTGCTCGGATCGGGACGGCGGCACAGGTCCCTGACTATGCACTCGCAAGGCATGGAGGGCCGCGGCGTAACACTGGCCACGCCGACAGGACCCCAGACGGCGGGGTCGGTCAACCCGAAGAGGCCTACAACCGGCGTTCCCGCGGCGGCGGCCATGTGCATCGGGCCACTCTCGTTCCCCAGAAACAGGCGTGCCTGGCCGAGGACCGCCAGCAGCGTTGCCAGCGACAGACCCCCGACCACGTTGACGACCGGCGAAGCGGCCTTGGCGACGATGCGCTCGGCAGATGCCTGTTCACCGGGGCCGCCGACAAGCAGGAAGTCCAACCCGGTCTGTCGAGAGAGCTCGTCGATCGCCAGCGCAAAAAGTTCCGGTTGCCATTGCCGGCCCCGGAAGCTCGCTCCCGCATGAACGGCTATGAAGGCGTTACGCCGCAGATGATGCCGGTCGAGAAGCGCCAATGCCTTGGCGGTCTCCAGCGGCAGCGGCTCAATCTTTGGGACCGGCGCGCGCAACTCTACGCCGAGTGCCTCAAGCGGCGAAAGATAGCGGTAGAGATAATGCTGGCCACCAAAGCCAAACGGCTTGGCCAGGACGTTGGCGGGCTGGCGTTCCATCCAGCGCAACGGTTTTTCGGGAGGATCGTATCCGACGCGGGTCTTGGCATTGACGAATCTCACGATGATGCGTGAGGTTTTGGAATCGGCCAGGTCGATGGTCAGGTCAAACCGGAACCGGCGCAGAGCGCGCACCATCGCGTAAAGCTCGCGGCCACGCTCCAGTGGGGTGCCACGCATCCGGGCGCGCCGGAACGCCACCACGTCCGAGGCGATGCCATGAGCCGTCAGGAAACTGGCAAAGCTCGCCTCGCAAAGGAACACGATCCTGGCCTTTGGATATTCGAGGCGCAGGTTTCTGGCGAGCGCCGAGGCGAGGACAAGATCGCCGATGAATTTCGTCTGGAGGATGAGAATCGAGCGGACGTGCGTGGGCGGGTTCTGCAACATCTGTTTCTGGCACCGGGGCGGGTTCGGGAGCCGGAAACTGGGCAGAAACGATGTCGGGATTTGGAGCCGTCACGCGCACGTTCGCGTGAATTTGGTTACAAATCGGTAAGGTCAGATGCCGGTGGACTCCAACTCCTATCCGCGGCCGTTCTTTGCCACCTGTACCGCCGCCTGCGCGGCGGCCAGCCTGGCAATCGGGACCCGATAGGGCGAGCACGAGACATAGTCGAGGCCGACCGTCTCGCAAAAATGGATTGAGGCCGGGTCGCCGCCATGCTCGCCGCAAATGCCGAGCTTGATCTCCGGCCGCGTTGCCCTGCCTTTTTCGGCCGCCATCCGCACCAGTTCGCCGACGCCCTCGATATCGAGCGACACGAACGGATCCTGCTCGATGATGCCCTTCTGGCGATAGGTCTCCAGAAACGAGGCGGCATCGTCGCGCGAGATGCCGAAGGTGGTCTGGGTCAGATCGTTGGTGCCGAAAGAGAAGAATTCGGCCGCCTCGGCAATGACATGAGCGCGGATCGCGGCGCGCGGCAGTTCGATCATCGTGCCGGTAAGATAGGTGATCTTGACGCCGGTTTCCTCCATCACGCTCTTGGCGACGGCATCGATGCGCGCCTTGACGAATTCGAGCTCCTTCGCCAGCCCGACCAGCGGCACCATGATCTCGGGCACCACCAGCGCGCCCGCCTTCCTGCCGGCCTCGACGGCTGCCTCGAAAATGGCGCGCGCCTGCATCTCGGCGATTTCGGGATAGGAGACCGCAAGCCGGCAGCCGCGATGGCCGAGCATCGGATTGAACTCGTGCAGCGCTTCGGTGCGCCGCCTGAGCTTGTCCGGCGATACGTTCATGGCAGCGGCGACCTCGGCCACCTCCTCCTCGGTCTTCGGCAGGAATTCGTGCAGCGGCGGATCGAGCAGGCGGATCGTCACCGGCAGGCCGGCCATGATCTCGAACAGCTCGAGGAAATCGGAGCGCTGCATCGGCAACAGCTTGGCCAGCGCCGTTCGGCGGTCCTTTTCCGTATCGGCCAGGATCATCTCGCGCATGGCAACGATGCGGTCGCCGTCGAAGAACATGTGCTCGGTGCGGCAAAGCCCGATGCCTTCGGCGCCGAAGGAGCGCGCCATGCGCGCATCGAGCGGCGTCTCGGCATTGGTGCGCACCTTCATGCGGCGCGCGCCGTCGGCCCATTCCATGATGGCGGCGAAATCGCCCGAGAGTTCCGGCTGCAGCATCGGCACGGCGCCCCTCAGCACCTGGCCGTTGCCGCCGTCGATAGTGATGATGTCGCCCTTGCGGAAGGTCGCTCCCATCGCCATCAGCGTGCCGGCTTTGTAGTCGACGCGCAGCGAGCCGGCTCCCGAAACGCAAGGCTTGCCCATGCCGCGCGCCACCACGGCGGCGTGGCTGGTCATGCCGCCGCGCGTCGTCAGGATGCCTTCGGCCGCATGCATGCCGTGGATGTCTTCGGGGCTGGTCTCGATGCGGACCAGGATCGCCTTGCGGCCTTGCGTCTTGGCCTCCTCGGCGTCGTTCGAGGAAAACACGATCTCGCCGGTCGCAGCGCCCGGGGAGGCCGGCAGGCCGACGCCGATGATATCGCGCGCCGCCTTCGGATCGATCGTCGGATGCAGCAACTGGTCGAGCGAGGCCGGATCGATGCGGGCGACGGCCTCCTCCTTCGAAATCAATCCGTCCCTGGCCATGTCGACGGCAATCTTCAGCGCCGCCTTGGCGGTGCGCTTGCCGGACCTGGTCTGCAGCATCCACAATTTGCCGCGCTCGATGGTGAATTCGAGATCCTGCATGTCGCGGTAATGTTTTTCCAGACGGTCGGAGATACTGACGAAAGCCTGGAAGGCGTCCGGCATCAGTTTCTGCAGCGACGGCTTGTCGGAGCCGGCGGCAATGCGCGCCGCCTCGGTGATGTTCTGCGGCGTGCGGATGCCGGCAACGACATCCTCGCCCTGCGCATTGACCAGGAACTCGCCATAGAGCTGCTTTTCGCCGGTCGACGGATTGCGGGTGAAGGCGACGCCGGTGGCCGAAGTGTCGCCCATGTTGCCGAAGACCATGGCCTGGACGTTGACCGCCGTGCCCCAGCTTTCGGGAATGTCGTGCAGGCGCCGGTAGGTGATGGCGCGGTTGTTCATCCAGCTGGAAAACACCGCGCCGATGGCGCCCCAGAGCTGCTCGTGCGGATCCTGTGGAAAGGGCGTGCCGAGCTCCTCCTCGACCTTGGCCTTGTAGAGCGCGATCACGCCTTGCCATTCGATGGCTGTCAGCTCGGTGTCGAGCTCATGGCCGAGGCCGCCTTTCTGGTCCTCGAGGATTTCCTCGAACACCTCATGGTCGAGACCCATGACGACATCGGAATACATCTGGATGAAACGGCGGTAGCTGTCATAGGCGAACCGCGCATCGCCTGAATCGGCTGCCAAGGCTTCGACCGTTTCGTCATTCAGCCCGAGATTGAGCACGGTGTCCATCATGCCTGGCATCGAGGCGCGCGCACCTGAGCGAACCGATACTAAAAGCAGTTTCGAGGGATCGCCGAAACGGCGCCCGGTCAGCCGGCCTATGTGGTCAAGCGCCACCGCAACGTCCGCTTCCAGCGAAGCCGGGTAGGTGTGGCCGTTGGCATAATAGGCGTTACAGACTTCGGTTGTGATGGTGAAGCCCGGCGGCACCGGCAGGCCCAGACTGCACATTTCGGCAAGGTTGGCGCCCTTGCCACCGAGCAGATTGCGGTCGCCGGCACGGCCTTCCGCGGCGCCGTCGCCAAAGGTGTATACCCATTTGGTCATGCTTGCTCCCCGGTTGCAGGAGATTGGAAAATTAATTGGTAAATCGAGCGATATGATGCTGCAGTGCGAAAGGCAAGGCATCGACCAAGCCCGCCGGCCTCTACAATCGATTAAGGAAAGCCTATGCCGGAAAGACCTTTTTTTGAAAGCTTTGCTTTAGAACATACCGACAACAAAAAAGGACAGAGCGACGAGAATGGCCGGAAAGCTCGATTATCTGGAAATGCGGCCACTGGCGGAAGGCTGTACAGCGTGAAGGCTTTCTACAGCGCGCCTTCTCGTGATCGTTCACCGATTGCGGGCCCTTTTCGGCCTTTGCGAAAGGGCTGGAAGGCGGTTTCAGGCGGATCCGAAGATGCGCCGGCCAAGCCGCTGCCCGTGCTCTATTCCGAAAGGCTGGAGGAAGATTGAGCGCCGTCGAGAATGCCGGCGGCACCATCGCCAAGCCGATCTTTTCATTCCCCGGCGGCAGGCGGTTCCGTTTCGTCCATCCGGCTGGCAATGAAATGGCGGTGTGGGGTGAATAGATCCGTTCAAAGTAGCGATGGCAAAATTGGTGGATCGGTCGCGCATAGTCGATATGTCGGCATTGAGCTTTCTCCCGGCTCGTCCTATAAGGCCGCGCGCACAGCGGGCACGCTCCGGCTGTTGGGGCGTCGCCAAGTGGTAAGGCATCGGTTTTTGGTACCGACATTCCCAGGTTCGAATCCTGGCGCCCCAGCCAATTCTCAGATTCTGACGATCTCCCGAGTCGTAATCTCAGTTGCAGACACCTTAGTCGCGGACTGGCACCTGCGGCGTCTGTCCACAACAAATTGGTGTCGCCGGCATAGGGCACGATTCGGCTGGTATCTTAACTTAATGTCGACTCAATTGGCTGGAAGGCAAATGCATCTCGTGGAGAAAAGCGGTTTTCTGCCGCAGCTTGGCATTCTATCTTATAGATTGAGACTTTTATAATCCAAACATTTTGATTTTTTGCCGCTCTTCTTAATATAGTTAACACCTCCAACGCCAATCCAATCGCAAATACGAAATCGTCAACTAATTTTTAATAAAAAAAACCCATTTCTTTTTAACGGTAACGATCATTTCGTCTTGTATTTTCGGCAACACCTATAATGTTCATAGATATGGCTGCAATAATACTCGAAACATCGTGATCATCTACCAATTAATTTTGTTTTCTATCCCATTATGTCGACTACCCGTAAGTATATTTTTCGCCACAATGTGACAATCCTGCCGCCGATCAACCATTCTATCAGCGCCTGCAGGTATGTGATTTGGCGCTAATATACACCTTCTAGTAGGCAGACATCCGCGGGGCGCTATCGAATCAAAATGAGGGATTATGGATGGCAACTCTGCACTACGCGTCGGGTGGATCCGCCACCGAAATCGCAACCGCCGGCTTCAATCTGGCTGACGTTCAGTATGTTTCGCTGGTCAACGCATTGCCGGATGGCATGAAGGGTCTGGTGTACCTCAATGAGCACGAGGGCGTAACCTCATCCTTCATCGAGAAAATGACCCCCTTTCTTGGCAATCCGAATGTGTTTGGCTTCTATCTTGTTGACGAGCCCGATCCCACCGGCAGGTGGGGCACCTACGCAACCGCTGAGAACCTGAAGGCGGAATCCGACTGGATCCATGAGCATTTTCCGGGCGCCAAGACCTTCATCACCATGATGAACATGGGATCCCCGACCAATCCGGATTTTACGAATACCTACAATCCGGCCAACACGCATATCGACTATTTTGGAATAGACCCCTACCCGGTGCGCACGGGAACAGACACGGTCGACTACGACATGATCGACCGAGCCGTGGCTGCAGCGGTGAAATCGGGCATCCCGGTTAGCAACATCGTTCCGGTCTATCAGGCCTTTGGCGGCGGTAACTGGGAGACTTCCGATGGCGGAAGACAGGTCATGCCCACCCCCGAACAGATGCAAATCATGATCGATCATTGGGCCGCACTTGTGCCGTCACCTGCCTTCGACTACACCTACAAATGGGGAACGCAGAACGGCGACACCGCACTTGAAAGCTCCCCGGAACTGCAAGCCGTTTTCCGGGAGCACAACCTCGCTACCACCGGGACCGAACCGCCTCCCGTCGACACAAGCGACACCTTGTATGGCACCAGCGGCGACGATGTGTTTCACGGGGCCGGCGGCCACACGATGATCGGCTATGGCGGCAATGACACCTATTATGTCGATGACATCCGCGACAAGGAGATCGAGGCTGCGGGCGGCGGTACCGACAAAGCATTCGCCTCCGTAAGTCATGCGCTTGCGGCCGGATCGGAAATCGAACTTCTCGCCACCAACAGCCCGTCCGGCACCACGGCGATCAACCTGACCGGCAATGCGTTCGCCCAGACTATCCAGGGCAATGCCGGCGCCAATGTCATCAACGGCGGGGGTGGGGCCGATACCATGACCGGCTATGGCGGCAACGACACCTATTATGTCGACAATGCTGGCGATAAAGCGATCGAGGCGGTAGGCGGCGGCACCGACAAGGTGATCACTTCGATGAGCCATGCGCTTACCGCCAGCTCGCAGATCGAGCTACTCGCCACCAGCAACCCGTCCGGCACAGCGCCGATCCACCTCAACGGCAACGAGTTCGCCCAGACCATCCAAGGTAATGCCGGTAGTAATGTCTTCAATGGCCTCGGTGGTGCCGACACGATGGTCGGCTATGGCGGCAACGACGGCTACTATGTCGACAATGTCGGCGACAGGGTGACCGAGGCGGTAGGCGGCGGCCGCGACAACATAGCCACCACAGTGAGCTATGCGCTTGCGGCCGGCTCGGAGGTCGAGCTTCTCGCTACGAGGTACCCCTCCGCCGCCACGACAATCAATCTCACTGGCAACGAGTTTAACCAAGCCATCCAGGGCAATGCCGGCGCCAATGTCATCAACGGCGCACGAGGTGCCGACATCTTGACCGGTAACGGAGGCAATGATGCTTTCGTGTTCAACAGCGTTCTTGGAGCCGGCAATATCGACAAGATCACCGACTTCAATAAGCTCCAGGACAAGATCCAGCTCGACGACGCGGTTTTTGCCGGGCTTAAGCTGGGAGGCCTTTCATCCGATGCTTTCTTTGCGGGTGCGGCCGCACATGATAGCTCCGATCATATCATCTACAACAACTCAACCGGAGCACTCTCTTTCGACAGCGACGGGATCGGTGGCGCAGCTCAAATACAGTTCGCTACGCTCTCTCCAGGTCTGTCGCTTGCAGCAGGTTCGTTTCTTGTGATCTGAACGACCCGGAACGGCGGACCTACTGCTCGAGCCGGTCCGCCGCTTCGTCTTTGTTCAAGCACCGGATTTTTCCAAAGCGGGTGCCCATTTCGGGCTGACGTTTACGCGCGGGAATTGCATCGGAGCACCCGCTCAGCCGCTCAGCCGACCCACTCGCGTCGGCGATGCCGCGAACGATGCTTGACTACAAGCTCTCTCCCCGGCTTAAGCTGGGAGGCCTTTCATCCGACGTTTTCTTTGCTGGTACGGCCGCGCATCTAGCTCCGACAATATCATCTACAACAGCTCAGCCGGAGCGCTCTCTTTCGACAGCAACGAGATCGGCGGCGCAGCTCAAACGCAGTTCGCCACGCTTTCTCCAGGTCTCTCGATTACGGCAGGCTCATCCTGCGTGACCTGAAAGAGCTGGAGCGGCGGACCTTAAGCTCAAGCCGGTCCGCCGCTCTATCTTTGTTCAAGCACCGGATTTCCAAGCGAAGTGACCAGTCCGGGTGGCGCTCTCCTGCTAGGGCGCGACGTACTCTCCATGAGGTTCGCCCGAAAATGGAATGGTCTCGTCCTCGTCCTCGTGATGCTGCTTAAAGGAGGCCCACATGGTTTCACTCCATGTCAATACTGAGATCTGGGGATAGCCCGACGGCGTCAAAAAAGCACTCAAATATCTGCAATTTCTCGCTTCATTGACGTTGAGCAGAGATGCGGAGCTCCATTCAACTCGCGACATTTAATTATGCCCTTGTGGTCGCCGAGGAGGGCAGCTTTCTGCGCGCGGCGCGCCGCGCCGACATCGACCACTCCGCGCTCAGCCGGCGCATACGCGATCTCGAATACGCGATGGGAACGAGGATATTTCATCGCCATCCCCGCGGCGTTGGCCCAACCCCGGCCGGCGAGCGTTTCCTCGATCGTCTGCGCTCCGTGCTGCTCGACCTGGACAATACTCTCACGCTGGCGGGAACCGGCGTTAAAGATGAACAACAAAGGCTTTCCATCGGCTCCAACGGACTCACCCTCTCCGCGCGAGCGCTGGATGCGGTCATCGAGTTCGGGCAATGTCATCCAAATGTGACCGTCAGCTTGATAGAGGGATCTCACCCTGAGCCCAGGGCTGCACTGGTCGGCACCGAGGTCGACGTCACCGTGACCTCCTCCGCGCGCTCCAATGGCGGCCCATTCGAACTAAGGTTGTGGAAGGATACTCTGGCCGTCGTTCTCGGTTCCCGTCATCCTCTCGCAAGCCGCCCCGTGATCGAGTGGTCGGAGCTAGACCAGGAGACGCTGCTCGTGCGCAGGGGCGAAGCATTTCTACTCGCCGACGCTGTTGGAAGCAGTGTGCAGCCTCCCGCGATCGTCGAACATTACGTCAGTGCGGGCACCCTGCTGCGCCTTGTCGGAAACGGTCTAGGAGTCGCTTTGATCCACCACGGAGATGCCAACAGCGTTCCTGACGGCGCCGTCTGCTGCAAGCTGCGGATCAGGAGCAAGCAAATCCAGATCTGCAATTTTGCCCGTTGGCGCCCTGACAACGCCAATCCTGCCCTGCCGATCTTCATCGCGTTCCTGCGTGATCGGTATTCCTCCTGACGGCCGTCCGACAGGCATAACCCGGATCACTCATCCCGGCTTCCGGGTTCGTCGGGTTCTGGCAAATGCTCTGTCTTGTCATGAACCGGGTCAGCATCGCGCTATCAGCTTGCCGGATCGGCAACTACCTGTCCGGTCTCGCGGCCGAGCAATTCAGCATAGGCGACCAGATCGCGATGAACGGCGCCGGTCCTCGGGAATGGCGCAGAGTTTCAGCTTGGTCGTGAACGGATCCTTCGGCGCCGCCCCCGATCAGCACCAAAGCCTTCGGCAATGCGCACCAGGTCGCTGAGCGCTGAACGGATTTGTGGCCAAGGAAACTCGGAGCATTCTTCCCATGCCTCGCCCTCGCGCAATACGGCATCAAGCTTGCCTGCCACGCCAGCGAGAGTCGTGGCAGGCGTAGTTGAGAACGCTTGCAGTAGATCTTGTATTTTGTCACCAGCCTCGCGCTCGGCCCTGAAGGCGGCGGTGTAGCCAGTTTCCTCCGCAACCGCATCCCAGCGTGCCTGATGCGCCGCGAAATCAGTTTCGGCCTTATCGCGGAGAGCCGCCATATCCGGCGCTTTGCCGAGCACTTCATTGAGCATCTCGATCGAATAGACCGTCACCTGCTCCCCCTCGGTCAGGCTGACGGTCACACAAGGAAAGCCAACGCTCTCGACAAGCCTTGTCTCCAAGCGCTGCTGCCTGCGGCAAAGCCGCTCGGTCTGTTTGTGGACTCTCTCCCATTCCCGCCAAAGGGCCAGTGTAGGATCAGAACGCACATTCGTGCTTCCGGCGCTTGCGGGCGCGTTGCCTTCGAGGATCCACACGATGGTGGCCACGCCTGTTCCCGCAAGCACTCGCCTGCGGGTGACGTAAGGCAGAGTCGTGGTATTGTCGGAATCAGCCATGATCCGAGCTCCAATCAGCTTGGGTTGTGGTCAGGCTGGGCAGGTGCAGCAACACCTGCTCAGCCGTCCTAGTATTCTAATTGCCTAGCACCTCCCATTTAGCCTGATTTCTCAGGCGAAAGTCAACCAAAAAGACTGACTTCGGCCAATGAGCTTAATTTCCGTGGAACAATGCAGGGGAGCCAGGGCAATGCTCGATTGGAGCCAGAGCGAACTTGCAGTGGCGGCAGGCGTCTCCAGAGCGACCGTTGTTGATTTCGAGCGTGGGGCACGCATTCCACATCGGCACAATCTTGGTGCAATACGCTGCGCCCTCGAGGCCGCTGGCGTCGAGTTCATCCCAGAAAATGGTGGCGGGCCTGGCGTGCGGCTCGCCCGCCGATCTGACAGCAAATAATCATTACAAGAATCGGGCACATTCGACTCAAAACGGCGTTCGCATCTCGAAGACGGCGGTCGCGTAGACCCGATCTTCCCGAATATTTTGGCGACAGAAACGCCTCTCTGTCAGCTCGACTGGTGTGCCGGAGCGCCCCTCGCGAACCTGAAGACTGAGTTCGTGAGCAGCCAAGCAATTGCAGAGAGCAGAAATCAGCCTACGGCCCGGCTTGCCAACGGGTGGGTGATTGGCACGCTTCCGGCCACTGCCCGCTCGACCGCCAAGGAGCGGCCAAGCCAAATGCTGGCCGTCATATCGTAGACCGGCAGGCGCACTCTTCTTACAATCTCATTGAAAACAGGATCGACGAGACTCGTTACGGTCGATCTTGCCAATGCGGAACGGCTCGCTGCCAACGGGTTCGGCAGCCCTGGCGACATTGGCAGCACCACTGCGGCGGATTCTCGACCTTTACTCGGCCGCTCCGCGCTCCGCGCGGTTGTTCAAGGCGATGAGGTTGTTTGCCCGGGCCACGCAATCGGGCTGCTCGTTGCGGATAGCGGGGTCCGATTTCCATGATGAGGACGGTCCCGGCAAGAAGGCCAGCTCACTGAAAATGTCATCCCATTCGATATCGCCCCAGCCGAGCGGCATGTGCAGGTCGCCTATCCTAGCGCGGCATCCTCCTGCGCGAGGTAGGTCCCGTGGAAGCCCTGCGGGCGCCCGAAGGAGTCATGGACATGCAGGTGCCCTGCTACCGGCGCCATCGCCCGCAGTTGCTCGCGGAAATTCAGGCCACGATTGGATTCAATCTAAGCATGGCTGAAATCGACGAGCGCCATCAGGTTGGGATGGCCGACCGCCTTCACAGTCTGCGCCGCCTCCGCCGGGCGCTGCCGGCACTGACCCGGTTCCATGGCGAAGAGGTTCTCGAAGGGGATGCGCACACCGGTAGGGTTTGCAGAACTCGGCAAGCTCGAACAACGCTTCGCGTTCGCGTCCCTCTGCAGCGGCACGATCGAGAAGCTGGTCGGCGCGAAAATGCCCGCTATGCTGGACAAGCACGCGCGCATCGATCCGTTTGCAGAGTTAGACCAAGGCCTTGGCTGGATCGATTTGGTCACGGCAGACCGCCGGGTCCATGAGGCTCGATGAGACGACCGCCGTGAACCGTTTAGCGGAAATCGGACTGCCTCGTCAGGGCGACAAGCCTCTCGGCTCTCTCCGGGATGGCGCGGCCACCCGCTATGAGATCGAGGGTCGTCAGGCCCAGTTCGACCGCTTCGACACCCATACCGGCAAAGCTGCGAAAGTCCGCCGCAAGGATCTCCAACCCGCCATTGGCAGAAATTGAGTTTAAAGCCTGGGGCGATAATGTTGCTCATATGTGCATCCCCCGATGCCGGGCGGCCAGGAATCCCGGGCCGTCCGGATCACTGCTAGGTGAGATGGCAATTGCCGAACCGATGCCACTCTCGAAACGAGTTTTCGTTCGCCCCTCAGGTGCGACTGAGCGGTCTACCGCTGTGATCAGTGGGCCTCCACTAACTCGGATCGGACCGCAACGACCTCGCGTCTCACAAAGCAGGCTGCCTGCCCGGAACTGCGCCCTCTGAAGAGTACCTCTAGTTCCGGACCGACTTGATACAGAGAATCCCTTTCTCAGGCTAAGCTATTACGGTTTCAAGCAAACCACCTTGTCATCCTGGCGAAATCATCGGCCGCCTGAGCTGGTGAGCTGGCAAGATGCGCCGCATAAGGCAAATTAATTCGAACGCCGTAGGCCCTGCCCTGCAGAATTTTTCATTGGTGCGACGTGCTCGCAAAGCCCACGAAAAGATCGGTGAAGTTCGCAACACGTTGAATTCTCGGCGACACGTAGACGTTACAGGCCGCCTGTATGCACCCCGCAATGGCTTAGATCTGTCTCGGTTCGGTCCACTCGGCGCCCCGAGAGGCGAAGTTTTCCGGATCGAGGCGCATGGGCCACTGTGCGCCAGACAGAGCGATCCGATCCGTGTCATACCGTCAGAGGCAAGACACTAGCAATTGGGGGAGCAGATGAAGAAAGAGAACGACGTTGAGAAGCTGGTGCGCACGCTGCGTGCTCGAGCACCTGATGACGCGGCGGAATTGCTGGCCCGAGAGTCTCCCGAGTTTATCCGGGACACACTAAAGTTGTTGCCGGACGGGCATGCCCGTAAGGTGGCGGAGCATTTGCCACCGCATATGCGGCCTATCAAGCCTCATGGCGATGGCAAGGGCCTCGCGATCCCCGAGTCGCTCGTCGAGCTGATGGACCCGATTCCCGCCAGCGTTCCTGTCGGGACGACGGTAGCCGCCGCAGTGGAGGCCGTCAGACGCGCTCAGGTGCCGACCGAGCTCACTTATCTCTACGTCACGGACGAGGGCGATAAACTGGTTGGCCTCGTGGTCCTGCGCGATCTGATGCTGAGCGAAGCGGACACCACGGTAGATCAGATCATGCTGCCAAAACCGTTCGCCCTCCCCGTCGATCTGTCCTTGAGCGGCGCCTGCAAGGCTGCGGTTCGCCGCCACTACCCTGTCTATCCGGTGGTGGACGCGGAGGACCGGCTGCTGGGGCAGGTCCGCGGCTGGCGCTTGTTCGAGCAGCAAATCATCGAGATTTCTGCCCAGTCGGGCCAGATGGTGGGTGTCCAGAAGGAGGAGCGTTCTTTCACGCCGCTGTTTTCAGCCTTCCTGAAGCGTCATCCGTGGCTGCAGCTCAACCTGCTGACGGCCTTCATGGCCGCTTTCGTGGTCAGCTCGTTCACAGGCACGATCGAGAAGATTGTCGCCCTGGCGGCATTCCTCCCGGTCTTGGCCGGGCAGAGCGGAAACACCGGCTGCCAGGCATTGGCTATGACGCTGCGCGGCCTTGCCCTGGGCGATGTGGATAAGCGACCGAAACTGCACCTGGTGATGAGGGAGGGCGCGCTCGGGATTGCCAACGGCGTGCTTGTCGGTCTTGTGGCGGCTGCGGCCATGTGGTTCTACGCCTCGCGCCAACCGGAGTCGGCAGCCCAGGCGCCCATGCTGGCACTTGTCATCCTGCTCGCCATGTCCGGATCGTGCCTCATGTCCGGTATCTCCGGCGTACTGATCCCATTGGGCCTGCGGCGGGTCGGCGCCGATCCGGCCGTAGCTTCAGCGATCTTTCTTACCACCGTGACCGATATCGTAGGCATGGGCCTGATGCTGGGGCTGGCCACCATGCTCGTGCTGTAATTAGCGGCGCTCCCGCCGATGCGCGTCCTGTGTAGGACGCGGTCGGCGGGATTATCACCGTGGGATTTTTGAGGCTTTGAACCGCCGTGACTGAGCAGGTTGCGATACAGACGGATTTTGCGCGTAATTTAAGCGCACGGATGGGCTTTCTGGCCCAGGAACTCACCGCGGGTGTGACGACCGCGGGCGTAGCGCTGCCGATGTGCGTCTCCTCCGGCGTCCTTGCGCTATCGCCGCTCGGCGCAGATCGGGTGGCGGAAGGCGCGCTTGCCGGCGTCATCGCTGCCATTGTCGGCGGCGTTGTCGCGTCCGCATTTCAACGGTCGTTCTTCGTGACGACCATGCCCAGTAACTCGCTGATCCAGGCCAGCCTGCTGGGTTCCCTGCTCGTCGCTCTCGACGGCAACACGACCCAAGCGCTGCTTGCCTTCGTCGGTTGCGTGATGCTGACCGGCCTGTGGATGATCCTCATCGGCGCAACCGGTCTCGCCCGGATCGTCAAGCTTGCCCCCCATCCGGTTGTCGCCGGGTTCGTCTCGGGCGTCGGGATCCTGGTCATCAAGAGCCAGACGCCGATGCTTCTCGCGGTCTCCTCCTGGAGCGGCATCGTGGCGGCGGATTTCAGCCTGGCGACGATCACAAGGCTTCCCTTCGGTCTTGCGCTGATCGCGGCCATGGCGATGATCACCCGGCATGCGCCCAAAGTTCCGGCGCTGCTTGCCGGCCTGATCATCGGCTATGTGATCTACCATGCTGCCCGTCTGTGGGCGCCCGACATTGAGCTCGGCCCCGTTATCGGCTCGATCGATATCGAGGGCTGGGCACCGGTAAGCCTGATCGAGGCTGCCTCAACGCTCCGGCTGGGGCTGAAACATATCTGGTGGACCCTGATTGCCGGCTCGTTGACCCTTGCGATCGTGGGAACGCTCGACACCGTCTTTACCCTGCGCACTGCCCGCGATCTGGCCGACGTTCAGGTCGGCCAGGACCGCGCCCTCGTCGGGCTGGGAATCGCCAATCTTGCCTCTCCCCTTATGGGCGGGCTGTTCGTATCCACGTCGGCCGCGCTGACCGTTGCCAACTACCGTGCCGGCGGGCGCATGCGCACGTCGACGTTTGCGAGCCGGGCGGTGCTGCTGGCTGCCATCCTTGCGTTCCCGAATCTGATCTTCTCAATGCCGCTGGTTGTGCTGTCCGCCATTCTGGTCTTCGTCGGCATCAATACCATCGACCGTTGGGCGCTGCGGACCGCGCGGCAAGCACTTGTCGGCAACAGCGCGGCGGGCCGAACCCAGGCACGGCGTAATATGGCCGTGGTCGCCGCTGTGGCGCTCGCCACGGTCCTTGGCCAACCCGTTGTCGGCGCCGTGGTCGGCGTGGCGCTGGCCTGCATCGTCTTCATGATCGAAATGAACCGGCCTGTGGTGCGGCGCAAGGAGATCGTCGGCAAGACGCGCTCCAGGCGCATCCGCTCCACTGCTCAGACCGAATTGCTGGCGATTCACGAGCGGGAGCTGGCAGTCCTCGAGCTGCAGGGCGTGCTGTTTTTTGGCAATGCCGATGAGCTCGCGGAGGAAATTGACCGGCTGCCCAGCGTGGTGCGGGTGATCATTCTCGATTTCCGCGCCGTCAGCGACGTCGACGCCTCCGGCGCGTTGACCTTGCAGCAGATCTCCGCTCGCTGTGCCCGGCGCGGTCAGCGATTGTTCTTCAGTGATCTCAGGGACGCCGAGGCCCTGGAGGAGTTTACGTCACAAAGCGATAAGCCCAACATCTACCCCGATCTCGAGGCGGCGCTGGAGCGCTTCGAAGAGGAAATCGTCGAGCGCACGGACAGTGCTGCCCGCTCGGTGATAGAGGTGCCGCTTGGGTGCACCGATTTCGGCATGACCATGGCGCCGGAAGATCTGAAAGTGCTGATGAGTTATCTCGACCATGTCGAGTTCCCCCGAGGCGCCGTGCTGTGCCGCGCTGGCGATCAGGCCGACCGACTGTGGATGCTGACGCGCGGCTGTATCAGCGTCTGGGTGGATGCGCCTGGCGGACGGCGCCGGCTGGCGAGCATCGGGGCTGGATGCACAGTAGGGGAAATGGGGTTCCTGACCGAGCGACCGCGCTCGACCGACGTGATGGCGGACGAGGACGTTGTTGCCTATGAGCTGACCTCGTCGGCCGCCAACAAGATATCAAAGGCCAAGCCGCATATCGCGCAAGCCGTGTTGAGAAGCATTGCCCGCCAGCTCTCCGATCGCCTCCGCAATGCGACGGAAGACCTTCGGATGAACCATATGTGACATCGATGGGTCAGGCAGCGACCAGACACGTGCAGAATCACGCGAACTATATTGATCTTGGAGCAAGCTATATTCGCTATCGTGCGATGAGTTTTGTTAGTTTCTATCGCGACCGAATATTTCGACCAATACAGCAACGCCGAGAAGATGTTTTTGCAACCAGCGCAGCCGAAATACGAATAACTCCGACGGTTTGTTGCGCGGCTGCAACAGCTGTTGAAAACTCGGACGATTTCGCCAAAGTTCAGTCGCCTTTTTTCTTGTGGTCGTGCTAAGTCCTTCGCACTGGTCGGGTTTGGGGTGGTTCTCGGCATGCAATCTTCGTTTCGAACAATCGTCGGCTGCGCCGCGGCGCTGCTTTGTAGCGGCGCATTGCCGGCCGGCGCGCAGGGTCTTTTTTCGGCCTATGACGATGCTTTTTCAGCCCGCATCGCCAGTCCGGCCGACAACGGAACGCTCGCCCAGTTCGTCACAGTTGCCGTCAACGCGGGACAATACGATCAGGCGATCTCCTCGATCGAGCAGTATCTGATCAAATATCCCCGCGATGCGCGCGCCCGGCTTGCGGCCAGCCGGTTGTACTATCATGTCGGCTCCTACGAATTGGCCCGGCGGCAGGTGCAGTACGGCATCGAGGTCGGGGGCCTGTCCGCGGCTGAGCAGCAGGAAGCTGTTCGCCTGCTTGCCCGCATCGAGCGCGCGTTGCGTGGCGTCACCTGGGAACTCGCCCTGACCGGCGGCGTGTTCAGCGCATTCACCGATTTTGAGCCCGGTGGGGCGCAGGACGACGACAGCTTCGTCTCGCCCTATGGGCGGGCGGAAGGTTTTGTGCGATGGGACCTCGGCACGCCAAGTGCCGACGCTCTCGTTCTTTCAGGGTCGTTGACTGCGACACAGCGCTTTTTCACGGAAGAGTTGTCGGTTCCGGGTAGCAAGGAGACTTTCGTCCACGGCAACGCCGCTATCAGCTGGGACAAGGGGCTGCCCAATAGTGGGATCGATTCGCTGCGCCTGTTACTTTCGGCGTTTACCGTTACAGATCGTTTCGACAGCGACATCCAAGAAACCGGCATCGGCCTCAGTGGTCGCTTTCTTGTGCGCCCGACCGTCGAGACGACGCTTTTTGCAGGCGGCGGCTACATCGATCTAAGCGCCTCGCAAGGCATTTTCGCCGATAGCAGGGTTTTCTATGAGGCAGGCGGCAGCTACCGCTTCCGCAATGGCCAGGCGCTCGGACTGCGCTTTGTCGGCTCGAATGACTTCGCCTCCGGATCTGGCGAAATCGGCCACAGCTACACGGGCGAGATCCGCTATGGCGGCCTATTGATGACCGTACCGGATCTTTTCGCATGGTCGCACCAGGTCGCGTTCTCGGCCGGCCACAGCAACACTCCCGATCTGTCTGTTGGCATCGGCACAAATATCAAGAGCGACTTCTGGCGCATTGCCTCGGAAAGCGATTTTCAGCTGACGGAGTCGCAGAAGATCAGCGTCGATCTCGCCTATCGCGAAACCAACTTCGACATCGCCAACCGCGACCGGAAATCGTTCGAAATGCTCATGAGCTACACGTTGACGCTCAAGTGAAAGAGGCCGCGATGAGGACCCCGTACCGTCAGATCGCCATTTTTGTCGCCTGCCTTGCCTTCGCGGCACCATCCGCCGCTGAAACGATCGGGTCGATGACGGCCTACCAGACCAACATCGTCCGCAACAACGGCGGGACAATGAACGTCGGTGCCGGCGTGGAACTCGGCGATCAGTTGCGCAGCGATCCCACCGGTCTTGGAATGCTGGTGTTCCGGGACGAATCGAGCGCCAAGATTGGTCCGAACACCAGCCTGACGATCGATGAATTCGTCTACAATCCGGGCTCCGGATCTGGAAAAATCGACATCGGGATGAACAGCGGCCTGGCCCGTTTTTATGGCGGCCAGGTTTCGAAAGGCGGCGTCATGCAGGTTGCGACGCCGCATATGGTGCTCGGGGCCAGAGGCGGCATCATCGAAGTGCTGGTGGCAGCCGGCCAGACCGTCGGCATACTGCGCGCCGGCCGCATGACCTGCACGATCAATGGCAAACGGCTGGTCATCACAAACCCGGGCTACGCCTGCACATCGGACGATGGCAAGCTGCTGACCGGCTACGGCGGCATCGACACATTCCCGATATTGGACAGCATCGACCGGATAGCCGGCACCGGCCTGCCAGGCGCACCGGGTCCTGGACTGGATGTAAGCGCGATTTGTGCGTCGGCACTCGGCGGCTCGCTCAAAGTCTGCGACTCCACCGACGGCGCATTGCCAGGAGTGGTCATGGAGTTCCCCGACACCCCAACGCCACCCGTGGGCGGCGGCGTGAATAAGGGCGAGTGTGAGGGTGAGGGTTGCTGCTACTACTGCGAATAGGCCTGGCCGCACGACATGAGCCCCTTGGTCGGTTGGCGCTGGGCTGATTGGCGGCAAGCTGCCAGGCGCAAAATATCCGGCCTTGTGGTCGTGCTCTTGCTGCTCGCTTGCCATTTGGCTTTCGACGGGCCGCTGTCGCGCCTCCGCGAACGCACGTACGACTTCTACCAGTTTCTCGCTCCGCGCCAGGCGACGAGCAATCCTGTCGTGATCGTCTCGATAGACGACGCCAGCCTCAAGGCACATGGGCGATGGCCCTGGAACCGTGGCCTCTTGGCCGATCTGGTCGATGGCATCACCAAGTCCGGCCCCGCGGTCATCGGGCTTGCGCTGGTACTGCCCGAGGCCGACACCTCGCCTGAGGGCATCGCCGGAGACAAGCGCCTGGCAGCGGCGCTGGCGAAAAATCGAACGGCGCTTGCCGTCAGCCTGGGCAATGAGGCGACGGTTTCAGAAGCAGAGCCCAAGGCCGGCTGGTCGATCGTCGGGCAAGTACCCGACACACTTCCCGGCTTCACCGGCCTGACCGGCTCGCTTGCCGAATTCTCGAACGCCGCCGCGGGCCTCGGCGTCATTCGCACCTTGCCCGATCCCGACGGCGTACTGCGCCATGTGCCGCTGCTGTGGCTTCGCAATACCGCTCAGGGCGTGCAGCTGTGGCCGTCCTTCGCACTCGAGCTCCTGCGCCTTTATGCCGGGCAGGACGGCTACATAGCCCGCCTGAATGCCGCCGGGTTCGATGCACTCAGGATGGCCGGCGCCATCGTGCCGCTCGACCCGGAGGGGAGCATCCGCCTCTGGGAAACCAGCACCGATACGCCACGCATATCTGCCAGCACTATCCTTTCTGGCGACAGTGATCAGCGGCTGCGGGATGCCATTGTCATTGTCGATCTGTCGGCCGTGGGACTGACGCAGTACCTGCCCACCCCGACACGTCCAGCGCGACCAGGCGCGGACATCCACGCCGATGCAATCGGCCAGTTGCTTGCCGGGCGCTACCTGGCAGAGCCAACGCACGCGCGCACGGTGGAGCGGCTCTGGTTTGTCCTCACTGCCCTCATGTTCATCGGGCTTTCCGGAGTGCTCGCCGAGCGTGTCGTGCTTGGTGCCCTGGCTCTCGCGCTGCTGGCCGTCACGCCCTTCGTGTTCGGCGCTCTCGAATACAACATGCAGGGTGCACTCTATGACCCCCTGCAGCCGGCGCTTGCGACGATCCTGGTAGCCGGCTTCGAAGGCTATGTCCTCTACAGGCGCAGCGAGCAGCGCCGGTCCACCCTGGCACGGCAGTTCTCCCAGTATCTGTCGCCTTCCGTGGTGCAGCGCCTCGCAAGTTCGGATACCGAAGCGATCCTGTCCGGCGAGAAGCGCGAGATCACAATCCTGCTGAGCGACATACGCGGCTTCACGACGATGAGCGAACAACTCGATACCCAGGAAATCGCAAAGGTGGTCAACCACTTCCTCGGCATTGCGACCGATGAGATCCTTAAGCGCGACGGCACCATCGACAAATTCATGGGCGACGCGGTGCTCGCCTTCTGGAACGCGCCGCTTGATCAGCCGGACCATCGCGAGCGCGCGCTCGCAGCGGGGCTAGCCCTGATAGAACGGGTAAAGCGTGAAGACGCCGCCTTCACCGCGGATGGCCACCCCTCCATCGCAATCGGCGTCGCCATCGAGACCGGCATTTGCTCGGTAGGCAATTTCGGCTCCGAACGGCGCTTCGATTACACCGCGATCGGCTCGCCGGTGAACCGCACGGCACGGCTCGAGTCGACGACCAAGAAGCTGGGCATCCCCCTGGTGCTTGGTCCCGGCTTTGCGAAGGGAGCATCGATGCCAGTCGTTCAGGCGGGCGCCTTTGAGCTCCAGGGTTTCAAGGGCGAGGTGCCGGTTTTCACCGTTCCGGAGATGCAGGCTGCTCACCAAAGTATGAGCCGCGAAGTAGAGAGCCAACGTGGTGAGCAATCTGGCGCCCCTGCCGTGGTGGTTGGTTCGCCGCCATCCGTGCAAATGGCACCGCCTGATCTTGCACCCCGAACCCGAAGCACACGCTGACCGGATCCAGCGGATCGCAGGGGTGCCGACCTGCTTTGTGAACTAATACTGCTGGGGAGGCCTAGGTGTCATCAAACGGCCCTTTAATTGCGGGTGGCTGTCAATTCGGATCAGCGCGACAGCCGATGAGACGCGTATAGACGGCGAAGGGATCCGTCGAGGTAACCCCGGCAATGATTGTCGAGGCCGCCGAATTTTCGAGCGAGAAGATAGGCCGCGTTATCCAGTTCACCACGAATAACAGCACGGCTTCGTTGAGTTCGCCGGCGCCATCATGTGGAGGCAGCGCGTGGTTCAGATTGTTTATCCTCGCCGCCGGATCATGCGCTCGGGATGTTCCCAAGAACATCCAGCCGTAGCACCCCGAGCTGCCCTAACGAGAGAGTTCGCTGGGCCGGGATTATGGCCGTTATGAACCTGACGCAATCGATGCAGCTGGCGCTGGCCTCGTTGGGCGCGTGGGCGGTCTATCGACATCAATCGGTCCGCGGATGTTGGGATGCGCATGCGTCGGCGCACGTAGCGTCGATACGCCTTGGGCATGCGGGCGTTGACAGTGACATGGCCGGAGCGACGTGTTTCAGACGCCGAGCGATTCCAAGGACTGAGCACCAGAACCGAACCTCCCGACGGATTTTCGCGAGCTGCATTCCTCCCTCCCATCCTTATCAAAACCGCCGCTCGCGAATTCGCTGGCGAGTATATCTCCGGTATGATATACATATATCACTCATGAGGATATACAAAATGCCGCTCTTCATTCGCGATCCCGACGTCGACGCCATGGCCGTCGAGCTGCAGCACATTACCAACGCGCGCAGCAAGACCGAGGCCGTCAGAACCGCCTTGCGCCACGAGATCGAGCGCAACCGCGGCAGCGTCCCGCTGCGCGAGAGACTTGCCAAAGTCAAGGAAATGGCGCGGCGGATCGGGCCGGCCAACCCTGATTTCGATATGAAGAAATTCACCGACCAAATGTGGAGCGACGACTGATGTTCGTCGATGCCTCGGTGATCGTTGCCATCCTGAATGAGGAACGTGGCGCGGAAGAACTGGAAAAGCGGCTCGCGGCCGCGACCAAGCCGCTGTATGTCTCCCCGCTCGTCCGGTTCGAGGCAGTCCAGGGTCTCGCGCGAGCGTCGGCCGAAGCCATCAAAAAGAACGCCAAGCCCACGGCCAACATGCTGGCGCAAGCCCGTGATACCGTCGACGCCTTTTTGATCGAGATCGCCGGCAAGGAAATCATGATATCCGGCGACATCGGCGACCGGGCGATCGAAGCCAGCATGAAATACGGCAAAGCAGTCGGGCACAAAGCCGATCTCAATTTCGGCGATTGTTTTGCCTACGCTTGCGCGAAGGCTCACCGGCTTGCCCTGCTTTACAAGGGCAATGACTTTTCACAAACTGATCTGGCGTAAGGGCCTACGCAGCGGACTTGATCAAGGATTTGCCCGAGGGTGACATGCTGCTCGCCGACAACGGCTATGATGCCAAGGCTTTGCGCAATGCCGTCACCGAGCAAAAGGCATGGGCCAACATCCCGCCCAAGGCCAACCGCAAGGACCCGATGTGCTTCAGCCCCCTCCTCTACAGGGCCCGCAACCTCCTCGAACGCTTCTTCAACAAGGCCAAGCAGTTCCGTCGCATCGCAACCCGATACGACAAGCTGTCTGAGAACTATCTTGCCGCCCTGAAACTCGTGTCAACTCGCATCTGGCTACACGGTGATGAGTCTACGTCCTAGCGTCTTGCGTGCCCTGCCCGGTTGTCATTCGCCGCGCATGGTCGCCTGGAACGTCGGCAGGTGCTTCTTCTGCGCCTCGAGCATTCTCTCGCGATAGACGCCATAGATGACGTCGGTGTCGTGCAGTGTGACGCCGGCAATTGTCGGCGAGGCAAAAACCGGCAGTTCGATGCCGCGTTTCGAAAGCGCCTCGGCGGTGCGGGCGATCAGCTCATGCGCCAGGATCATGGCAAGCACGGTCGACGAACCGGAGACCGGCCGGCTCCAGCCCTCGACCGGCACGATGGCATCCTCGATCGGCGAGCAGGTGTCGATGACAAGGTCGGCGGCATCGGCAAGCCGTTTGCCGGAAGAGTGCGTCGCCGGCTTGTCGAGATTGTTCTTGCTAGTTATCGCAACGACGAAGATGCCGCGTTTTTTCGCATAAAGCGCGGTGTCGATGCCGGACGAATTGCGGCCGCTGTGGCCAAAGATGATGATCGAATCGCCTTTGTTCAGCGGCTGGTGGTCGAGGAATTTCTCGGCGTATTTCTCGGTCCGCTCCAGCCACAGAAGTTCGCGCACGCCGCCGGCGCCGAGCACGTTATGCCACATGACACGCGGGTCGGTGAGCGGATTGAAGCCGACATAGCTGCCGTAGCGCGGAAACACTTCCTGGACCGGCAACACCGAGTGGCCCGAGCCGTAAAGATGAACCAACCCGCCGCTCTCGAGCGTGTCGGCAAAGCGGCTGGCCGCCTCGCCAAAGGCTTCGGCATTGGCTTTCGAGGCCTGTTGGATGAGGGCGGCAAGACGAGGTATGTAAAGATCGGACACGTCAGTACTCCTGTTATGGGTCGGCTTGAGTATGGCTCAGCTTCTTGCGGTTGGCGCGGCGCGACCGGCACGCAGCGTCGAGCGGATTTCGTAGCGGTCGCCCCGCATCACGGAGACGGTGAATTCGAATGGGCCACGCTCGTCGGTGGTGATGCGCTCGACCACGAAAGCGGGACTCCCCGCAGCCAGATCGAGCAACTCGGCATCCGCCGCCCCGACAGCGCCAACACGGTAGTTTTCGCGAGCCGCGACCGGCACGATGCCGTAATGGCGCTCCAGCGCTTCGTAGAGCGAGCCCTGCAGCAGGCCGGCATCGAGAAAGCCGGGCACGCGCGCGGCCGAGAGCTGCGCCGTCTGGATGCCGATCGGCTCGTTGTTGCCGAGCCTGAGCCGCCGGATGCGCACCACCGGATCACCCTCCTCGATCTCCAACGCTCCAGCCGCCGCGGCATTGGCGGTGGTCAGGCTGCAGTCGAGCAAGCGGGATCCGGCCACCACGCCCATATTGCCCATTTCCTGGGTGAAGCTGGTGAGTTCGCGGGTGCCAGCGACCAGCGTGGTGGAGCGCACGAAGGTGCCACGGCCATGTTCGCGCCTGAGCAGCCCGTGCTCCTCCAGATTGCGCAGCGCGTGGCGCAGCGTGATGCGGCTCACCCCGAACAGGGCGCACAGTCTGTCTTCGGCCGGAATCTGGTCGCCAGTCGCCCACTCGCCACTCTTGACGATGGCGCGGATGGCCTCTTCCACCTGATACCAGAGCGGCTCGGGCCTTTTGCGGTCCGGTTGCTGAAAGCTCAGCTCGCTCATCTTATCTGCCTCCACTGTGCTCCGGCGAGACCGGCCAGCGAGGCGCCGACGAGACCGGCGCGGGAACCGAATTCGCCGGACCGCAGAACGACGCCGCGCAGATGCGGCGGCAGCTGACGCCGCAATGCCGCAAGCAGCGGCGGCCCTACCACGTCCAGCGCATCGGCAAGGCCGCCGGAAATCAGGACTGCCTGGGGATCGAGCAGCGCGACCGCACCCGCCAAGGCAGTGCCCAGCCGGCGCGCCGGCAGCTCCAAAGCATCAAATGCGGCCGTCTTGCCGGCCCGGGCGGCCTCGACCAGCCTGCCGCCATTGGCCAGCCCGATCTGGCGCGCCGCGGCATCGAATGCCCGACCGGAAGCGAAGCGCTCCAGCCAGCCACTGCGGTCCTCGCCTTCATCCTCGATCTCGGCGCAGGCCCAGCCGAATGAGCAGGCGCCGCCACGTGCGCCGGCGACGATGCGATTATTGGCCAGAACGGCGGAGCCGATGCCGGTGCCGATCGCCAGCAGGATGGCATCGGACAAGCCTTTTGCTGCACCTTCGACCGCCTCGGCAAGCATGGCGATCTGCGCGTCATTGCCAATGGCAACAGGCAGACGAGGAAACAAGGTCGCGACATCAATACCGTCGAGATAGGGCAGGTTCGGAACCCAGTGGCAGACCGAGCCTTCGACAAGCCCCGGCACCGCCAGGCCAAGGGCGTCGACCGGACCGGCCTCGGCGCGCAACGCACCGACGCGGGCGACGAAGGCATCAAGACTTGCTGGTGCGGGCTCGCGGCTGAGCATCTCCAGCCAGCGAACATCCCCGGAATGGATAGCGGCGCGCAAGTTGGTGCCGCCAAGATCGATGGCGAGAACGCGTGTCATCGAGAGCGGCTCCGACTGGCAGCCGGCGCGAACAGCCCGCTGCCGGCATGCCAGGATTGCGACGCTGCCACAAAACCCTGCGCGTAGCGCGTGCCGCGCAGACAGCCGCGCAGCCGATAAAGTGCGCTGTAATAATCGACATACGGGAAACTGCTCAGGCCACGTGCAAGTTCGTATTCCTGCACCGCCTCGCTCCAGGCGTCGAAGCCGTCACTGACATCGACGAGATGCTCGGCACGAAAGCCCTCGTCGTCCTCCCAGTTCTCGCCGAACAGCAGCAGTTGCGGTGTGTGCGCGGCATGGTCGCGTTTCAGGATCGGCAATGCCGCAAAGAAGATGCCGGTCTGCGTCAGCCGGGCCGCGGCGCGATGGTCCTTGTGCCAGCTGCCATGCCAGTGGGTGATAACGATTTCGGGCTTCAACTCGCGCACAACGTCGCACACCTTGAGCGCCGTCTCGTCGTCGCAAGGCAAGAAGGCGTCGTGCAGCCCGAGACTGCGCATGGCAACGCCGAGCCTGGCTGCGGCCTTTGCGGCCTCCTCCTGCTTCTGGACGCAATAGTGCTCGGGGATGAGGCTTGGATGGCCCTGTTCGCCCATGGTGAGATGCAGGAAGGTGACTTCGGCGCCACCTTGCACTGCCGCCGCCGCCAGCGGACCGGCAATCACCTCGGCATCGAACGCGTGCGCTCCGACGACCAGGATCGAGCGTGCGGCATAGACCTTGTCCTCGATCATTTCACGCCTCCCCCGGTGCCGACGCCTTCGCGAATCTGGCGGGCGAGCAGACAGTACATGATCAGGATGGGCGCCATGGAGATCGCAAGCGAGGCGAACACCAGGCCCCAATCCGTGCGGAACTGGCCGACAAAGACGCTGATGGCCAGCGGCACGGTCTTGTAGCGGTCATCGAAGATGAAGATCAGTGGGAAGAAGAAGTCGTTCCAGACGGCGATAGCTGTGAAGATGGCGACGATCGATATTGCGGGCTTCACCATCGGCAGCACGATCTGGAACAGGATGCGCGCCTCGCCGGCCCCGTCCATGCGCGCCGCCTCGTCGAGTTCGGACGGCAGCACTCGCATGAAATTTGCGAAGATGAAGACGGCGAAGGGAATGCGGATAGCGGAATAGACGAGGATCAGGCCGGTCAGCGAATCGAGCAGGCCAAGGTTGCGCATCAGCGTGAACAGCTCCACCGAGGCAAGCCGGATCGGCAGCATGATGCCGGACAGGAACAGGCCGAGCATGATGCCGTTCCAGCCCAGCCGATAGCGGCTCAGCGGAAAGGCGGCCATTGCCGACACGAAGATGGTCAGGATCACCGCACCGCCGGTGACGATCAGGCTGTTGATGAAATTCTGGCCGAGATCGGCGCGCGTCCAGGCCGCAACGAAATTGTCGAAGGCAAAGCTTTGCGGCAGGCCGAGCCTGTTGTCGTAGATCTCCGCCGTGGTCTTGAAACAGGAGACGACGAGAATATAGAGCGGCAACAGCACCGCTGCGGTCCACAGGACCAGCGCCGTCCAGCCCGGCAGCCGTGCGAGCTGTTGAGGGATGACGAGGGCGTTCACAATTGCACCGTGCGACGGTCGAAGAAGGGTAGCATCAGAAGCGTGCCGATGCTGAGGATGAGAAACAGCAGCGTTCCCAGCGCAAGCGCCAGGCCTATATCCGTGATGCCGACCGCGCCTTCGGCGCCGAAGGCGAGCCGGTAGAAATAGGTTACCAGCGTGTCGGTCGAATAGCTTGGATTGCCCTGCACGCCTTGCATGACATAGACGATGTCGAACTGGTTGAAGGTGTTGATGAACGACAGCGTCGTCAGCGTGCCGATGGCCGGCATCAGCAAAGGCACGGCAACCGAGACCAGCATGCGGCCGCTGCCGGCGCCGTCCAGCCTGGCAGCCTCGAATATCTGGCCGGAAATCTGCCTGAGGCCGGCCGTGTAGATCAGCACCGGCAGGCCCATCCAGTTCCAGGCGTCGACGGCGATTAGCATCGCCAATGCGGTGTGGCTGTTGCCGAGCACGGTCAGGCTGCCTTGATGCAGGCCAAGGCCGTTGAGCATCCATTCGATGGCACCGCCGGGCGCCAGCAGCAGGCGCCACAGGGCGCCAACGATAACCGGGCTCAGTACCGCCGGGAAAAAGAAGACCGACTGGAAGAAGGCCGCACCCTTGTCGCGCAGGAACAGCAGCCAGGCGAACAGCAGGCCAAGGCCGTTCTGAAACAGCATGATGCCGAAGAACCAGGCGACGTTGTGCCAGAGCGCTCCGTAGAGCCGTCCGCCGCTCGGGAAAACGAACAGGCGGGTAAAATTCGACATGCCGGCGTACTCCAGCATGCGCAGGCCCCTCCAGACGAAGAAGCTGCCCCACAGTGACATCAGCAGCGGATAAAGGACAAACAGCGAATAGACGGCCAATGCCGGCAGGATGAAAAGCAGGGCCATGCGCTGCTGGGTGCGCTGAAGGCTGCTTTTGCGGCGACGGGCGATCATGTGCTGTTTCGCGCAGGGTGTGACGGCCTACTGCTTCGGCTTGAACCAGCTGCTGACGGCTGCCTGCATGTCGGCCGCCAGCTTCTGCGGCGTGATGTTGCCTTCGACCATGTCGATGATCTCGGACTGCAGGATCGAGGAGGCCGTCGGCGTCTGCCAGCGGAAGCCGACAAGCGTCAGATAGGGTGTAGAATTCTTCGACATTTCCATCATCTTGGCGAGCACCGGGTCTTTGACGGTGACGTCGGTGCGGGCCGGCGGCCAGCCCAACTCGTCGGCGAAGAGCTGCGCGAACTCGGCCGAGGCCATGAAGTTGAGCACCTTGATCGCTGCCTCCTTGTTGGCGCTTTCAGAGACCAGGCCATAGGAGCCGTCTGAAAAGGCCGAGGTGTAGAGCTTGGTTGCCGGGTCATCGGCGGGGAACGGGAAGATCGAGAATTTCAGCTTCGGGTTCTGCGCCTTGAAGCTGCCGTTCTCGAACGAGCCGCCGAAGAACATGGCCGCCTTGCCGCCGATGAATTGCTGTGTCGATGTGGTGTAATCGACGCCGGCAAAGCCGTCGGAGAAATACGGCTTCAACTCGGCATAGCGTTTCAGGGCAGCCACGTAGCGCGGATCCTCGAAGGTCGCCTTGCCGCTCATCATTTCGTCGTAGAAGCCCGGGCCATAGATGGTCGGGCCGACGACACCAACGCCGATCTCCAGCGCCCAGGCGGAGCCGTTGGCGCCGCCGGCGGCTATTGGCGTTATCCCCGCCCCTTTCAGCTTCTCGCAGGCGGCGACGAAATCCTTGTAGGTCTTGGGGATCTCGATGCCCTGGGCGGCGAAGATGTCTTGATTATAGAAGACGCCCATCATCGGCACCGAATAGGGCACGCCGTAGATCTTGCCGTCGGCGCGGCCACGAGCGCCGCCGAGGGCGGCATCAGCGATGTTCTTCAGCTCCGGCACGCTGTCGTCGAGCGCATCGAGATAACCACCCTCGATGAAAGGTTGCAGTTCCCCGTATGCCTTGAGCTGGGCGATATCAGGCCCCCGGCCGCCTCGCAGCGCCGTGCTCAGCCGGTTCTGGTAGTCGGCGTCGGGGGTGAACTGGACGTTGACCTTGATGCCTGGGGTCTTGGCCTCGAAGGCATCGAAGATGCGGCGCATCGCAGCCTGGTCCTCGGTGCGCCAACTCCACAGGGTCATGGTGTCCTCAGCCTTTGCCGGCAGTGCGGTGAGGACCCCGGTGCAGACTGCGGCAAAGCCGCCGATCAGGCCGAGTGCGGCGCGTCGATGAATTGAAAACATACTCAGTCTCCCATTCTTGTCGATTGTCGTTCCCACAGCGGTTCAAAAGCCGAGAGGCGGTCATAAGCTTTTCTCTTCTCATTATAACGACATGACTTGAACCGCAAGTGCCTTACAGTGTGTTCGGGCATGGTCGGCAGCGGAGAATCATCTCGAACCGTGTCACCTAATTCTTTGCTTTCACAATATAATATAGCACGGTTTGTGGACCGCAGTAAGAAAACGCCGTAACACCGGCAGGAGCTCATCACGAAGATAGCGCTTGCATCGTTGCTTCATGTTGTCATAACGTCATGGACATAGCTGTGTGGCTATGCGGAGGGTCGGATGTCTTTGGCTTGGATTTCGAAACTGGCGCTGGCTGCAGGGTTGTTGGCCTCGCCCGCCCTTGGTTGGGCCCAATCGGTCAACATCTCCTATCTGACCCACTGGTCGCCCGAAACGGTCGCTTTGCTGGACACGGCGGCCAAGGACTACGCCAAGAGCAATCCGGATGTGACCGTCACCATCCGCGCCGTCCCCTTCGGCGACCTCCTGACGACACTGCGTTCCCAGGGCGGCAGTTCCGATGGGCCGACGATCGGCGGCATCTACGATTTGTGGCTGCCCGAACTGGCGCGAGACAAGCTGGTCGCGCCGGCCCCCGATACGGTTGCCGGCGAGGTCAAGAGTGCGTGGCCGGCCGGTGTCGTCAGTGCGGCCTCTGTCGGCGGCACGCTCTACGGCATTCCAAACGAGATCGACGTCTATGCGTTGAACTACAACAAGGAGCTGTTTAAGCAGGCCGGCATTACGGCCGCACCGAAGACCTGGTCCGAATTGAAGGATGCCGCCCAGAAGCTGACCCGGAAAGACGCCGGCCAGCAAGGTTTCGGCATGATCAACTCCTGGGCGGCTGGCGTCGTCCACCCGTTCGCCTCGCTGCTGGTCTCCAATGGCGGCGAGCTGGTCAAGGACGGCAAACCGATGCTCGACAGTCCTCAAGCCGGCGAGACTTTCCAGCTCTACGAGGATCTGATCAAGTCGGGCGCCAGCGATCCGGCGATGGCCACCGCCGACGCCAACACCACCGGCCCCTTCCTAGACAATTTCGTCTCCGGCAAGACCGGCATGATCATCATGGCCAACTGGTGGGAAAGCGCATTGAAGAGCGGCATGGGTGACAAGTTCTCCAATATCGCCACCGCACCCATCCCGGTCGGTCCGAGCGGCGACAAGCCGCACTCGATCTCTTATTCGTGGATGACCGTCGTCAACGCCAATGCCGGTCAGGCCGAACAAAAAGCGGCATGGGATTTCCTGGCATGGCTGAACAGTCCGAAGTCCGGCAAGAACGGCGCCTCGGCAATGTCGGATATTCTGATGTCGATGGGCATCCTGCCGACGCGGACCTCCGACATCGAAGCCCATAAGGACAAGCTCGGTTCCGAGTTCCTGTCCGGCTATGTCAGCGTGCTTGCCGACGCCAAGCCCTTCCCTGTCGTCCCGGGAGGGCAGGAGTTCAGCGAATCGCTCCAGCAGACGCTCGAGGCGTTGCAGTATGGGCAGCTCTCGGCCAAGGATGCGCAGGCGAACGCGCAGGCCGATGCCGTCTCGATCCTGGAGCGTGCCGCCAAATAGCGAAGGCGCTGTTTCGTGAGCCCGACGCTTTGGAAGCAGAGCGATGATCAAGACCTATCGTGCCTCGGCGGGCATCATGCTGGCGCCCGCCGTGACATTGATCGGCGTTTTCATCCTGCTGCCGATGCTGCTCACCATCTGGCTGTCATTCCAGGACTGGTCGACGCAAACATCTTTTTCTAGTGCGAGCTTCATCGGCTTCGACAATTTTCGCGAAATATTCGGACCGACCTCGGTCGGACGGGATTTCAAGCGAGCACTGCTCAACACCGCGATCTACACGGCATTATCAGTGTTGCTCATCCTGCCCCTTTCGGTAGCGTTCGGGCTGATGGTCCACCAGCGCGATGTCGCAGGGGGCACGGCGCTGCGGACCGTGTTGTTTTCCACCTACATGGTGCCGATGATCGCCGTGACGCTGGTCTGGTCGAAGCTCTATTCGCCGAGCGAAGGGCCGCTCAACCAGATGCTCGGCCTCGCCGGCATCGGCCCGCAACCCTGGCTGTCCTCGCCAAGATCGGCGTTGATCTCGATCGTCGTGCTCAATGTCTGGCAGCAGATCGGCTATTTTACGGTGCTGGCCGTTGCCGGGCTGACCCAGATCCCGGGCAGTCTTTACGAGGCGGCGACTCTGGACGGCGCCAACCGACGCGAACAGTTCCGCTTCATCACCTTGCCGCTGCTACGCCGCACGCTCCTGTTCAGCGCCGTCATCGCCATCATCAACGCCGTGCAGGTATTCGAGCCGGTCGCGCTGATCACCCAAGGCGGGCCGGTCGGCTCGACCAACGTGCTGACCTATCACATCCGCCGTGTCGGCATCGAGCGCGCGCAAGGCGGATTGGGCTCGGCCATGGCGGTGATGCTGATGTTGGCGCTGATCGTCGTTGTGTGCGCGCTGTTTGCATTTGCCAACCGGAAGGACGTCGAATGAGCCCGCGGGGCCGCTCAGGATCGAGCCGGTTGGCGCGCAAACGCCTAGCCGGCCGCAGAGCGCTGCTCGCTACGCTGATGCTGCTGGTTGCCGTGGCCTCTGCCTTCCCGCTCTTGTGGATGGTACTCTCCAGCCTGAAGACGCCGGCCGAAACCATGCAGGTGCCGCCGGTGTGGATACCGCGCACGCCGAGCCTGGAAGCCTATGAGAAAGTCTCCGGCGTCATCAATGTCGGCCGCTCGATGTGGAATTCGCTGGTGATCGCCTCGATCACCACCGCAGGCATTCTGGTGACCAGCATGATGGCTGGCTACGCCTTCGCCAAGCACCACTTTCCCGGTCGCTCGCTGCTGTTTTCGCTGCTGATCGCCACCATGTTCCTGCCGCCGATCGTTACGTTGATCCCGCTTTATCGTCTCGTCGGATCGATCGGCCTGAATGCCAGCCTTGCCGGCATCATCGTGCCCAACCTCGCCAACGCTTTCGGCATTTTTCTGATGCGCCAGTTCATTGCCGGCGTGCCGGATGATTTGATCGACGCGGCGCGGATGGACGGAGCGTCGGAACTCCTGATCCTGTTCAAGATCGTCGCGCCGAGCGTGGCACCCGCAATCGCGGCACTGGCGCTGTTTGCGTTCGTCTACCACTGGAACAGCTATCTGTGGCCGCTCACCGTGCTGCAGGGCAATGCAGAGGACTATCCGATCGTAATCAGCCTGAGCCGCCTGCTCAGCTACAACCGAGGTGCCCTCAACACCGGACTGGTCATGGCTGGCGCCACACTTGCTGTGCTGCCGCCATTGGTGCTCTTCGTCTTCCTGCAGCGCTTCTTCGTGGATTCGATCGTCGGCTCAGCGGTCAAGGGGTAGCGTCGGCGGCACGGCCGGCATTCGCCTGGCTGGGACGCGCTGGGGCGCAGAACGGAGCTAGGCAGATAGCCGCGTCCTGAAAGCTGTCAGTTCATCAGCGAACCTGGACGCGAATACTCCCACCGCCTCAGCTGCAGCCAGAGCCTCGCGCGTAGGGCGTCCATCCCGCACGCCAACATATTGCGCGGCGAACAATCTTAGACCTGAGCCAAACATCCTTGTTGCGGTGTGGCTTCAAATGCGTGCCGAACGTGTAGCCGCTTGCATGTAACCAAATTGCCGGCTCGGCGTTTCCTTCAACGCCGTGGCAACGGTCCCGCCACCAACGCAAGGTTACAGAACACGAATTAGCGAGGCGATAGCTTCTTCCACGAGTATAGACTGGCAATTTCATGAGTCGCAATTTTCTGGTGATCGAACCTGAGGAAGGCATTGCCGTGCTCAAGGGGCTTGCCTCCTCGGCGCGGATCTCGATGCTGAAACTGCTGCATGAAAAGGGGCCGATGAATGTCAACGAAATCGCCGCCATGCTGTCGCTGCCGCAATCGACGGTCTCGACAAACATCCAGGTGCTGGAGGATGCGGGCCTGATCCGCACCGAGAACCGGAAGGCGAAGAAAGGCAGTCAGAAAATCTGTTTTCCGACCGCCGAAGAAATGCTCGTCGTGTTCAAGGGCGAATATCGTGCGGTCAAGACCGACGCGATCGAAGTGTCGATGCCGATCGGGCTTTACACCGGCTTCGAGGTTACCGCGCCCTGCGGCCTTTGTTCGCCGGACGGCATCATCGGCCTGCTCGATGTGCCGAACACTTTCCTCGATCCGGACCGCATGAAAGCCGGGCTGCTGTGGTTCACGCGCGGTTATGTCGAATACCAGTTCCCCAACAATGCCAAGCTTGCCAATGCCGAGATCACCGGACTCGAAGTGGCGATAGAGCTGTCCTCGGAAGTGCCGGGCACCAGCGCCGATTGGCCCTCGGACATCACGCTGACGATCAATGGCGTCGATGTCGGCACCTGGACGTCGCCGGGCGACTTTGGCGACAAGCGCGGCGTCTTCACGCCCTCCTGGTGGAAGCTCAAGGGCTCGCAATACGGCAAGCTGAAGAACTGGCGAATTGCCAATGACGGCACCTATGTCGACGGGGTCAGGATTTCCGAAACCGGCCTCGCCGCACTCGATCTGAAGAGCCATCATTCAATCCGCATCCGTATCGGCGTCAAGGACGACGCCGAGCGCCCCGGCGGGATCAACATTTTTGGCAAGGGCTTTGGAAACTACGATCAGGACATCCTGCTCAGGATCAAAACCGGCTGATACCATCAACCCCGGTTTGAAAAATATGAACCAATTTCAGCTGCTTCCTTTTATTTAGCCAACTCGGCATCCAATTGTTAGACTTGCGGCTATCTTGTCACTGGCGCTCAGAAACCGATTGGCACGACTGGTCTCACCGAGGAGTTCGAAGAGAGAATTTAAATATTTATCTGACGCGACCAGCTTACCTTGATGCATTTTATACTCTCAACCTGCCTCGTCGCAGGCTTCGGCGACTGGCTATGTCATCAGCCTGGGACATCATAGCCATCAGCTATCACTTGACGGCCATCGATCAGAAACGGCGACTGGCAACACCCGAGCTTAATCTGTGCTTTTCTTGGGTTTTTGTCGGCGTCCGTCGGGCAATGCGACCTGGACGAGGTGGATAGCCCAGCGGCTACGATTGGATCACGTCTCCTAGGCAACTCTGGAAAGTATGTGCCGATCCAAGTCGCACTTGGCCAGACCATATCGCCAGCGGTGGTTCGTCGTCTCGCGTCTGCTCTGGTAGAACAAAGTCAATTGCCGGCCTTCGATCATTACGGTCGAATGGCCATTCTCTCCTGGCTCGCCAGGATCAAGGACGGGGCCGACCGAGACATAAGGACCCTCTACCCTATCGGCGATAGCAAAGAAAACGCGTTGACGGCTTCCACGGGGGCCGTCGGGGAGGAAGCAGGTAGCGTTGAGAAGCACGCGGCCATCCGGCAATTCAACCAGTTGCGCCCCTTCTATCCCCCACTCGTAATCGGGGTGCTCGCGCGCATTGTGATGCGGCACGTCGAGATGATCGAGTATCTTGCCGAGACGTTTCCATGGACCGAACCAAGAATCGGATTGGCTGCGCGCCAGATAGACATCAGGCTGAGGCACTCTGGTGAATTTGGGCATGCCTGAATAGACGATATAGCGCTTGCCTCCGATGATTGCGGGGTGGGGATCGTAGATGCCGTCCTCATCGGTGTCGGGCAGCGACAATATCGCCGCATTGAGCACCACCCAATGAAAGCCGTCATTGGACACCGCGTGCTCGCAACGTCCGCCGGACTTCATGAATTCGGTCTGGATAAACATGTGGAAGACGCCGCACTCATGAATGACGCCGGGCGCCGCAATGCCCGATCCGGTTACCGGCAAAACGATCGCCTCGTGCTCTGTCCAGGGTCCATAAAGATCCGGCGCTGTGGCGTGGAGGATTTTCCAGCTCTCTGTTGTGACGGTGCCGCTGGAGCCGAAGACGTGCCAGAGCGTGCCGTCGAACACCGGACAAGGGTCCTTCAGATCATCCACGGCCTGCGGGTGAAACAACGGGAACACGTTGGTTTCAAAGTCAATCTTCATTTCGCCAACCATCCCTCGATTCCTCGCGGGCCCAACCCAATGAACCACCTGCGCGACTCGAATGAGTCGATTCGCAGGCCTCATTTATAACTCCGCCCATGAACGGTTGTTGAACGATTGAACGATTTCAACCGTTCTGTGGCAATGCGCCACATTTTGGGTGAGGTCACGCACGGCGCGGAGCTTCAGCTTCTGGAGCGGCCATCATGTCAGCCGGATGTAGGTCGTCCGGCTTGACCTTCTCTGTTGAGCCATGGCCGGAATGGAGCGGACCGCTGGCCTCGCCCGAGACAGTTTGGAACTATGGAACAACTTACTGGGATGAAAGTTATATAGATGGCTGCGAATTTCGTTCGAAGCTGCCTCGATTAACGTATGCTAATCGAGGAAATTTCTAACTGCAACGAAGGATTTCTACATGGAAATGGCGGCGGGCACCTCCACAGCACCAAATACCGCCGTACAATCGTCAATTTTACTTTGCTTTTCCCACCTCCGATGGAATTTTGTATTCCAACGACCGCAACAGATTCTGACGCTCGCCTCGAAACAGCAGCAGCTAATTTATTTCGAAGAGCCGATCTTCGAGGAAAGGCGCCACGCTTCGATGCGGGTGAACGACGTTTCACCTACGATCAAAATTGTGACTCCGGTTATTCCAGTCGGCGCGTCCGCCACCAAGGCGGATGCGCTCCAGCGCAGATTCGTCGACCAGATCGTCGCCTCAACGCCGCATGAACGGCTGACCGCGTGGTATTACACGCCCATGGCGCTACGTTTCAGCGACCATCTCGCCTTTGACGTCTGCGTCTACGACTGCATGGATGAACTCTCCGCGTTCAAGAACGCACCGGCAGAGTTGAAACAGCTGGAGAAGGCGCTGTTCCAACGTGCCGATATCGTCTTCACGGGCGGGCAGAGCCTTTACGAGGCCAAGCGAAGCCTGCATCGTTCGATCTTTCCTTTTCCAAGCAGCATCGACGTTGCACATTTCCATCAGGCGAGAGAGCCGGGGGAGGACCCACTCGACCAGGCCAACATACCTCACCCGAGAGTGGGGTATTTCGGGGTCATTGACGAGCGGCTCGACGTCGAATTGGTAGCGCAGACGGCTGCGGCAATGCCGGACGTGCAATTCGTCATGCTCGGCCCTGTGGTCAAGATTGATCCGGCGAGGCTGCCCACGGCAAGCAACCTGCATTGGCTGGGCGGCAAGTCCTATGCCGACCTGCCACGCTACCTCCGGCATTGGAGTGCCGGCTGGATGCCTTTCAAGCTCAATGAGGCGACACGCTACATCAGTCCGACAAAGACTCCTGAATTCCTGGCGGCAGGACTGCCGGTGGTTTCCACAGCGATCGTCGACGTCGTGCGCACCTACGGCGCCGAAGGCCTGGTCGACATTGTCGACGCAGAGGATGTCGAAGCGAAGCTTCGATCCATCCTGGCGCGTCCCCGCAATTTCCTGGTGGAGAAAGCCGACGCTTACCTCGCCGACATGTCCTGGGAGAAGACCTGGAATGCGATGGCGGCCCACATCCAGCGCGCCCACGCGATGAAGAGCGTCGTCCCGTTGCCGAGGGGAGCGTGAGCATGTTCAACTGGCTGATCGTCGGCGCCGGCTTCGCCGGCAGCGTGCTGGCGGAACGCATGGCATCGCAACGACAAGAAAGCGTCCTGATCGTCGACAGACGAAATCACGTCGGCGGCAATGCGTATGACTGTTATGACGAGGCAGGGATCCTGATCCACCGCTATGGGCCGCACATATTCCACACCAACGCCCAATCGATCATCGACTACCTGTCGCAGTTCACCGAATGGCGGTCTTACGAACACCGCGTGCTGTCGCTGGTCGACGGAAAGCTGCTGCCGATACCGATCAATCTAGACACCATAAATCGCCTTTACGGCCTTAAGCTGACATCCGAGCAGTTGCAGGAGTTCTTCGCTTCCCGGCGAGAGACGGTGGAAGAAGTCCGCACAGCCGAAGACGTCGTCGTGAGCACCGTGGGCAGGGAGCTCTACGAGAAATTCTTCCGCGGCTACACCAGGAAGCAGTGGGGTGTTGACCCTTCCCAGTTGAGCAAATCAGTCACAGCGCGGGTGCCAACGCGGACCGATCGGGATGATCGCTACTTTGGCGACACTTTCCAGAAAATGCCGGCAGGCGGGTATACGCGCATGTTCCAGCGCATGCTGGATAATCCCAAGATCAAGATCATGCTGCAGACCGATTATCGCGAGATTCGTGACAAGATTCCGTTTCAGCGGATGATCTACACCGGGCCAATCGACGAATTTTTCGATTGGAAGCTGGGTCGCTTGCCCTACCGCTCGCTGCGCTTTGAGCACGTGACGCTTGATTGCGAGGAGTTTCAGCCGGTCGCTGTCGTCAACTATCCGCAGACGGAAAACTACACCCGCATCACCGAGTACAAGCATCTGACCGGACAGAAGAGTCCGAAGACCAGCCTGACCTACGAATACCCCTCGGACATCGGAGATCCCTATTACCCGGTGCCGCGGCCCGAAAACGAGGCGTTGTACAAAAGCTACGAAGCGTTGGCAGCGGCGTGCCCACAGGTCTGGTTCGTCGGACGTCTGGCGACATATCGCTATTACAATATGGATCAGGTCGTCGGACAGGCGTTGGCGACGTTCGCGCGCATTCAAAAGAGCATGCCGGCAAACGGCATCGGGCAGATGCCGACGCAGCGCGAGGCGGCGGAGTGAACGATGCGCCGGGATTAAGCTGGTCGCGGCGAGCATTAACATTTGAGATGGCGCAAAGATCAAGGGAACCTAATATGCCGTTGGAGGGGTTGTGCGTACGAGGCGTTTCACAACGCCGATAGTCGTTCAACCCGCCGGATCGATCGCGACAAGGGTTGTTGTGTCGGTAACGGACGCGGCCGAGGTTCTCTTGAAGGATAGGCCGGAGCTGGCTTCCAAGTCGAGACTCGCAACCTCGGGGCGTGCCTTGCCGTCATCCGCGGCGGAAAGTCGCCAAGGGTCGCACGCGAGGGGTTCATCGCTGCGGCCAAGGACGCCAGGATCTTTCTCGGCAGACAGATATAGGCTTACCGCGTTGCCGATGCAGTTAAAGCGCGGCGCGCTATCGACAGGGCTATACCGCGCCTGCTGGCTCGTTTTCGAAGGCCTCGAACAATCGGCGCTGGCGCTCCAACTCGTCGGCAAGCGGCTTGTGAAGAGTGCGCGAGCCGTCCGCATGAATGGTGGAGAACAAGCCTACTTCGGCGTGGCGCGAATTGTCCCAACCGGGGTAGGCCGTCACCGGGTACAGGCATATGCCCTGAATAGGTGCGCCGAGGCTCATCGCATCGCGCACTTCGTCGCAAACATAATGGAGCCAAGCCGGCCGTCCCGACCCCTCGGCGCCGGTCTCGGCAATGAACATTGGCTTCTTATAGCGCTCATCGACCTCGACCAACATTTCCGAAAGCGCCCGGTATTCGTGGTGCCCCATCGGTATCGTTGGCCCATTCAAGTACCACTGGTTGTGCGGGTAGAAGTTGAGGCCTATGACGTCGACAAGGTCCTCGCTGCCACCCAACTCCGGCTCAGCGCGCCCAACCAGCATGTCGTAAGCCTCGAACTGGCCCTGACGAGCATTTTCGGCGCGCCGCCGCTCGGCGCGAGTGCGGTCACGAGGAGCAATATGGATGAGCGGCTCAGCCCAGATGAACCTGCAACCGGGTTCGGCCTCCCGCATTGCTCTGATCCCGGCGATCGCTGCCCTGACAAGGTGGCGTTTGAACCATCCGCGCTTGTTCTGCCCGACGCGCGGGAAATAGCCGACCTCCACCGCCCACGCAAAGAACGAAATTTCGTTGATCGGACATACCAGGGGAGCCACTCCGGTGGCTAAGCGATGAACCCGAACAGCTTCCGCGGCGAAACGGACATAGGCCTCGAAAAAGCCGGGGCCACCTTGCTCGACGTGGTCTGGCGAACCATAGTGGAAGATATCCCAGATGACCTGCACCCCGGCCGCTTGGGCTGCTTCGATCACCGACATCCAGCTCGACCAGTCAAACACTCCCGGCGCTGTTTCGATCAAGTGCCAGCGCAAGCCGTCGCGGATCGTGCGAAGCCCAAGCTCGGCACAGCGGCGATAGTCGCCGGATGCATGGGTGTCATGTGAGGTCGCACGGATCAGATCAAGGCGCACCCCGTCGGCACGACGATGCGAGGAACACTCGAAACCAGCCATGAAAAAGCTGTCGATGCCACAGGGATCTGCCGCAGGCCGACGAGCCGGTTCCTCGTTCATACCGGCATCCTGTCGGCCAGGGATGGCGCAAGCACTTGCGTTCGGCGATCGCCCTTTGCCAGGTTCGGTCGCCTCTTCGATTTGGACTCGGCTGCCATCACGTCAACGTGTTGGCGTTGCCTGGCGATCACCGCCATGATCTCCTCGCGCAACACGGAGACGAGATCGGGCTGGTTGCGGCTTCGACGCTCGTAAGCCAACAGCAGTTGCAAGCGCTCGCGCGCCACGGGCGCGCTGCCGCGGCGCTTGAAGATATCGAGCAGGTTCATGCTGCCCTCCTTCCCAACAGCCGGTCGAGGAGGCCCCTCCGTTCGAAAGGCAGAATGACCGGCAGGTCCTCGCCCTCGAGTCTTCTTGCCGCGTCGATAAAGGCGCGTGCGGCGGGGTTGGTGTTTTCGCTGAGTGTAACCGGCGCGCCCACATTGGAGGCGCGCAGTAGTAAATGCGGTTGGTGCCAAAACACGGGTGCTCGACAGGCAAGCGACAGAGGAAATGGCCAAATCCGAATTCGCTCATTGCGCTGCTCAAGAAGATGCAAATTTCGGATTGGCCACCCCAGCAATACGCGACCTTACGCGGCCTGCTGCATTGCCCGTTCATTGACGCCAGTTTCGCCGAGTTGGGTGAGCGCCTCATCGGTCGCTTTTTCTTCTTCGAGAGTCTGTTCCAGAAGTGGGACTGCGTCTCTTAGGCCGAGCAAGCCCGCCCACGTCACAAGTGTGCCGTAGCGCGCGATTTCATAATGCTCGACGGCCTGGGCTGCAGCCACGAGCCCTGCGTCCAATGCTGGAGCGTCCCCGAATTCCTCCAAAATCTCCTGCCCCTCCTCGATCATGCCATCGATTGCTGGGCAGGTCTTGCCCTGCGCCCTCCTGCCGAACGCGTCGAAAACCTGCTGCAGGCGATCGATTTGACCTTCTGTCTCGTCTCGATGCTTTTCGAACGCGGCCTTCAGCTCTTCGGACTCTGCGCCCTTTGCCATTTTCTTTAAGGCGGTCAGAATCTTCCGTTCGGCGTAGTAGATGTCCTTCAGACCATCGTAGAAAAGGTCTTCCAAGCCCTTGGAACTGCCCTGTGATCTTCTCGTCGTCGCCATTCTGATCTCCTGTTGAGCTATCGATGGATGTACGGCTCTAACGAGGCCAGTGCCTTGTTGTTCCTTCACTATGGCTCGCAACTCGCTGTCCCGCGAGCGCCGGAGCAGATGCGCCGGATCGAGCCCTATTTTCCTTTTGTCGCATGGTGTGCCGCGTGTAGATGACCGCCGGGTGCTGAGCGGCATCCTGTTCGTGATCCGCAATGGTCTTCGCTGGCGAGATGTCCCTTCCGACTACGGTCCGCACAAGACTATCTACAACCGCTTCATCCGCTGGAGTCGGCTGGGTGTGTTCAACCGCATCCTGGCGGAACTGGCCGCGCAGGGCGGCGAAACGGACAATCTGATGATCGATGCCACCCATCTCAAAGCGCATCGCACTGCCGCCAGCCTCCTTAAAAAGGGGCTCTATCCCGATGTATCGGACGCAGCCGAGGCGGACTGACCACCAAGCTGCAAGTGGTCTGTGACGGCAAGGGACGTCCGCGGCTGCTGCATCTGAGCGAAGGGCAGGCCAATGATCACAAGACTGCTGCGGCAGTGATCGAGGATTTGCCCGCCGCCAAATCCCTGCTCGCCGATCGGGCCTACAGTTCAGCGGCCTTCCGCCAGGCGCTCGTCGAGCGCGGTATCACGCCATGCATCCCACCCCATGCCAAGCATCGTGTTCAGCACAGCTACGATCCTGTCCTATACCGACAACGCCACAGGATCGAGAACATGTTCGCACGCCTCAAAGACTGGCGACGCATCCACACCAGATACGACCGATGTGCTCACACCTTCTTGTCGGCGATCGCCTTCGCTGCAGCCTTCATCTTCTGGATCAATGAGTCCTGACCCTAACTGTGATTGCTGGATGTGAAGGTCAGATGGGCCTGCCTGGTCCTGTGGGTACATAGGAGAAGATCACTGACGTCCCGGCAGACCATTGACCCTTATTCGGCGGCATCAGGGCAAGGCCTTCGGCCTGAAGCCGAACACCCGGTGAAACAAACCGCTGAGCCGGAGTCCATGTTCCGACCGGGCAGCGACGGCTGTGAAAAGACCCTGGTGCCTCTGCGAAAATTGTCAGCCGACCCTTCTGATAGTGCGGGACCGGAGTTTTTTAAAGATGCGGGAACATCGATGCTGCCTCACGGGTTCGGCGCAAGAAACTCCATAGTCCGAAGGAAAGCGGCCGGGGTTGGCTCCGGAATGAAGGAAGCAGCCGTTCTCAGCACCCGTTTGCGCGACGTCAGTTCGGCCGAGGGCGTTGCCGGCGGCGCTGCAGACGGGCATCCACAGGAGATGAAGCATGCGGGCTCTCGTTTGGCATGGAAAAGAAGATATACGTTGCGACGAGGTTACCGATCCCGAAATCGAGGATCCGCGCGACGCCATTGTCAAGGTGACCAGCTGCGCGATCTGCGGCTCGGATCTGCACCTCTATCACAACTTCATCCCGGCGATGCTGCCTGGCGACATCATGGGCCACGAGATGATGGGAGAGGTGGTGGAAGTTGGATCCGGCGTAAACGGCGCCCTCAAGAACGGAGATCGCATCGTTGTTCCCTTCACAATCATTTGCGGTGAATGCGAGCAGTGCAAGCGCAAGAATTTCTCGGTTTGCGAACGCACCAACCGCAACAAGAATATCGCCGACAAAGCATTCGGGCACACCACGGCCGGGCTGTTTGGCTATACCCATCTCACCGGCGGTTACCCGGGCGGACAAGCCGAATATGTTCGCGTGCCGTTTGCCGACGCCACGCATATCAAGGTTCCGGACGGCCTCTCCGATGAGCAGGTCCTCTTCCTCGGCGACATCTTTCCAACCGGCTGGCAGGCTGCTGTTCAGTGCGACATCGAGCCGTCCGACACGGTCGCGATCTGGGGCTGTGGCCCGGTGGGGCAGATGGCCATACGCAGCGCGGTCCTCATCGGGGCCGCGCAGGTTGTGGCGATCGACTGCCTGCCGGAACGCCTTTCCATGGCCGCGGCAGCCGGCGCCATCACAATCAACTTCAAGGACGCGAGGGTTATCGAGACGCTGAATGAGCTTACAGGTGGCAAAGGGCCCGATAAATGCATCGATGCCATCGGGATGGAAAGCCATGTGTCACTTGGGCAACCAGACACTCTCTACGACCGCGCGAAACAGATGATGCTGATGGAAAACGATCGCCCACACGTGCTGCGGGAGATGATCTATGTCTGCAGGCCAGCCGGCGTCATCTCAATCCCGGGCGTGTATAGCGGGTTCGTCGACAAGCTCCCGATGGGCCAAGCCATGAACAAGGGCCTGACTTTCAGGATGGGCCAGACGCATGTGAATCGCTGGGCCGACGACCTGCTGCGCCGCATCGAAGAAGGTCAGATCGACCCCTCCTTCGTCATCACCCACACGGTCGGGATCGAACGAGGACCCGAGATGTACAGGGTATTCCGCGACAAGCAGGATAGCTGCGTCAAAGTCGTACTGAAGCCCTAGGAGAGCCATCAACATGCTTACCAAATTCGGGAATCTCAGCAGATCGCCAAGCGACCCCAAGGTCGTAAAGTCTGGCCCGACTGCGCTGGCAGCCTCCGATATGCTTACCCGCAGACTGGGCTGGTTCAGCATAGCGCTAGGTGTCGCCGAGCTTGTGGCCTCCGAGCGGATCGCCCGCGCACTCGGCATGCGCGGCAAGGAGAGCATCATCCGTGCCTACGGGGCGCGGGAGGTCAGCAGCGGCATTCTCTCCTTGTCGGTAGACAAACAGGCAGGGCTTTGGAGCCGTTTGGGCGGTGACGCGCTCGACATAGCAACACTCTTGCCGGCGTTCCGGCGCAGCAATCCAAAGCGTGACAATGTCGGCCTTGCTCTGGTCCTCGTCGCCAGTGTGACGCTCGTCGATTGGTTGAGCGCCCAAAAGGTAAGCGCCCGCCACGCTCGCGGCCGCGCGCAACCGCGGGATTTTAGCAACCGCAGCGGCTTCCCACGCGGAGTGGCCGCCGTGCGGGGCCTTGCGCGGACAGAGAGGTCGACATCTGCCGGCCAGAACCGACGTGATGATTGACCGGCACTACCCCTGTCCTCCTTCTCTGCCGTCGCCCCTGTCCGAAATGGCCGTGGGTCAACAGGATGGCAGCCGGTCGGGCGCCACTGCCAAAAGGTCTCTCGGCGACATCGATGATGTTTTCCGGACATTTGGCACCGCGGCATCGATCAGCACCAATTGTGATCGCGGCCACAGGCACACCGAAGTACACGACATTGACGTCGCAAGCCGCAGATTGGCGAGTTCAGGCGTGATGCTGTGTAGCAACGCGGCGATGTCCTTGCGAAACTGCTCCATACGGTTTCCTCGGGCAAACTCTGACAGCTGGATAGGGCGTATATCCTGAAGCTATGGCCCGCTCTTGGAATCATCGACCTCCAGCGCATCCATGACAGGTCCCAGATCGCTCTGTTCGGCGCGGACGGTATGCACACTTGGCACGGAATTCTTCAGCGCTTGCCCGATCGCATCTTCGGTATTTCCGAGCTCGTCCTCACGTACCTCGCGACCATAGCCGGCCGCTTCGGCATCCTGCTCGAACTGCTGCGCGAGCACGGCGACACTCACTTCCTCTTCACCGGGAAGGGTGCTGACATTCTCCTGTAGCCAGGCTTCAAAAAACTCTTTGGTCGCGCTCATGCGATAGCTCCTTCGCCAAACTAAGCGCGGCGGCGAGCCGCAGTTCCGCTATCGCGTCACTTTTCCAATCAGCAGGGGGATTGATCTTTCCGCGACCCGACGCGCTTCTCGCCCCGTCGAGTTCCGGGCGACGGCAGCCACGAACTTTCAGGGGCTGCGTTGGAAATGGGCGGCGTTATTTATTCTTTTGCGACTCCGGTCCAAGCGAAGCTTTCCCTGCCAGATCCGCGTGCAACGTGCGAGCCATGTCGAGATGTTCCAGCACCGTCGGCAGCTTGTCGGAGGCGAACTGCTGAAGCTCTGCATCCTCGCCGGAGCCAATCTCCCAGACCAGAAGCTGCGCCGCCTTCTGGTGGTCGACGATCTGCGCGGCCAGATAATCCAGCTCGAATGCAGCGCCGTCCAGTTTTTCGAGATCGGCGCGGATTTTCTTATGATCGGGGTCGAGCTCTTCGGGAAGCGGAATCTCGCTCTTGTCCGCGATGGATTTCAGCTGTTTATTTGCCTTGTCGTGGTCTTCGACCATTCGATTTGCAAATTCCCTCACCCCATCATGGCTTGTCTTTCCAGCCGCGAGCCGACCCAGCTCCACCTCGGCCCTGCCGCCAGCCGTGACCAGCTGGGCGAAAAGCCGATCCTGATAATTCGTCTGGTTCGGCGCTGGAACTCCAGGCTTCTCCATCCTCGTGTCGGGAGCAAGGCCGGCCGGATTGCCGATCTGCGCCAACGCACAACAAGGCGACAGCGCCAGGGCGAAGGTGATTGCGGCAGCACGCATGATGTCCTCCATTCTGCGCCGAAGGCGGGCCCCCCGGCAGCGGCTTTTTCGCTCGCTCAGAGAGTGAGCAGGTAAGCCACGAGTGAATCCTTTTCCGGCTGGTCAAGCTTCGTTCCGAGCACCAAGTTGAAGAACTCAACCGTATCGCCAAGCGTCATCAGGCGGCCGTCATGCAGATAGGGCGGAGAATCCTTGATCCCGCGCAGTGTGAAGGTCTTGATCGGCCCATCCGGTATGGCGACCTGGTCGTTGAAGGTCTTACCGATCTTGTAGAACCGCTCGAGCTTCAGGTCGTGCATGTTGTTGTCCATGAATGACAACCCTGGAACATGACACTCGGCGCAGCGGCCCTTGCCCATGAACACCTGCTCGCCCTTGAGCTCCTGCGCACTTGCGGTGGCCGGGTCAAGCCGCCCGAACGGGTCGAGCTTCGGCGCCGGCGGAAAATCGATGATGTTCTGCATCTGCGCCATCATCGCCACCTGGTTCGTGCGGTCCGGCAGATTCACCCCTTTGCGGGTGGCGCTCACGTGATCGCCGTTGAAGTAGGCGGTACGCTGCTCGAATTCCGTGAAGTCCTCGACTGAGCGCAGCGAGCGTTTGGAGCCATGAATCTGCTGATTGAACAGGCCGCGCAGGCTGGTTGTGTCGAGCCGAAAGCGCTCGGCTTGCGGCCGGACGTCCGGCGTCAGGTGAAAGGCTGCGTTGGTATGGAAATTCGCGTGGCAGTCGAGGCATGCCACACCCATGCTTTGCATCGCGACCTTTCTATCCTCGGTCTGATTGAATTCCTCCTGTGGGAAGGGCGTCAGCAGCAGACGCAGTCCTTCCATCTGTACGGGTGTGATGATGCCGTTCATATATTCGTAGAAGTTGCGGATCGTCAGCAGATCCCCGCGCGACACATCCCCCAGTTCGGGGTGGGTGCTGAGGAATATCGGAGGTGGGAATTCCGGCGTAAGATAATCGGGCAGGTCGAAATCGACGTCGAAGCGCCGCAGATCGCGCCCTTCATCGGCGCCGATCTCTCTGATCTGGTTTTCCGGAAAGACCTGGCCTCCGGTCGCCTGCTTGACGTGCGGCAGCGGCAGGAAGCCGTTCGGCAACAAACCGCGGTCGCGGATTTCTTGGGGAGTTTTGGCGGCCAGGCTGTCCCAGGTCTCACCTGCCGGGAGTTTGACCCTGCCGCCCTCCTGCACCAGTTTCCGGCCGCCCGACATCATGACGCCCCGCATCGGCCGGTCCGCCAGGTTGTAACGGCTCTCGAGCAACTTGCGCTGCCGCTCGATCACGGCGGGTTTTTGCGCTTGGTCATTCTCCTTCACCGCAGAAAAGGGCAGGCTTGGCAATGGACGATAGGTCAGATCCGGCGGCAGCGGGTCCGAAGCAACGTTAAGCGTGAACGCCGCAGCACCAAGAAAGACCGGTAAACCGAAGTTGAAGACACGTGACATATCCCCTCCCGACAAGAAAGTCTAAGCGCCTGTGGCGTGGACTTGGTCCAACTCCTGGGCCCAATCTTTGTTCCCAGGCTTCGAAAAAGCCGGATCGGGGCCAAGCGTCTGGTGTGTTTGGCTACGTCTCCATACTGGCGCCCGCCCACTTCGATGGTCACGAATACCAATCCTGCCGCGCCGGCCCTCGCTCTTAAGAGGAATAGCAGCCGTGCCGGGGATGGCGAATGGATCGCCGTCCTCTCCACTCGACTGTGCCCGCATGACAGAAGCCGCGAAAGCGAGGCGGGAGCAGAAATAGGAGCGTAGCCGTCCCTGCGCTCAAACGCGAACGCTTCATCCGTGGCGCTTTGCGCGGACCCACCGGTCGAAAAAGAGCGGTTGGTACGCTCTGCGGCTGCTACCCATCGGGCAGTGACGTACTCTCGGGCCGTGTTCCTCGGAACGGAATTACCCAGTGAGCATTGCTCCGGGTAGCAGGAGGTGCCCATGCCCAGATTTCGCTTCGAGAATACTGAATTCGGACAGACGAACGCCTTCGAGATCGAACTCGCCAGCGTCGAAGCAGCCAACCAAAAAGCCATTGAAAGAGTGCGAACTGCGCTGGTCGCGGGCCTTCCGGACGCCGTCGATCAATCCGGGTCCACGACTAAGGTCTACGATGAAGCTGGCTATCTGATCGCGACGGTCAATTTCGCTGACGTAATGAGGGAATATCCGGAACTTCAGCCGAGACGAGATGAACCGCCTGCCGAGGAGCCTGATGTCATGCGGTCCGGTTGATATCGCCCATCAGCGAACTCCATGGATGCCTTAGAAGCAGAGACAAAGAGGTTCGCCACCTTGCGGTGGGAGTGAGCCAGAGGCTTGGAGGGATCATGGGTAGAGCGGCGACTCGTTGGGACGACGATACTCCGGCTCAAGCAAAAGCCGGCCGGCGTGAGCCTGCGGCCGAGTTTGTCCGGGTGGTCAGCAACCAATAAGATGGACGAGGCAAGACCGTCGAACTTCCCGACGTTGGAGCTACCCCATTACCCGGCAGCACGCGGCGCATGCTCGATGACCTTGGTGACAGCGGCTACCGTGTCGCTGCGGTGGAAAGGCGTGCCGCGTGGCTTTTTTGCCATCCTATCGGTCTGCAAGATGTTGCCGGAGAGGTTACACCGCCAAGCTCGAATAGCGCTCCACGGAACAATCGACCCGCAGCCCTGTTGGGCAAGATTGCCTCAGGAGGCTGTTGTGCGGCGGATGATTTTGGGAGCTCTGGCCGGCCTAGCGGCAACGATGGCGATGACCGGCGCCATGCGACAGCTCCAGACGTTGCTGAACGAGACGAGCCGCTACCCGTTGCCGCCCCGCGAAATTGTCGATCACCTGGACATGCACGGCGATGAACGGCAGGCGCGAACGAATACTCTGTTGGCACACTTTGGGTTCGGCGCCATCACAGGTGCTATTTTCGCACTTTTGCCACGGCGTCGCGGCAGCGGGACGCTTTATGGCCTCGGAGTGTGGGCCGCGAGCTATCTGGGCTGGATTCCTGCAGCGCGAATTCTTGCTCCCGCATGGCGTCATCCTGCACAGCGAAATCTGCTTATGATCGCCGTGCATATGGTCTGGGGTACCGCGCTCGCAAAATCTCTCAACGAGTTGGAAGCCGCCGAATCCGAAGCGTTCGGCAGACCTTCGGATGCCAAAGTTTCAGCCTTGGAAAGGCGCGAGAGAGGGCCGGGCCGATGAAGCCAATCCCATTTTGGCTCGATCGAGAGCGTGAGGTTTCATTTGGTGCCTTGCAGAGCAATCATGACTTCGAAGTCGCGATCGTCGGCGCAGGCATTGCGGGACTGCAGGCGGCCTTTCTCTGCTGCGTAGCTTCGGGTCTGAGGGTCGCGGTTCTTGAGGCGCGCCAGATCGGCCTGCAGGCCTGCGGCCGCTCTACCGCCAAGGTCACATCCCAGCATGGCTTCGAATACGCTTCCCTCATTCGCAATTTCTGCCAGGAAGGCGCGAAGCTGTACGCGGCCGCGAATGAAAAGGCGAAAGAGAAAATCGCAGCGCTTTGCTCGGCCATGGCGGATAGGGCGAACCTGGAAGCGAAACCTGCCTTTGTCCACGCTGAAGACAAACAACAGGCGGAGAAGTTCCGCCGTAAGGCCGACGCCGGCGCGTCTCTTGGATCGCGCCGAATTCTTGTCCGATGCGGACCTGCCCGGGGGCCCACCGGAGCACTCCGCTTTTCGGGCCAGTACCAGTTCGACCCGTATCTTGATCTTTGCGGGTTGGCCCGCCTCGTGAGCGACAGCACCAAGCACGCATAGGGTGCCCGGCGATTTGGAGAACATATGCAACGATGGTCATCGCCGGCGATGCCCCGTCTGACGCAACCGGTGAGGCTTGCCGCGCGCTGTCTTGCGGTCCCGGCCTGTCTCGTTGAAAGGCAGTGTGGACGAGCAAAAGCCCGCCAACATAAAGCTGGCGGCTGGCTGTTATGTCTGTTCCGCAGCCAAAACCAACGAGGAACAATATCTTCTTTTGAAAGTTCTGGAAGATCATCAAGGAGATAGTGAAATGTCAGAATCACGTGAATGGCTTGTCCAGTGGCTCAGGGATGCTCACGCCATGGAGGAGCAGGCCGAGACTATGCTGAGTGGGCAGTTGAACCGTATTGAGAACTATCCTGAATTGAGCGACCGAATCCGGCAGCATCTCGATGAGACCAGGCAGCAGGCGGCTCGGCTTAAAACCTGTCTCGACCGCATCGGGCAAGGGTCCTCGACGTTGAAGGATGCCGGCGGCAAGCTGACCGCGATGGCGCAGTCGCTGAGCGGTGTCTTCGCTGGCGACGAGGTGATGAAAGGATCACTTGCGAGCTACACGTTCGAGCACATGGAAATCGCCTCCTACACGATCCTTATCGCCGCTGCTAAATCGGTCGGTGAAACGGAGGTCGCGCAGGTTTGCGAGCAGAACCTGCAAGAGGAAGTCGCGATGGCGGACTGGCTGAAAAGCCATATTCCCTCGACAACCGAGCAGTTCCTGGCGCGGGCCGAGACGGAGAGCGAGAGTGCCAAGCGTTAATCAGTCGCCGAGGTTTGCTTCGTGCAAGTAAACAGCGCGCGAGCGACTGCCGCAGTGTGCCGACGGCGGAAGTCGCCGAGAACTTTCAAGAGCATCGTCAGAGGCTTGGGGTTTTCCACTATTTTGATCGGCTCGTGCCCGAATCTTCTGCCCAACGTCGCCGAGACTCAAGTATCAGATTTTGCTTATGGAGCGTCGGCACGCCATCCGAAGGATCAAGGACGGGCTTTGGGAGGTCTACGACATAGACGATGAAAAGGTCGTCTTCGTGGACGGCGTAGCTCTGACCAATTTGCGGGACGAAGAGGCACTCGAGGCATTGGAGTTGCTAATGGATGGATTTCTTGTTCCGAGCAGGTCTCCAAGGCTCGGTTGATGGTTTCCAGGGACATGTTCGCGCACACTTCAGACGAAGCGCCCCAAGCCTGTCATTGTGGGTTCCATCAGAACCGCCCGGCACGAGGTTCCAGCGCCGGTTGCCCTGCGGCGGGACGTTGGGGTTGGCACCAAGCAGGCGGGAAGGATGACCGCCACTACGCACCGTTTTACGCGGCAAATCTTGGCTCGGGAACTCCCGTCACGCCGAGGCCGGTGATGGCAAAAAGGCTGCCGCGTAAAACTCCGTCGCCCGGAAAGCGCGGCAGCGGCGGTTTGGCCATCGATGTAACGTACAGGATGTCGAGCTTTGGCCCGCCGAACATGACGCTGGTGATCTTCTTGACGGGCATGTCGATAACACGGTCGACGCTGCCGTCAGGCGCGTAGCGGACCAGCCTGCCATCATAGACCAGCGCGTTCCAAAGGAATCCTTCGGCATCGACAGTCGAGCCGTCGGCCGCCCCTCCCCGGCTGGTATCGACACGCGTGAAAGTGCGCCGGTTGGCGGCGGCACCGGTTGCGATGTCGTAGTCGTATGCCCAGATCTCACCGGTCCAGGTGTCGGCGAAATAGAAAGTGCGATCGTCGGGGCTCCAGCAGGGACCGTTGGAGCAGATGATGCCGGAATCTATTCGGGTCACCGAGAAATCCGGATCGAGCCGGTAGAGCCCGCCGGAGGGTCCCTCTTCCATGGTGTCCATTGAGCCGGCGAAGAAGCGGCCTCGCCGATCGACCTTGCCGTCATTGAGCCGGTTCATCGGCCTGTCCGGCTCTGGATCGTGGATCAGCGTCACCTCGCCGGTGGCGAAATCCAGCAGATGGAAGCCGCGCTGCAGCGACACCACCGCGCCACCGCCGTCCTTGCGCAATGCCATCGAACCGATCTTCATCGGCACGTCCCAGCAACGGATCTCGCGGCCGTCGGCGGTCGCCCGAAACACGCGCCCGTCGAAACTGTCGATCCAGTAGAGGCGCTCCTGTTCAACGTCCCACAGCGGTCCCTCGCCCAGCGTGGTCTTCACGTCCACCACGACCTCGATCTTCATTCCGTCCTCCTCTGTTCGAACTTGCAGAAACCGGTCAGAACGCGACCTGGTCGCCGCCCTTCAATGACAGGATTTCGCGGGCCTCGTCGGGCGTCGCCACTTCCATCCCGAGTCCTTCGATGATCTTGCGGGCAAGCACCACCTGCTCGGCGTTCGACTTGGCAAGCTTGCCCTTGCCGGCCCAAAGACTGTCTTCAAGCCCGACGCGGATGTTGCCGCCAAGCGCTGCCGATTGTGCAGCGATGCGCAACTGGCTGGCGCCAGCCCCCAGCACCGACCAGCGGTACTGCTCGCCGAACAGCCGGTCGGCGGTGCGCTTCATATGGGCCACGTCTTCCGGATGCGTGCCGATGCCGCCGAGCAGACCGAACACCGACTGCACGAAGAACGGTGGTTTCACCAGCCCGCGATCGGCGAAATGGGAGAGGTTATAGAGATGGGCAATGTCGTAGCACTCGAACTCGAAGCGCGTGCCGTTGTCGTAACAGGTCTCCAGTATGTACTCGATGTCTTTGAACGAGTTGCGGAAGACCAGGTCACGCGTCGCTTCCAGGTGCGGCCTTTCCCAGTCGAACTTGAACGTTTCGTATTTGTCTACGAGGTGATAGAGCCCGAAATTGATCGATCCCATGTTGAGCGAGGCGACTTCCGGCTTGAACTGCGCGGCGGGGCGCACACGCTCCTCGAGCTTCATGTAGGGACTGCCGCCGGTGGTGATGTTGATGGCGGCATTGGTGCCTTGTTTGACGCGCGGCAGGAAACGCCCGAACGCCTCCGGCGTCTGGTCGGGCTTGCCGGTCTCGGGGTCGCGGGCATGCAGATGCAGGATCGCTGCACCGGCCTCGGCCGCCGCAATCGCCTCCGAGGCGATCTGGTCCGGCGTGATCGGCAGATAGGGCGACATGGTCGGCGTATGGATTGCCCCCGTCACCGCACAGGTGATGATGACCTTCTTGGCTTGCTGGGCGCCGGGCTTGCGGCTTGTTTCCGTCATCGTCCAAACTCCTGATCCGCTTTTTTCTTGTGCGCCGCCAGCGCCATCAGTCGGCGGTCGCGCCAGACCTGCCGCTCGCCAAGTTCTTCCCGCGGCAGCCGGTTGCGGCGCTCGGCCTCGACCGTCTCCATGACTTCGCCGGCCCAGTCGACCCGACGCAGCATCTGCGGGAAGATGTTGGAATAGATCGTCTGGTAGCGCTCTACATAGTCGCGCACGCCACCAGGCGCGTTGAGGTCGATCGTTTCGAACGGACCCATGAACGACCAGCGCAGCGCCAGCCCCTCGCGCAGGCCCATGTCGACGTCCTCGACGCTGGCATAGCCGTCGGCGACGAGCCGGAACGCCTCCTCCAACAGCGCACCCTGCAAGCGGTTCATGATGAAGCCGTCGAGTTCGCGCTTCATCACCAGCGGCGCGTGGCCCGCCTCGACAAGAAATGCACGCGTCCTTTCCAACGTTTCGGCGGAGGTCCACGGCGCCGGCACGACTTCCGCTGCCGGGATGAGATAGGGCGGATTGATCGGGTGCACGACGAGGCAGCGATGGCGCCCCTGAAGATGATCGGTGAATTTCGACGGCAACAGCGCCGAGGTGGAACTAGCGAGCACCGCCTGCGGACCGGCAACGGCGTCGATCCGGGAGAACACTTCCCGCTTCACCTCGAGGTTTTCCGGCGTGTTCTCCTGGACGTGGACGGCATCGGCCAAGGCCTCGCCAAGCTCCGCCACAATAGTGATGCGGCCAAGCACGGCATCGGCCGCCTGTCCCCGCAGCAAATCGTTGGCGGCAAGGTCGCCGAGCACGCTGGCGATATAGTCCTGCGCACCGCTGGCCGCGGCCGGCGCCTGGTCCCACATGCGCACATCATGGCCGGCACGAGCGAAGCTGATCGCCCACGCTCGCCCGATGAAGCCGCTTCCGACAATTGCTACCTTCGCCATGATCTCCCCCTCAGAGTGTCTCGACGTTGCCGTCGACGCCGAGCGACTGGCCGGAAATGTTGATGCCCGCCTCGGAAAGCAGGAAGGCCACCATCGCCGCGACATCGTATGGGCTGGTCATGCGGCGCAGCGAGATGTTCTGCAGATAGCGTTGTGTCATCTCCTCGTTTGAAACGCCGAGCTGCTTTGCCCGGTCGGCAATGACCTTGTCGATGCGCGGCCCTTCGATGATGCCGGGCAAGATGGCATTGACCCTGATCCCATGCGGTCCGAGTTCCTTTGCAAGACTCTGGGTCAGGCCGACAACGCCGAACTTGGCAGCCGAGTACGGCGTTCGGAACGCGTAGCCATGGCGGCCGGCGGCCGAAGACATCGAGACGATCGAGCCGCCGCCCGCCGCCTTGATCAGCGGCACGGCACGACGCGCGCACAGGAACTGGCCGGTCAGGCAGATATCTATGCAACGCCGCCAGTCTGCCGGATCGATCTCATCGACGCCGCCGGTCGGCCCGGCAATGCCGGCATTGTTGATCAGGGCGTCGAGCCCGCCGAGCTTCTCCTTGATAGTCTCGAACAGCCGGTCGACATCGTCGTCGCGCGAAACGTCGGCCTTGACCGCAGCGGCAAGGGCAATCCTTTTCGGAGCGGACGCCAATGCCTCGTCCGAAATATCGCAGATCACGACACGCGCGCCGAGCCGCGACAGTGTCTCTGCAATGGCAAAGCCGATGCCGCCGGCGCCCGCCGTGACCAGCACGCGCTGGCCTTTGAGCCCGGTCAGGAATTCGTCCGCCGATGCCGGTGCGCTTGAGCTCATTGTTCCATCCCTTTCACTGAATCCGCCTTTCACGCAGCGCCATGACGGCACCGAGCACCACCAGCCCGAACAGGATCGCCCGCGTCGCATAAGGCAGCGTCGTGCCGGCGAGCAGCATCTGCAACGCGGTCAGGAGCAGCACCCCGCCCAGCATGCCGAGATAATGGCCGCGCCCGCCGGTGATCAGCGCACCGCCGACCACGACGACGGCGATGGAGGGCAGCAGAAAATCGTCGCCCATGCCCAGGCTGGCCTGGCCGGAAAAGCCGGTCAGCATGATGCCGACCAGTGCCGCGCAGACTGCCGACAGCACATAGACGAGGATGAGCGTGCGACCGACCGCTATGCCGGAGAGCTGGGCTGCGCGCAGGCTGTTGCCGATGCCGTAGACGCGGCGGCCGAAAGCGGTGCGGCCGAGCAGCAGCACGGCAAAAACGACGAAGGCGATCATGAACAGCACCACCGGCGTGATGGCGAATACCTTGCCTGTCATGAACCAGCGCAGCATCGGCGAGGAGAAGCCGGCCGGCGTGCCTTGCGAGTAGAGCAAAGCGAAACCTTGCAGAATGCCGTTGGTGGCCAGCGTCATAACAATTGGCGAGATGCCGAGAAAAACGATACCGATGCCGTTGGCGAGACCGATCAGGCAAGCGACAGCGAGCACCGCCGGCAGCGCATAGGCAAGTGCAGCGTCGGATCCGTTGACCATACCGGCAAGCAGGATGCCCGACAGGCCGATCATCCACGGCACTGACAGGTCAAGTCCGCCCGTAAGAATCACGCTGCCTTGCCCAAGCGCCAGGATGGCAAGGAAGCTCGACAGCACGAACAGCGAATTCCAGTAGCCAAAATTGACGATGGCGCGTCCGAGCCAGATCTGGGTGACGATCACGACAATGGCAAGACAGACATAGGCCGGCAGCGCATAGCGCAGCGTCTCTGCGTTGCGGACATGGAAGGCCGGCTGCGGCGCCTGCTGCCCGCCGGCGCTGCCCCGCGCAATTCGCAGTCGCCGGTCGGTGCGATCGATCTGTGAGGGCAGCATTCCGGCCCGCCACGCGGCGAGCCGCGCCCGCAGCGCACGCAGTTGACGGGCAAGCATGGAGCCATGCGACAGCGAGCCGGCAAGCACGGCAAGGATCAGGATCGTGCCTTCGGCAATCGTCGAATAGTAGGCCGAGACGTTGAGCACGAGCAGGATATTGACGACCATCATCAGGATGTAGGCGCCGAAGACAGTGCCGACGGGCCCACCTTGACCGCCGCCCAGCCTTGTACCGCCGACGACGACCGCCGCGAACATCGACAGCAACAACGGGTTGCCGACCAGCGGATCGCCGCTGCCCGTCTGGGCGCTGATGAAAACGCCGGCAAGCCCATAGCAGCCGCCGGCAATGACATAGACCAGGAAGCGTACGAGAACGACCCGCACGCCGACCGACGCGGCTGCGTCCGGATCGCTGCCGACGGCATAAAGCGCCGTCCCGAAGCGTGTGCCTTCGAGCCAGAACCAGCCGAGCAGGACCACGCCGATGACCACCAGCGGCATCGGTAGCCAGCCGGCGATAGCATCACCGAGATAGAAGGCGCCAAGATCGGGCGAGACGAAGCCGCCGGGCTTGTCCATGACCAGCAGCGTTACCCCCTGCAGGATGAACATGGTCGACAGCGTGACGACGATAGGCTGCATGCGCAGGACGGCAATGAAGAAGCCGTTGAAGGCGCCGACCAGCATGCCGACCCCAATTCCGGCCAAAGTCCACAGCGCGACACTCGTGCCGGTCGCCATCGGATCCATGCCGTTTGCCAGGACGACATTGACCAGCGAGATCACCGCGCCGGCGGACAGGTCGAAACCGCCGGACAGGATGACGAGCGTCTGGCCGATCGCCGCCAATGCGGAAGTGGCGCCGCCGCTCGACAGGAACGAAATGTCGAAATAGGTGAGCCGCCCGGCACTGACCAGATCGACGATCAGCAGGAGCAGGGCAAAGACGATCGCCGCGATGATGGCGCCGTGATGCCGCGCGAGGAGCCGCGCCAATGTCGCGGTCGGTGCCGCGGCGGCCGAGCTCGTCACACTCATTCCGCCGCCTCCCGGACCACGTCCCGGTGGCCAAGCGCCGGCCGCATGATCGCGCCTTCGGTGATCTCGTCGCCGGCAAGCTCAGCCACCAGATGGCCGTCATAGAGGACGAGCACCCGGTCGCATTGATGGACCAGCTCGGGAATTTCGGTTGAATGCAGAAGGATCGAGCCGCCGGCCGCCACATAGTCGCGCATCATCACGTAGAGCTCGTGCTTGGTCCCCACGTCAATGCCCCGGGTCGGATCGAAAAGCAGCAGGATGCGGCTTTCGGCGACGAGCCATTTGGCAATGACTATCTTTTGCTGGTTGCCGCCCGAGAAGGCCCCTGCCCTTGTCCACAAGGCACTGCGGTCGACCTCCACGGTCGAGAAGGCGGACTGTACGGCCTTTGCCTCCTCGTCTGTTCTGATCAGGCCATAACGGGTGAAGCGCGCGACGACCGGCAGCGATGCATTCTGCCGGCCCGAAAGTTTCAGGAACAGGCCTTCGGTTTTGCGGTCCTCCGGCACCAGCCCGATTGCCATATTGGGCTTGAGCGCATCCGCGGGCGAGCCGAGCCACACTGGGCGCCCGTCGACCAGGATGTGGCCGCGCTCGATCTCGGCCATGCCGAAACAGGCGAGGAACAGGTCGAGCTGACCCATGCCCTGCAATCCGGCAACGCCGAGGATCTCGCCCTTGCGCAGGTCGAAATCGATGCCGTCGAGCTTCCTCCCGGCTTTGAGATCGCGCACGCCGAGCACCGGCGGACCAAAGGCGGCCTCGCTTTCTGGTTTCGGCGGGAAGGTCTGGGCGATGCTGCGGCCGATGATTTTTTCAATCACCTCACCATCCGAAACGTCGGCAACCGGCGCGGTGACGATGTGGTGGCCGTTCCTGAGAATGGTCAGCGTGTCGCAGAAAGCCCGCACCTCGCGCATGCGATGGGTGATGAACACGACCGTGGTACCGGCCGCTTTCAACCGCGCGATGATCGCGGCAAGCCACTCGACGTCGCCACCCGACAGCGTCGAGGTCGGCTCGTCGAGCAGTAGGATGCGCGGCTTGCGATAGAGCGCGCGCGCGATTTCGATCTTCTGGCGGATGGCGAGATCGAGAGTCGCTACTTCGGCATCGAGATCGACCGTAAACCCCAGATCGGAGATGTGCTTGCGCACTGCCCTACGCGCGCTCAACCGCCTTATCAGGCCGACTGGGCCGACGGGCGCGTAAGGCAGCAACATGTTGTCGAGAACGCTGAGATCGCGTACCAAGGTCATTTCCTGGAAGGCTGTCTGGACGCCTTTGGCATGCGCGGCCCGCGGCGAACCCAGTGACGCCGGTTCGCCTGACAGGGTGATTTGCCCGTCGTCGGGCCGCACCAGCCCCGACAGCAGCTTGACGAGCGTGGACTTGCCCGCACCGTTCTCGCCAAGCAAGGCATGCACGCTGCCGGAAGCGATCTCGAAGGAAACGCCATCAAGGGCGACTGTTGCGCCAAACGCCTTGCGGACGCCCTCTATGCCGACAGCTGTCGAATGCGCTGACATCATGATCCCAGTCCCGGCCTGCATGAAAGGTGCGTGGAGCGCCTCGAAAGCACCCCACGCCCACTTTCGGAGTGCCTACTCCTCAGGCTGGCCTACAAGGGCTGCTGCGAGACCGATTTCAGGTGTCTGATCGGAGAAGATCGAGGCGAACCAGCCTGGGTTCGAGACCAGCGACGGTTTGAACGCGTTGCAACCCGCCTTCATCTCCGCCCAGGTGCCCTCGTCGCAAAGCTTTATCGTCTCGTTGGTGACGACCGGCAGCGGCAGGATCGTCTTCTTGGCAACGTCCTTGCCTTCAAGTGCTTCGACGGCAAGCTTGAGAGCGAGCGCCCCGGAATAAGGCGGCGAGGCGTAGGAGATGCGCGACGCGCCGAGCGGCGCATAGGGAGAGGTCGCGCCCTCGACCTCCGTGCCCTCCGGCAGCATCTGGATACGCCCGCCATTCGAACCCTCGCCTGCGCAAGGCAGGAGTTCGCTGCTCTTCTTGCCGGCCTCGAGCTGCATGGAATTGGCGGTGAAGCAGCCGACCTGCATCCATAACCCGTTGATGTCGTCCCAGCTGCGCGTCGCCAATATCTTGGAAAGTTCGGTACGCGCCACCGCCTGGCTCCACATGCCGACAGCCTCGCCGACGATCTTGATGTCGGGGTGCTTGGCAAACACCTCCTTCGCGGCCTTGGTGCGCAGATCATCGACCGAGGTGCCAGGAACGCCGGTTACCGCGATGATGTTGCCTTTGCCATTGAGCTTCTTGACCAACCACTCCGCCGTTACGCGGCCAGCCTCCTCCTGGTCGATATGGACATTGTAGGCGCAAGGCTCCGTGATCTCGGCATCATAGGCAAACACCTTCACGCCCTTATCGCAGGCGTTCTTCACCACCTGGTTGAGGGCTGTCGGCGAAATCGGGAAGATCACGATGGCTTCGGCGCCGGCCTGGACCATGGCATTGATCTGCTGGATCTGGCGCTGTGCGTTCGGCCCCGCCACCTGGACCTGAAGGTCTACCTTGTCGACCATGCTCTTGTGCGAGGCCATTGCCTTGACCATGTTGGCGGCCTCGGCCTGCCAATCATTGCCGATGAAGCTCATGCTGAGAAATATCTTGTGCTTTCCGGCCGCTTCTGCGCCGGACATCCCAAAAGCGCAAACAGCCATGCCGGCAAGCAGCGCAAGCCGCCGGGCTTTCCATCCGATACCCATTCGAAACTCCTCCCAGTTCAGACGACCGAATGCCTCCCAAGGGCACGAGACGTACGCCTTGTCATTCGATGCGGCTGACCGTATCATTATTTGATCAAAGATCAATGATGAAATGCCTGAGAGGCAAAGCTGGACACGCGGGCGCTTGACGCGGCAATTCGAACCTTGCATTCCGGGCACAGGCGCCGGGTATGACAAGAGCGTCGCCCGAATGGGGGAAGGTTGGCAGAAATGGCTGGGGCGGCATTCAGGAAGCCGGGCGTCGAAATCACGCCACTTTCCAGGGAAACCCTGCAGGACAGGGTCTACCGGCACGTTACCGAGTTGATCCTCGATGGCAGTATCGTTCCAGGTGAAATGGTGACGGTGCAGAGCCTTGCCGACGCTTTTGGCGTCAGCCCGATGCCGGTTCGGGAGGCACTGCGGCGTCTGAGCGCCGCCAACGCATTGATGGTGGTTTCGGGCCGTTCGATCGGTATCCCGGCATTAAGTCGTGCGCGACTCATCGATCTCAGAAACGTCAGGTTTGAAATCGAGGCGATCGCCGCCGCATGGGCCGCAGAACGCATTGACGATCACGGCGTGATGCTGCTGGGCCAGCATCTGGAGGCACTCGAGCAGGCCAATGCCGCCGGAGACGTAAAATCCTATCTCAGGGCCAATTACGCTTTTCACTTTTCCATCTACCGGGCCGCGGGCTCGGAAAACATGCTCAGCATCATCGAGAACCTGTGGCTGCAGATCAGCCCCTATTTCAACATGCTGCACGATTCTGGAAACTATTCGACCGCCAACCAGCACCATCAGCAGATGTTTGCAGCTCTGCGAGACCGCAATGCGGAAGCGGTTCGGGCGGCGGTTCGCGCCGACATTGACGCGGCTTTCGCAGTGCTGATCAAACTGCTGAAGTAACATTCCTCGAAGTCGCGCCGGTTGCGGCGGCGAGCCGCCGCTAGGCACGAATATGTCCATCTGCATGTAGCGTCCGCCCGTCTGCTTCCCTGAGATCAGGAAGATGAAGACTCCGGCTCCATTTCAGAGGCTTCGAGCGCGGCGACCTCGTCCGCGCCGAGCTCTGCTGTCAGCTCGACCCGCCGGTCGCGCTTCAACAGCCGGACAAAATCCTCGTAGGCCAGCAGCACCGTGTGCGGGCGACCGTTCTTGGTGACCGGGTCGTGCACCGCGGCATCCTGATAGGCGCCGAAATTTTTCAAGACGGCGGCGGTGGTGACGGTGGTGGTCATCCGCGAGACTCCTTTGTTCCGGAATATACGGGCTTTCCGCTAGTGTCGGGCGCCCGCCAGAGGGAAACGAGGCAGTAACAGGGCAACCTCCAAAAACCCCAGAATGCTAAATCGTCGCTACACAGGCCGAACCCTCGACGCGCGCGATTCCGTGCTGCCCTTCGACCGCCGCCATTTTCTGGCCCTCGGACAGGGTGACGATCGTCACCCCTGCGAAACTCAGGCGCCGGAAGACACCTGCCACGTCCTGATCGCGACTGATGCGATCCAGCGCCTCCGACAGAACCAGGTCGAAACGGCCCGCCTGAGCATCGGCAAGAACCGACTGAATACCGGAGCGGATAAGGATGTTCCCGAGATGGCCCGGTCGGATTAGTTCTCTACTCGGCCCCCCTCGCGCGGTGCGCTCACAACACTGGCGCAACTGGTCCTCGATGGAGGACGTCGCGCTGGTTGTCGGAGGAATAATGGGCGTAAAAGGCAATACGGGTCATGGGGCTGGCTCTCCCTTCACGGGCCGGGGGCGCGTTCGCTACAGGGTGTATGGTTCGCGAATCCCCGGATCGTCAGGTGGAAAGTCTTTGGTATTGCGGGTCACAAGCAAGCGTCCGGCGGTCTGCGATGTAGCCCAGATCACGGCGTCGGGCAGCTTGATACGATGTGCTCGCCGCAGCGCTACTGCACGGTTGGCGATCTCGTCGTCCAGAGCGATGACTTTGAAGCCTTCGAGGAAAAGCCGGGTCGGCTCGACGAGATCGGCGTTTGCGCCCACCATCACTTCCATCCAGGTGATGATACTGACGGCACGGCTTTCGAAGCGCTCGATTTCCTCGCGGGCCTGGGGGACGGCGTTCAGATAGTCGATGAGGATATTGGTATCGAAAAGCGCGCCTACCATTCGCGGCGCACTTTCTCCTGATAAACCAGCCCATCAACCTTGCGCTTACCCCACAGGCCGAAGCCTTCCTCGACCTGTTCGCGATGATGGCGGTCGAGATAATCGTCTATTGCCGCCCGGATCAGGGCCGCACGGGATTGGCGCGCCCGTTTGGCAAGACTGTCGAGGGCTTCAACCTGGGCATCGTTCATGTCGATAAGGGCTCGCATCGCACACTCCAGTGATATGCCTTATACATATCATATGCTGCGATGCAGCGGAAGGGAAAAGATCGTCTCGAGCATGTCTCGAGGCTGTCTCTTTACTCCCTGGCGGCCTCGTCTTCCATGGTCGGGGTGTTCAGAGGTTTGTTGTCGTTCGTTGCCGTGCGCGCGGCAAAATCCTCACGCGCCATGCGGCGGCCGATGATGTGCGCAAGCTGGAGGCCACGTCGTTGACCTTTCGCAGCGCCTCGGGATCCGGGGCCGTCGCGTCGCCATGACCATTGGCCCGCTCTTTCTCTACCGGTGCGTTTCCGCTCACCGGTCACAGCCGGCTTCTCCCTCTGGCCCCACCTGACCGGATCGGCAACCCACCCGTTGATATCGGATTCCCGCCATCCTGCGCCGTTGACGCTGATCCAGAACTGGGCCGGGAACGTCCCCTCGGCGATCTTTGCGGTAGATTGTGGATCGTGACAGGCGGTGCGAGCAAGGCCGGTGTTCAGGCGGCAACGCCAACCCTATCTCAGGGCCAATTAACTTCTCGATATAGGGCCGCCGGCTCGGAATACATGCTCAACATTATCGAGAACCTGTGGCTGCAGAGGTTTGCGCTCCGACACCGCGAAGCGAAGGCGGTCAGGGCTGCGGTTCGCGTTGGCATCGACACGGCTTTCACAGTTTTGATCATATTGCTGTCGGTGTTCGAGATGGACGCCCCACCTAGAACCACCCAGCTCGGTGTAGGTCTGGGCCTAGCGAGCTGCTGACTACCAGGCGCGGCCGGCTCTACACGCACATGGCTGGCGCGCTCGATCTCGGCAGCCCGGATAAGACGGTTCGCGATTTCACCGATGTTCAAGGCGCGCCTTTTCCTGGCTGTTCTGTTCCTCACCACCGTCCGTGCGGTTGATTGTCACCATGCACGTGATCAGGGTATTCCGGGCCGTGTTCAATGACGTTATGAAGCTCGGAAATCTCTTCTAGAAAATGCTCGATCGCAACGGGGCCGTTCTGGTGGGCGGAGACTAGAACCGCTTTCCAGCGCTTGTCACCATGAAGCGTTACGACGTTACTCATGCCGAGTGTCTCCTGGGTCACCAACAAATCCCGCTGGATGCCGCGGGCCAAATGCCTTGACCACCGCTCATATGGTACGCGTCGAGTGCAAACCTCAGTGGGACGATGCCGCGAAGACTCTTGGCAATCGTTCGGGCAGCCACCCCATATATCGCCGGTCGCCCGCGCTCAATTTTCGCCGAGCAAGCTCGCACCAGCCTCAGGCGGCGGATCGCGGCCGACAACGGGACGTAGAAGGAAACGCCAAGGTCAAGCCGCAGATCGCCATTGCCGCGCGATGATACGCCCAGCTGATCTCTTCAACAATCGATCCGGTGGCAGCACGGCGGCCAACTCGTGGGACGGGCAATCGACCTCGCCTCCTGAGGATGCGTTCACTTGTTCTATGGACCCACGGGTGCATGAAGGCGAGGCGTTTGCAAAGGCGATGATCGAAACTGTGGAACGGCTGACCCGGACTATTGGCGATTGCCACCGCTATCCGGGCCAGCGCTTCCAAGATCAGCTCAGTCGTAGACCTTGATGATCTTGCGCGTGCTCGGATCCACCAGAACGGTCCGGTTGTCGACGATCACATAACGGTATTTGACGTTTGGCACTTCATGAAGCTCGACTGTATCGGGCAGAGGCGAGCCGATGTTGAGCTCCACCCCAGGAATTTTCACCGAAGCGAGCGGCTGCTTCTTGACGTATTCCTTGATGACGGTTTCCTGCTGCGGTTCGATGATCACGTCCTGGGCGGCAGCGGCACCAATGCCGGCCAACAACAGAAATCCCGCCGCTGCGGTGGAAAGATGCATTCTCATAGCCGTCTCCTTGTTGAGATTTTGCCGGGACGCAGCTTCATCGCGCCAAGCTCACCTCAACGCGAGCCAACCAACGAACGTTCCTCGAAGGGGCTTAAACCACTAGACCGTAGGACTTAAGTCTGGCCTGGCCGCGCAATGGTCCGGTGCGCAAGACGCGGCGGGAACCAGCCCTCGCCATTGCCTGTTGGTAGCGTCATCTCCGGGAGGAGATTTGGCGCATAAAAAGTCCCTTCATGCGCTGACGGGGTCCGCCGGCCATTGCTGGATTTGGCAAGCGGACCCTTAGTTCCCAAGAGGCCCCGGATCATCTCTGAGCAGCGAAACGTTTCGCCGCGAAGAAACGCGAAAAACCGCCACCTGTAGGGAACTACCCCAGAAGCATTGCAGCGCCGATTCCGTAGCGAACCAGAACTGCGGCCAGCGCGACCCAAATCCCGGATCCGCCAACAACGCCATTTCACTGCGAAGCTGCTCCATCGCGTGGTCCCAATTGGTTTCAGCCCTCAGCCGCTGCTCCCGGACCCGAGCGGTCTTTGCGTCTCGTGCCGTGCGCTCGTCGTCGATCAGCGCCCGTGCGGCATCTGACGTGCGCTCTGTCGTGTCTTTGCTTCTCGAGGCCAAGCGGCGCTCTCCTATGCGGGGCCCGATCTGGGGGATAGTGCTACTTATCGAACCATCGCCGCAGGCGGATGTTCACCCAACGCAACAAAAAGTCCGCCGACCGAAGCCGACAGGCCAGGTGTGACCGACAGCCGATCACGATTGCTATGTAGCTGGAGGACAAAGTTCCAACACGCGAAAAGCCCGAAAGTCTCCGCAGATGTTAATATACAGCAGGTTCGGGGCTAGCCCGGAATTCCCGGTGGGAGGCCGAACCGTGGAACCTTTCAAAAGCGCATGGCTTTTGCTTTCTTGTGGAAGGAGATACGAAATGAGCCTTGACATAGGAAAGGTGGCCATAGCGTTGCTTGGCCTGCTTGCCTACAAGAACAGGGACAAGATCGGCGAGCTGATCGCTGGCAGGAAATCGACAGATCCCAACGCTAGCGCCGGCTCCCACGGCGGCCTCGGCGACATCCTGGACCGTCTCAGAAATGCAGGTGCGGGCGATCAGGTAGATTCTTGGGTAGGAAAAGGATCCAACCGACCGGTTCAGCGCGAACAGGTCGAGAAAGCAATCGACCCGCAAACCTTGGAGCAGCCGCGCGGACCGCCACACGGTTCCCCGTCGACCGGGAGCAGTACGCCATGACCCCGGCATGGAATGGTTCAGCCTTCAGCTGCAGGCACTCAGCCTTCGGCAACGGATCGACGCACGTCTATGGTGATTATCGACGCCGACAGAGCCGCGCCCAGCCGCCCACCGTCCCGACAAGACCGCGCGGAGGCGCAACGAAGCGGTCTGTCCGCATTCACCCCTGAGCTTCCCGACGGCGGTCACGCCATCGCCGACATCCGCCGAAATCCGAAATCCCCATAGCCATCGCCTGTGGCCCACGGGTTCCTTCGTCGCGGACTTTCGTACGCCTGCCGGCGCCCGAAACTCATCACGATGGCGGAATGGCGGCTTTAACGTTTGAAGAAGGATTGCGGACGTTCAGCCCGACGGGACCAAGATCTGCTCACAGGTCTAGCCGCCCCGTCTCAATGGCATCCCGGATCGCCCGGTGGATCTGCGTCGCCAGTCGCGGGTGGCGGGGCAGCCACAGGGTGGACATTTCAGCCCACATGGAAAATGATCATCTTGCCATGCACAACACTGCAGTGCTCTGATTTCGACGAGTAGCTTGAACGTAGAAGCGGATCAACCGGCCTCCGGGTCCAGCGAGCGGGGACGCAAATGGACACCCTAGAGAATGGGCAATTGCATCGCGACGCGGGCGGGCGAGCCCGTCGATCGGCCGACTGGCTTGCCCGCGCCGCCGTATCGGCGACATTCCTGCTCGGCATGGCTTTCAGCACTGCGTTTGCGCAGGACCAGCAGCTACCCGTGGTGACGGCGGCCAAGCCAGTGGTCCGTGAAATCGTCGAAGACGACGAGTTCGTCGGGCGCTTCGAAGCCGTCGACCAGGTCGCCATCCGTTCGCGCGTCAGCGGCTATCTGGACAAGGTCAGCTTCCAGGACGGCGCACTGGTCAACAAGGGAGACCTGCTCTTCACCATCGACCAGCGTCCGTACCAGGCGGCTTATGATGCCGCCAAGTCGCAAGTGGACGTCGCCAAGAGTCTGCTCGAATTCTCCAAGATGCAGCTGGATCGCGCCGACGAACTCGCCAAGACCGGCAATATCTCAACCGCGACGCTCGACGACCGCCGGCGGGAATACCTTTCGGCGCAGGCGCAGATGCAGGGCGCGACAGCTGCGCTGACGACGGCTAGCCTGAACATGGAATTCACCGAGATCAAGGCGCCCTTGTCCGGCCGCATCGACCGCCGGCTGGTGTCGGTCGGCAACCTCGTGCAGCCGGATTCCACCTTGCTGACGACAATCGTTACGCGCGATCCGATTGACTTCTATTTCGACGTCGATGAGCGCCTGTATTTCAGCTACGCCCGGGACGCGAAGGAGCGCGGCGGCAGCATGCAGGAAGGCGCCGGCGGGCTCGAGGTGGTGGTTCGCGTCGCCGACCGCGCGGAGGCGGTATTCAAAGGCAAGCTCGATTTTGCCGAGAACCGGATCGACAACGCGACCGGCACCATGCGGGTGCGTGCAAGGTTTCCCAACACCGACGGCATTCTCCAGCCAGGCATGTTCGGGCGCATCAACGTGCCGGGGTCGCTGCCGCATAGCGGCGTGCTGGTGCCCGACGAGGCGATCGGCGCCGATCAGGATCGCCGCATCGTGTTCCTGGTGGATGAGGCCGGGATGGTGTCGGCGAAGCCCGTGCGCACCGGCCCGCTTCTCGACGGCTACCGGGTGATCCGCGGGGGCCTGACCGGCAACGAGACGATCATCGTCAACGGGCTGATGCACGCCAGGCCCGGCACCAAGGTGAAGGTCGAAATGGTGACGTTGCCGCCCAAGGCCGAGATCGCCGAGTTGCAGCAATGAGGTTCGCACATTTCTTCGTCGACCGTCCGATCTTCGCATCGGTCGTTTCGGTCATCCTGCTGATCCTCGGCGGGATTGCTTATACCCAGCTGCCGGTCGCGCAATATCCCGAGATCGCGCCGCCGACCATCGTCGTTCGCGCGCAGTATCCGGGCGCCGACGCCGAGACGGTCGCAGCGACGGTGGCAACGCCGATCGAGCAGGAGATCAACGGCGTCGAGGGCATGCTCTACATGTCGTCCTATTCGTCGGGCGACGGGGCGATGGCGCTGACCATCACATTCAAGCTGGGCACCGATCTCGACCAGGCGCAGGTGCTGGTGCAGAACCGCGTATCGGTCGCCGAGCCGCGCCTGCCCGAAGAAGTCCGCCGCCTCGGCATAACGACCACCAAGAGCTCGCCCGACCTGATGATGGTCGTGCACATGCTGTCGCCCGACAATACCTACGACCAGCTCTACGTCTCGAACTACGCCCGCTCGCGGGTGCGCGACATACTGCTCAGACTCGACGGCGTCGGCGACCTCATCATCTTCGGCGAACGCGAATATTCGCTGCGCATTTGGCTCGATCCGCAAAAACTGTCCGCCCTGGGGATGACCTCGGGCGATGTGGTGCAGGCGCTGCGCGACCAGAACGTCCAGGTGTCGGGTGGCGCGATCGGCGCGCCGCCGACCAGCACCGGCACGGCGTTCCAGTACACGGTCACCACGCAAGGCCGCTTCAACGACGCACGCGACTTCCGATACGTGATCGTCAAATCGACCGACGACGGCCGCCTGATCTCGCTGCAGGACGTGGCGCGCATCGAGCTCGGCGCCAAGGATTACGTCACCAACTCCTATCTCAACGGCAAACCGGCGGTGGCGCTCGCCATCTTCCAGCGGCCGGGCACCAATGCGCTTGCCGCAGCGGCGGAAATCCAGGACAAGATGAAGGAGCTTTCCCGCGACTTCCCGAAGGGGTTGAGCTACGACATCGTCTACAATCCGACCGAGTTCGTCGCCGAGTCGATCCGGGAGGTCTACAAGACAATCCTGGAGGCGATGCTGCTGGTCATCATCGTCATCATCGTCTTCCTGCAATCGTGGCGCATGGCGATCGTGCCGATCGTGGCGATCCCCGTGTCGCTGATCGGCACGCTGGCGGTGCTTTACGCCGCCGGCTTCTCGCTCAACATGCTGACGCTGTTCGGCCTCGTTCTGGCGATCGGCATCGTCGTCGACGATGCGATCGTCGTGGTCGAGAACGTCGAGCGCAATATCGCCAGAGGGCTGGCGCCCAATCCGGCGTCGCACCTGACCATGGACGAAGTCGGAACCGCGGTCATCGCGATCTCGCTGGTGCTGATAGCCGTGTTCGTACCGACAGCCTTCATCCCCGGCATTTCTGGGCAGTTCTACCTGCAGTTTGCGATCACCATCGCGGTGTCGACGGCGATCTCGGCATTCAATTCGCTGACGCTTTCGCCAGCGCTGGCCGCACTGCTGTTCAAGCCGCACCACGCCGCGGCGGCGCCGCCGCGCTTTTTCCTGGCGCGGTTCGGACGGGCGCTCGCCGAGGGCTTCAATCGCGGCTTCGACAGGGTCGCCCACTGGTATTCGAGCATCATCCGCGTGCTGATCGGCTCGTGGATAACGATCGCCGCCATGCTGGCTGTTTTCGCGGGCCTCATCTACGCCACGGTCTACCTGGTGCAGGCGGTGCCGCGCGGTTTCATTCCGTCGCTTGACCAGGGCTATGCGATCGTCGTCGTCCAGTTGCCGGACGGCGCGTCTTTGTCGAGGACCGATGCGGTCATCCAGCAGGCGTCGCAGATCATCCAGAAAACGCCCGGCGTCGACTACGCAGTCGCCTTCGCCGGCTTCTCCGGCGCGACCTTCACCAACGCTAGCAATGCGGGCGTGATCTTCGCCAGGTTCAAGCCGTTTGACGAGCGACTGAAAGCCGACCAGTCGGCGACCCAGGTCATCGGCAATCTGTTCGGCAGCCTGCAAAGCATCAAGGAAGCCTTCATTATCGCACTGCCGCCGCCGCCGATCCGCGGCGTCGGAAATGCCGGCGGCTTCAAGCTGCAGATCCAGGAGCGCAACAGCGCCGATATGCGGCAGATCCTGGCGCTTGCCTACGAAATCGCCGGCAAGGCCAACAAGACGCCGGGGCTGACGGGCGTGTTCACCACCTTCTCCGTGTCGAGCCCGCAATTCTTCCTGGCGATCGATCGCGACAAGGCGCGCATCCTGAACGTGCCGATCCCCAACATCTTCGAGACGCTGTCGATCAATTTGGGCACCGCCTACGTCAACGACTTCAACGCTTTCGGGCGCGTCTACCAGGTGCGGGCGCAGGCCGACCAGGCGTTCCGCCTAGATCGCGCCGACATCTTGAAACTGAAGGTGCGCTCGGCGACCGGCGCGCTGGTTCCGCTCGGCACGTTGGTCGAGATCCGCGACGCCACCGGCCCGGCGCTGGTCCAGCGCTACAACATGTACGTCTCGGTGCCGCTGCAGGGCAACGCCGCGCCCGGCGTTTCCACAGGCGACGCGCTGGCATTGATGGAAGGGATCACGGCAAAGACGCTGCCGGCCGGTACCTCCTATGAATGGACCGAGCTCGCCTATCAGGAGCGCAACACCGGCAATGCCGCTCTCTATATCTTCGGACTTTCGGTGCTGTTCGTGTTCCTGGCGCTGGCGGCGCAATATGAAAGCTTGGTGCTGCCGTTCGCCATTGTGCTGGTGGTGCCGCTCGGCGTGCTCGCGGCGTTGCTCGGCGTGTCGTTCCGAGGGCTGGACAACAACATCCTCGTGCAGATCGGCCTCATCGTGCTAATCGGGCTTGCCGCCAAGAACGCGATCCTGATCGTCGAATTCGCGCGGCAGGCGCAGGAACGCGGGCTGTCGGCCGCCGAGGCTGCCGTCGAAGCCTGCCGGCTCAGGCTGCGGCCGATCCTGATGACCGCCTTCTCGTTCATCCTCGGCGTCGTGCCGCTGATGATCGCAACGGGCCCGGGCGCAGAAATGCGCCAGTCGCTCGGCACCGCGGTATTCTCCGGCATGCTCGGCGTCACCTTCGTCGGCCTTTTCCTGACGCCGGTGTTCTACGTCACGCTCAGGTCGCTGTTTTCGCGGCGCAAGCCCCGTGCCGAGGCCGAGCCTTCGCGGCCGGCAGGGGCGCCAGCGGAGACGGCCGCCGAGTAGGATTACGAATTCGCCGCGTCGGGCGCGGCCTACCACTCCAAAAAATCGGCGCGGCGCGGCAACGGCCACGATCTGCGCGACCTCGGCGTCGAGGTGCAGCGGAGACCCTGCTCGGTCTGAGCCAGCAATCCAGCCCAACAGCCGCATCTAGTTCAGGGAGACGATGCCGGGCGGCGAGGGCAATGCGATCTTCTATCTGGTCGGCCAGGCGGGGCTTAAGGGCGCAACCGCGACCTCCGGAGTCCTCGCTTGCGGTGTCTGCTTTCTCGGTCGGCGGCTACGTGCGAACTAATCTGTTTCGGCCGTACTTGATGGACGCGCTGGCAGCGGCCTTGCGAACGGCAGGGGCTCGCCGCATACGCGCCGCTATTGGCGGGACAACCCGACTCCAGCGAATGACGAGCGACTGTCCCTGGCCACGGATGTCGACCTTCACTGGGACGCTGAGGCGCGACCGATCCGTGAATGGTGCGCCGATGCACAGCCGCTGTCGAGAAATCGCCAATCCCGGTTGAGGCTCCACGACCTTAGCTAAGCTCCAGAACGTACCGGCAATTCGCCGATCTGGAGATATGAAATGACTTACGCAATCATAGGCGCCGGGGCCGTCGGTCAGGCGCTCGCGAAAATGTTCGCCCGCAAGGGTATCGAAGTGGCCATAGCAAGCACACGTGCGCCCAAGGCGCTCGCGCCGCTCGCAACGGCCATCGGAACCACGGTCATCCCCAGCTCCCTGAACGAAGCTATCAAGGCCGATATTATCCTGCTGGCTGTTCCGTTCTGGGCGCACGGGGAGGTTGCGAACACTGCCAAGGACTGGGGGGCAAGATCATTATCGATGTGACGAACGCCCACGGCGTCTGACCAAGCGATTTGGGCAGCCTCCCGTCTTCGGCCGTGGTCGCCAAGGCGTTTGGCGCTGCCGCGCTTGTCAAGGCGTTCAACCACCTGCCTGCAGGCGTCCTTGCTCAGGAGCCCTCCATCGACGGCTGGCGGCGAGTGGTTTTTCTCTCCAGCGACAAGGACAGCGCCCTTCCGGTGGTGTCCACGCTGGTCGAGCAACTCGGCTATGCACCGGTCAACCTTGGAAGGCTCGCAGAGGGTGGGCTGCTCATTCAGGCGCGAGGAAACACTTGGGCGCCTTTAATTTTCAAAGATCTCTTCAAGAAGCAGGCTTGAGCCATGTATGATCGTGTAATATGGCCTGACCATTTCGACCCGAAGATTTCGTCGATCTACGCGCTCAATGACATTGACGTGAAAGCCCCGCCTGAAGTGGTGTGGGAGCTGTTGGTCGACGCCAAGAACTGGTCGAGCTACTTTCCTCCTGAGGATCAGGTTAAGATCCTGACCGGTGAGCCTAAACTGGCGCTCGGAACCAGATTCAGTCGGGTGACAGTTGGATTTCCGATGAGCCTTGTCGTGACGGAGTGCGAGCCCGGCCACAGGCTCGCGTGGAAAACGGTGGTCGACGGCGACGAGACCGGCTCGACCGCCTATCACGGTTGGGTCATCACTCCCACGGACACGGGTTGCCATGTGCTGACGGAAGAGACGCAGCAGGGCCCTTGGTTCCTCGACGTGCTCGGACACAAGCACCCCGGTGGGCTCTACCGCTATCATCAGCAGTGGGTCGAAGACCTTGCTCGCGCTGCCGAGGCGGAAGCGGCGAGGACGGCACGCTAATTCCGCATCTGCGTCTTCTTCGCTCGCGGCTGATTTTAGGGCCTCCGCCTTAGGAACATCCCCGCGATAAGAAGCGGTCACGTGCTTGCATGACACGCTCTCTATTGGCGAATGCCCGCTTCGCCAAGGCAGGCGCGCAAGTTGTGGATGTCACGGCTTTGGCACGAACTCGAGCAACGGCGCGTAGGGCGGCCCCACAAGCGGTGGATAGCGGCGGTAGGTGTTGTAGACCGCTCCGTCCTCCATCGCGAAGACGCTCCACCCTGCGCTCACCGACACGGCCGACTGGAGGTCCGGCGCACCGACGTCGTCGCGGTAGTCCTGCAGCCATTGCGGGGCCCTCGCGGAGGGGAACAGCGCCAATACACCGATCGCGACACGGAGAGTCTAAGCGACGAAGACCGGCATGGCCGAGGCAATTATCTTGCTGATGGTATCTTGCTGATGGGAGTAGACGAGGAGAGAGGAACCGCCCTCTCTCCGCGCGTTCTTACGGACGAACGCTGATGACTGTCTTTCCCGTGCGTCGCTCGGTTGAGTTGAAGGTGGCGACGGCGTCATCCATGCTCGAGACCTTGCCGATGTTCGTCCGCAGTCGTCCATCCCGGATCCGCTGAACTATCTCCGAAAGCTGGGCTCGATCAGCCTCGACGACGAAGTCAACCGTCAGGCCATCTGCAGGTCGAATATCCGTTGGTCCGACGACTGTCACAAGCGTTCCTCCGGCCCGGACCAGCGTGGCGGACCGTTTCTGAATATCGCCGCCGATGACATCGAACACCAGATCGACACCGCCGACCTCTTCCAGGGTGTCATTCCCGAGATCGATGAATTCATTTGCACCGAAGTCGAGCGCCTTCTGGCGGTCGGCGGCGCGTCCGGTGCCGATGACATAAGCTCCGGCCTCCCTTGCAAGCTGCGCCACCATCGAACCGACGGCACCGGCCGCGCCATGCACGAGAACGCTCTGCCCCGCCCGAAGGCGGCCGTGCTGGAACAGTCCCTGCCACGCGGTCAGGCCGGAGATCGGTAAGCTTGCGCCAACCGTGAAGTCGACGTCGCCGGGCAGCGGTGCGAGATTGCGTGCCTCCATGGCGACATACTCGGCGAGCGTGCCGTCGCGATGCCAGTCGGCGAGGCCGAACACCCGCTGATCGATCGAAAGCCCCGTGGTGCCGTAGCCGAGGGCCGTGACCACACCGGCCAGCTCATGGCCGAGGATCGACGGCGTCCGGTCATGGAAGGCCCGATCGGCCCAGGTCGAAGGCCACTCCAGTTCGGTGTTGACGAATCCCGCCGCATGAACTTGTACGACGACATCGTTTATTGCCGCCTGCGGTTCGGGCCGCTGCCCCAGCTTCATTCCGGCCGTTCCTGCAGCCTGGTCCGTCACTACGATCGCTTTCATGGGAATTGTCTCCTCAGTGATTTGTTGGTTCGGGGTAAATTGCTGGCGTGGAAGGTCTTTTCGATCTCTCACGCAGTTAGACTAGGTCCCCATAAAGGCATGTCATCACGCCGAGCCGCAGCACGCCCTCGTTGCCGGTCGAGGTAATATCGCTACTTCAGCGCCGCCGACAGGATTCCAATGACGGTCTCATCGGTATCGGCGAGCCGCGAAACCATGCTAAGCCGCCGCCCTGTACGAAAGGACGACATCTGTGAGCGAACTGACCGTGGCCGAGGCGACCGAAAGTATCTATGCCTCGCTCTGGGCGGGCAATGCCGACATCGACGCAGGTATCGCGACGCTCAAGGCAGCGCTCACACGAGAGGGGATAAAACAGGCGGTGTTCGATCCGACCAAGTTGGCGCAGAACAATCGCTCGGGCCGCAAGTTGATGCAGGCTTATTTTCGGCAGCGCGGCGTGAGCGTGAGGTTTTCGGTAAAACCGAGCGCGGGCGATCTCAGGCGCGCCGTTGGGAGTGATGGGCCGATCCGGCGATTTGCCAACTGTAGTCGGGACTGCGCCGCATACCAGACATGAGACCATGCCGCGCTGCACGCTCACAGATGAACCCTCGCAATCCTGAAGCCGGAGGGACCAGCAAGAGCGCCGAGCAGCAGAGGCGCTCGGCCGAAGCGTCTCTCCAGCTGCCGTGCTTCAAACTATTGCAAGACGTTCAAATTTGACCTTCCGCATTCATGCTCTGTCGAGCGTATCTCTAATAGGCGCTTAAACCTTCTGCGCCGTAGGTTTTTGTCGGGCTGAATCGCCGTCAGCGACGATGACGACGAAATAGGAGAACGCAAATGGCTCGCAATCACGTTGAACGTCTTAGAGAATTCAGGGAAATTCTGGTCGCGACTCGACGCGAAGGAGTCCGTAACGTGCACCATACTCGCGACGCAATGCGGGCAAGTGGCTTTCAAATTGGCGACAGCGATGGCTCCAGCTACGGAGTCGAGCTGAAGGTCCTCCAAGAGGAAATCGAGGCAGTCGATCGCGCCATCGAAGACGAGAAGCGGTTGGCCTTGACACTCGAGAGCGCGGCCCAATCCCGCCGGCCGATTAAGCCGAGAGTCGTGAAAGGAACATAGAATCAGGTACGAATCGCTCCTGGTCGTTCGAACCTGTCCAGCATCTTCGCGCGCGCCGGCATGGCCCACACGCCACGTTTGGAAGGCGCGACGCCGCAGCGTATCAGGGTCTGCGCAAGACCGACTGCAGCGCCGACTCCATCCACCACGGGAATATCCTGCTTGCGCTGGAGCGGCGGATGCAAAATCAGCCATGCCCGCGCAACCCAGCGCAACCCCCTCCGCCCCCAGCCTGATGCCTTCGAGTATGAGCTCCGAAATTCGTTCGGACGCACCACTCTCGGATTTCTCGAGCTCGAGAACCGGGATGTCGGAAGAAAACACACGGCGGCAGCGATGGGAGAATCCGTACCGCCGGATGTTGTCTTCAATGAGCGGTGCGGAACGCGACAGAGTTGTCACCACACAGAAGCTGTGAGCGACAAGGCTGACGGCATGGAGCGAGGCCTCGCGAACGCGCCACGCGCAAGGTTGGGAGGCGTGGGTGGATTGGGACGGCTACGCGTTCCAGACCGCGCGGGCCGCACTCAGCAATAAACGGACAATGCCGCTCTTTCGAGCGAATCGATCCTGATAAGAGCGATGGATCCTGACAAGAATGGCGGCGTTCGCCCGCTACCATCCTTGCTTTTCTTACGTGAATTACCTATTGTAGGTACTTCAAAGGACGTACGGCGATGAAACAATTCACATTCTCGGACATGAACCGCGTGTCAGGCGAAATCCTCGAAACGGCATTGATTGAGCCGGTGGCCCTGACCAAGCGCGGCAAGGAAAAGCTCGTCATCCTGTCCGCTGCTCAGTACCACCAGCTCGTCGGCCAGCCGCATTCGGTCGCCTATACGCTCGAGGACGCGCCGGATGAAGTCCACAATGAACTCATGAATGGACTGGATGCAATAATTTCTGGCGACAAGCCCGATGCTTAAAGCCGGCGATCTGCTCCGATATTATTACCTATGGGCGCGGGAAGCAGACGCTGGCGAGGAATCCGGACGCAAGGCGAGGCCAGTTTGCGTCGTTGTCCGGACGCCAGCGACGCCCGCAGCCTTGTTTCTCTTTTCCGCTGACGTCGCAAAAACCCCGGTCGCGCCCGCATCTTGCCATCAGCGAAATCGAATGCCGCCGCGGCGGCCTCGACTATCCGTCATGGCTGATCCTGGACGAAGATAACCGGGTGCAGGTCGATGAAGCCTATGATCTGGTGGCGACGACGCCGATCGGCGCGTTCAGTCCCGCATTTCTCCGCAAGATTGCTGGCGCGATAAAAGAGACGGCGGCGCAGCGTCGATTGCGCGGCATCGTTCGCCAGTAGCCAGACCGATTTTCTTGGCAGGCCTCGGGTCATTACCGCATCGAGCGGGCCAGGGTCGGAGCGAGGGCGCCCCAGCGCGGGATGCGACCGGGTGCGAAGAGATCACGGTGCTGCGGCACGCCCTGGGCGGCGCGGACCGGAGGACTGCGCATGAGTTACGACCTTTCGGCATACGCTCCGGTGCTCCACATCGCTCCAACACCCGCTGCTTCTGCTCGGCCTCGAACGAGGCCATGATCTGCGCTCCCTGGCGCGTCGCCCCCTGGAGGACGGCGAGCCCCGTTGGCCGAAAGCGCAAGATATGTGATGCGGCTGCAGGGCTTGGCCGTCAGAAAACGTCATCACTACAGGCTGGGACAGTCTGGGCCAAAGACCACCTGTGCAACATGGTGCCGATCCGTCTATTGACGAGCAGGCGTATGCCCGCCGAGATCAGGCCAGTCCCGGCAAATCCCGATATCATCTGGCTGGCTGGAATGATCTTTTCCATGAGCACGAACATCGTCAGTGCGGCGATTCATGAAGCCGCCGACGAAAAGAAGAATTTGAGACTCAGCAACAGCCGACGCAAACGATCCCGTGCCGGGGCACTCATGCGGAATGCTTCGAGGGCATCGTTGCGAAAGCCCCCTGCCTCTGGATGAACAGAAGCGGTGCCTGACACTGTGCGAGGCAAGCCCTTTTCAGCGGCGTAGCGAGAATCAAGAAGGAGCCACCAAGGAAATTGCTGGCACTCGCCATCATGGGGTTAGCAGAGCAAAGCGTTCACGCGCCCCACTGACGATAGAGCAACTCGGAGGCGGCAGGCCGCTGCCTCAGGCACATCCTTTTGCTCCGACCAACGAGCAACTCAGCCCAATGGCACTGACGCCATCGGTGATTCCAGTCGCGCCCTGCCCGGCCGACCTTTGAGGCATTTCGGGTTCGCCTCCTGATCGGCGGCCGGCCTCGGCAAGAGAGATCGGCAATCAATATCGGCAATTATGCTGACTTGTGGTCTCGAATGCCTTACATTGCAGGCAATTGAGAACTTTGAGATCGGCAAATAATGCTTGAAACCCCTGCCCGCATCGAGCCACTGTTTTTTGGCGACGCGGTACCGACCGTCCTGGCAGATCTCGCGATCGAGTTGCAGAAGGCCGCCGATGACCTCGGCCGAGGCCTGCATCCGGAATCGGCTGCCGAACTAGCCGATCTCGTGCGCGTCATGAATTCTTACTATTCGAACTTGATCGAAGGCCACAACACCCGACCTCGAGATATCGAGAGTGCATTGGCCGGAGCCGAGATTGATCCCGAACGCCGCCCTCTCGCCTTGGAGGCCAAGGCCCATGTCGAAGTTCAGAGGATGATTGATGGTCTCGGTTTGCGTGGGGAACTGCCGAGCCCGACTTCGATCGATTTCATCCGGTGGGTTCATCGTGCCTTTTACGACGGGATGCCAGAGGAATTCCGGTTCATCGACAATCCTGACGGCACCAAGGCCGCCGAGATCGTGCCCGGCGAGTTTCGGTTGTCCGCAGATCATGATGTCGTTGTCGGGCGCCATCAGCCGCCATCGTCTGACAGGATGGTGGCCTTTATGGAGTATTTCCAGAAGCGGTTTGCGATGGCCGAAAGGCAGGCCAGCCTGCGGATCATCGCGATTGCGTCAGCTCATCATCGCCTCAATTACATCCACCCGTTTCCAGACGGCAACGGCCGCGTCAGTCGGCTGATGTCTCACGCCATGGCGCTCAAGGCCGGGATCGGCGGCAAAGGCCTGTGGTCGATATCTCGTGGTCTCGCTCGTGGACTGAAGGATCGGGGCGAATACAAGCGCATGATGGATCACGCCGACAGCCCAAGACAGGGCGACCGCGACGGCCGAGGAAATCTTTCGGAATCAGCACTCAAGGATTTCGTCGAATGGTTCCTGACAGTCGCGCTCGACCAGGTGCGGTTCTCGACCACGATGTTCGACCTCGGACGGCTCGAGGCTCGCTACCGCGCGCTGGTGAAGGATCTCGTCGACGACAAACGGGCACCTGATCTGGTGGCGGCAGTACTGCGGCACGGTAGGTTGCCCCGCGGCGATGCTAACTTAGTGCTGAAGACATCCGAGCGCACGGCACGGAACACGCTATCGGATCTCGTCGACCGCGGTTTCCTGAAGTCTGACACTCCGAAGACACCGGTGCGGATCGCTTTTCCTCTCGATTTCAGGGAACGGCTGTTTCCGAATCTCTTCACCGATGCCGAAGTCAATGTTCCCAAACCGCCCTCACTGTCTTTCAGTTGAGTGGAATTGTAGCAAGTTGCAGCATCGGGAGGGCCGCTTGCGGCGCCCAATTATGTCAATGGATTGCGATCCTATGATTTGACGACATGTCGTTGTCGAGGACATATCCCGCCCGACATGCTGATCGCATGGGGATTGGCCGACCGTTTCGCCCCTACAGCGACCTCCCGCCCCTTCCTCCGCGCCAGGATGTGGAGACAAGGGCGGTGCTGAAGGCCTGCATCGCGGCGCAAGCAGCACTGGCGGAACTGTGCGTGTCCGGACAGCTCATTCCCAACCAGGCGGTCCTGATCAACTCGATGCCTCCGCTTGAAGCCCAGGCAAGCTCGGAAATCGAAAACATCGTCACCACGACCGTAGGCTGTTCGCTTCGCCAATGAGTCCGGCAACCAGGTCAGGCGCTCCTCGGCCAATCTCTCAGCAGAACTTCGGCCGCGCCGGAGACCGACGCAACAACTCTGTCGCGAAGACCATCTAGACCTGATGGCCTGGCCCGACTGTCATGCACTGTCAGGCCTTGGCCTTGCGCTTTGCTGGTGCTTTCTTTGGCGGCGTTTTGGCACCCGCCTTGCGGCCGAGACCGGCAGCTTTGGCAAGAGCAGACCGCTGGGCCGCATAGCTGGGCGCTACCATAGGATAGTCCCACGCCAAACCCCACTTGGCTCTGTACTCATCGGGTGTCATCCCAAGCAAGCCCAGGTGGCGCTTCATCGACTTGAACTTGCGCCCGTCCTCAAGGCTGATGATGTATTCGGGAAAGATCGACTTCTTGGGATTTACCGCGGGCGTAAGTATTGGTGAGGGTGCAGCGACCGGCTTAGCCAGGCCAGACAACGCAGAATTAACGCTGGCGATCAAATTCGGCAGATCCGCCACCGGCGTTGCGTTGCTCTGGACATAGGCGGCGACGATATCTGCTGTCAGTCCTAGAAGATCCGCATTTCTCTGCCAAATTGCTTCGTCCATCAAAATCATTCCCTTGTTGATCTCTGGCGTTCCTATTTGGAAAACTCGGCTTGCGCAATTGCAAACAACGATTGTTTGACGCCAGATTACTCTAACGGCCGACTTCGGTGCACTGACGCCTGCCAACCAAAAAAGGAGATCGATCGGCCCGCTCTCGCCGATCGACCCAACTTCATCACGCACGGGCATCGTCGTGCGCTTCGAAGCGGGCGCGGTTCAACTCGGCGCAGACTTTCAAGTTTGTGAACATGGACATGGTCGCCTGCGACGGCCGGAGTTGCAAGGCGACCGATCACGTCTCCGTACTTGCGCACCTTGGAGCCTGGCGCGAGATCGTGCAGCACGAACTTGTCGCCTGTTTCGAGTGACGCATGGAGGTTGAGAACCAGTCCGCCCCGCGCGCCAGGCGTTCGTGCCGAACTCGGACCATGTTGCAATGCAGCATGGACGTTGAAGGAGGAATGTCAACCGTGCGGGAGGAACACGAATTGCGCTGTGCTGTTAGCGAACCCGAGTTGCCAATCTCCCGCTTCAGGTGCTCGTGCAGATGTCTGGCAGCACCGATGGCGAGTTACCCTCGCTTCGCCACGAACGCGATTGGCGGCTGGCTACGCCGACGATCCCGGACGGCGACTCACAGCATCAATCCAGCGCGCGCAGGTGGCGGATTGGCCGGCCACCAGCAATGCGATCTGCGGCTGTGGCGATGGAATTGGCGTCGATGCCGAAGTGGCGGTAAAGGTCACCGATCGTCCCCGACTGGCCAAAGTGCTCGACGCCGAGACTGCGCGTGCGGTGGCCGTAAACTGAGCCCAGCCAGCCGAGTACCGCTGGGTGGCCATCTGCGACGGTAATGATCGCACAATGGGCTGGAAGGTCGGCGAACAGCCGTTCGACATGGCTTCTTGCATGAACAAGGCCGCGCTCACGTGCGCGGCTTGCCGCCGTCCAGCCTGCGTTCAAGCGATCGGCCGAAGTCACGGCCAGAAGACCGACGTCCCGACGGTCCTCTGCCATCATGCCGACCGCCTCGATCGCTTCCGGCGCGACGGCGCCTGTATAGGCGACGATCACCTCGGCATTCGGACCGGGACGCCGCAGCCAATAGCCGCCGTCCACAATGTCCTGCTCGAGCTCACGCTCCATGGGACGAATGATCTGCTCGACCGGGCGCGTCGAGAGCCGTAGATAGACCGAGCCGCCGGTCTCGTCGCGCAGCCAGGTACGCTCCGACTGCACGGCGTCGCCGTCGCGCTGCATATAATCCAGCGCAAAGCGCATAATGACGCCCAACTCGTCGACGAATGCCGGCTCGTAGGCGGCAAGCCCGTCTTGCGCCATGCCGATCAACTGGGTGGCGATCGACTGATGCGCGCCACCCTCCGGCGCCAGTGTGACTCCGGATGGCGTGGCTACAAGGAGGAAGCGCGCATCCTGATAGCAGGCATAGTTGAGCGCATCGAGACCGCGCTGGATGAACGGATCGTAGAGCGTGCCGATCGGTAGCAGCCGCTTGCCGAAGATCGAATGAGACAGCCCGAGCGCCGACAGCAAGATGAATAGATTGTTCTCGGCGATACCGAGCTCGATGTGCTGGCCAGATGGGCCGAATTCCCATTTCTGCGCCGAGGCTATGCGTTCGCTACGGAACGTGTCGGCAAGCGAGCGATGCGCGAACAGGCCGCGCCGGTTGACCCAGCGGCCGAGATTGGTTGAAACGGTGACATCGGGCGACGTCGTGACGATCGCGTCGGCAAGCAGCCCGCCGGCCCGTGCAATCTCATCCAGGATCCTACCGAAGCCGACCTGGGTGGAAATGCTGCCCTTGGCTTCCGGGCCGAGACGATCGGGGACGAGGATGCGCTGGGCGTGTCGGCGGCGTCGGCCTTTCGCGGCGAAAGGCACCGCATCGAGGAAGCGTCGGAGATCAACCTTGCCGATGTCCAAGCCTTCGAAGGGATCCCACTCCCGCCCCTCACCGATTGACATCGAAGCGCGAAAGGCTGCCATCTGATCCTTGGTCATCAGCCCGGCATGATTGTCTTTGTGGCCGGCCAGCGGCAGGCCGAAACCCTTGATTGTATAGGCGATGAAGCAGGTCGGCCGGTCGTTGTGGCGCGCCGTCTCAAAAGCTTCAATCAGGCACTGCAGGTCGTGGCCACCGAGATTTGTCATCAGCGCTGCGAGTTCGGCATCGGATCGCCGGTCGAGAAGTGATCTCACGACCGGCTTTTCGCCGATATCGGCAAGCAGCCGCTTGCGCCAGGCGCCGCCGCCTTGAAAGGTCAGGGCCGAATAGAGCTGGTTCGGACAGGCATCGATCCAGGCCTTCAGCGCCTCGCCGCCCGGTTCGGCGAAGGCGGCCTCGAGCAGCGAACCATATTTCAGGATCACGACGTCCCAGCCGAAATTCCTGAAGATACTTTCGAAGCGTTCCCAAAGGCCCTCGCGCACAACCGCGTCGAGGCTCTGGCGATTGTAGTCGACGACCCACCAGCAATTGCGCAAGCCATGTTTCCAGCCTTCCAGCAGCGCCTCGAAGATATTGCCTTCGTCCATCTCGGCATCGCCGAGCAGCGCCACCATCCGGCCCTCGGGCACGCTTTCGTCGCGGGCTCTGAGATAATCCTGCACCAGAGAGGCAAACAGCGTCTGCGCGACGCCGAGGCCTACGGAGCCGGTAGAGAAATCGACGTCATCGACATCCTTGGTCCGCGACGGATAGCTTTGCGCGCCACCGAAGGCGCGAAATCCTTCGAGCTTCTCCCTCGTCTGATTGCCCAGGAGATACTGGATGGCGTGAAACACGGGCGAGGCGTGCGGCTTCACTGCAATGCGGTCGTCCGGCCTCAGCACGAAGAAATATAGCGCGGTCATGATCGTCGCCAGCGACGCCGAGGATGCCTGGTGTCCGCCAACCTTCAGCCCGTCGGCGTTCTCGCGCAGGTGATTGGCGTTATGGATCATCCATGTCGACAGCCAGAGCACCTTCTTCTCCAGCGCCGAAAGGGCCTCCAGTTTTTGTTTGTCCATGCTGCAAGACTCCCGGTTGCGATCGTCGCAATCATAGGACTGAGCAAAAACCGATTGTCGCTAAACTTGCATGAGGTTGGCAGCTGCGTTAGCTGGTTTTGGCAATATCGACCAATGGAGTAACGTTTCATGCCAAAACGCCGACTGGACGATATCGACCGAAAGATCATTGCCGCGCTGCAGGTCGATGGCAGGATGACGGCGCAGCAGCTTGCTGAGCGAGTCGGCCTTTCGGCGTCGCCTTGCGCCCGCCGGGTCCGCCTGATGGAGGATATGGGTGTGATCACCGGCTATGCTGCCCTGATAGACCAGGACATGGTCGATCTGCCGATCTCGGTGTTTGCCTCGATCAAGCTTGAGCGCCAGCGCGAGAACGAGCTGAAGCGGTTCAATGCGGCAATCGCGCGCTGGCCGGAGGTCGTCGATTGCTATCTGATGACTGGCCAGCGCGACTATTTGTTGCGTGTGGTGGTGCGCGACCTGCACGCCTATGAGCGCTTCCTGAAGGAAAAGCTGACGCGGCTCGATGGCGTCTCCTCGATCGAGTCCAGCTTCGCGCTTGCGCAGATCAAGCGGTCGAACCGGCTGCCGGTCGAGACATGATTTTCTCCAAACGTTGGCAAGTCAATCGCTTAGGTTTGGCTGACAGGTAGGTGCTCCATCGCCGGTATGCACGAACTTGTCTGCCAGACAGCATGTTCGTTCGAGGCGCGACGCCCAAAAAGCGGATGGCCCTCGGTCAGGCCAGCCGCTTGATTGGCGTTTCCGTCCAAAGCACTGGGTCGGTCATGCGGTAGAATTGTCGCGTCGCGGCCAAGGCAGACGGGCCGACGTCGACCATCACGCCGATGATGGTCATGTCATCGCACTTGAATGAAGACCCAAGCTGCCTTGGGCGCCAGCCGATCGATGCCAAGCGGTCGAACCAATACTCCTCACAGACAATCGTCAGATTGCTTATGCCTCTTTGAACGCAGAATTCCAGAATTCCGCAGTAGATCACGCCGGCGGCCTGGCAGGGCCGGCCGGGCTCGCGAAACTCCCGGGCCACGAAAAATCTCGTCCACTCATAGATATCGGCTCGGCGCGGAACGCCATCTTCGGCAAGTTGCGGAAAGATCTCGCTCATCAGATGCGGCCTGAGGCTCGGCACCAGGCGGGATCCGGCAACGACACCCCTTCCCGGCTGAATGCCGAGCAGATGAATCGCCTCTGGTGTATCAAACGGGTCGATCTCGCGACGGTCGGGCCGCCTCAGCTCATGCCAGCCACGTTCATCGACATAGATTTCATGTCGCAGGCGGAAGTAACTGTCGAGATCGCCTCGATAGGCAAAGCTGTTTGACGCGTCGACGACGTGGACCTGAATCATTGCGGTTCCTCGATATGGAACCCCATCCGACCACGCGACGATTGCCCATGAAATACCCAGATCTGAGGATGGATCAAAGTTCGATTTCGCGCCTGCGATAAGCCTCGACGATGGCGTGCACGACGTTGGCGGTGCTGAGCTTCTGCTTGATGTTGCGCAGGTGGGTCGTCACGGTGTTTTCCGAAATACCAAGTATTCGGGAAACCTCCCATGCGGTCTTCCCGCCAGCGACCCACTGCAGGATTTCACGCTCCCGTTGGGAAAGCTTTTGTCTCGGCCGCTTGAGCGAGCTGCCAACGAGTCGCTCGGCAGCCGAGTAGGCATGGCGCGCAAGGGCATGAACGGTGCAGCGCACCGTCGGCGCCAAATCAATTTCGCGTCCGGCAACCGTTACACAGGCCGGATCGCCAAATGACGCCTGGATTGGGATGCATATCCCCTCACAAAGCCCAAACTCTTTTGCCTCATCCATCACCTTTCTGGCATTGCTGTTCGTCAGGCCGTGATGAGCGTCCCTCCAAAGGAACGGCCCGATCGCACCACGGCACAAAGCAACGCAAGGGTCATGGCGATAATGTCCGGCAGCCATGTAGTGGTCGTACCATTCCCCCGGCCAACCGTTGACAAGGATGTGTCCATCCAGCGATCCGGTGTCCTGGCGTGGCAATTCGGTGACCAGACAGGCTGCATAGCCGTGACGTTCAATGCTCTTGCGCAGTTGCCGAATGATTTCGGCGACGCTGCTTGCACGATCGATCAGCGCGGTTGCTTCAAAGATTTGCGTTAACTGGTGCTGTAAGACGCTCGTATGAACCGCCGACATTTCACGCCCCTTCAATGTACTGAGACAAAGAAAGATTAAATAAGTTAGGCTCGACTGCAACCTGCGGCATGACGTTTGACTACTATAGTAGGTGGCACTAAAGGGCGCGTTCTGACTGCCTCGCCGCATGAGGCTGAGGTCGGTTTTTGCTCGCAATCTGAGGTTGCTTCGCCAAGGTACCGGCTTGTCGCAGGAACAGCTCGCGGACCTTGCCGGCCTTGATCGCAATTATGTCGGCAAGCTGGAGCGGGAGGAGAACTCACCGACCATCGATACCTTGGAGGTGCTGGCGTTGGCATTGCAGGTTGACGTGGAGCAGCTCATTCGTCGCAACGCGCCATGATCCACCGGCCAGGAGGGCGAGGATCAGGATTTTCTGCTGCGTCGGGCGCGCGGCGTCGCGGCTGGGGCGTCTTTGCCCGGCCGTTTGGTCAATTCCTCGATGTCGACGCTTAATGCAGTGGCAAGCTTTGCAAGCGACAGAATTGTGGGATTGCGCCGGCCGGCCTCCAGACCACTCAGATAGGCGCGCGTGAACCCTGAACGGAACGACAGTTCCTCTTGAGAGAGGGCTTGTGCGCGCCGAATCCTCTGTACGTTCAAGCCGACAACCACCCGTAGGTCCATGAGGGCATGGTCGTCGCTGCGTACACTTTAGGACGACACACTATAGTGAACATTCGTCATTGACAGGCGCCACCATTGCTGCTTTTCTCACCATATTACGGAACGCTATTCCGAAATAAGGAACGCTAGTGACAGGAAATCTTTCGTTGGAACGTGGCCTTGCGGTTCTCAATGTCCTCAAGGAAGCGGACGAGGCGGTCGGGGTGCGCGAACTCGCCCGCCGCCTTGAGCAGAGTGCTCCCGCCGTGCAGCGAATTCTGAACACCCTGGCAGAGCAGGGCTATGTCGAGCAGTCGCCAGACTCGCGGCGCTATCGGCTGGGTCACTCCGTGCTGGCGCTGGCGCGGAAGGTCCTGGGCAGAGATCGCCTGGTTGGTCTGGCTGAAATCGAACTGCAGGCGCTGGCCGCCGAAGGTTGCTTCAACGCATTCCTCGGCATCAGGCGGGGCAATTGCGGTATTTATCTCCTGACCGTGCAAAGCAAGAGTCCGGTCGTCATTCGCTCGTCACCCGGTGAAACTTTCCCCCTGCACTCCACCGCCTTGGGCAAGGCACTCCTGATGGAGCTGAGCGGCGAAGCAGTGGTTGGAATTCTCGGACAGGGTCCGCTGGAGCAGGTTGCCGTACGCACCGTCACCGACCCGCACAAGCTCGTGGCTCAGATCAGAGCCTCCGAATCTATCGGCTACACAACCTCCCTGGACGAGAACTTTACCGGGCTGATCGCGGTCGGCGCGCCGCTTCGCGATGCATCAGGCACAATCATCGCGGCGATAAGTGTGGCCTACCCGCGGTCTGTGGGACCGCATGTCGAGATCGCCGAGGTCGGAGAGGCAGTAACGGCAGCTGCGGCGCGCATCTCAGCCGGCCTCGGCTTTCCGGAAGCAAGACAGGCTCGGGATTCCCACCATGCTGCTTAACGAGACCCGCCTGAAACAATGCATGACGGCAGCCGGGCTTGATGCCGTCATAGCCACGACGCCGGAAAACGTGACCTATGTGAGCGGCTTCTGGGCGCTGCCGCAATGGATCCGTCGTGGCCCGCAGACCTATGTGGTGTGGCCGGCTCCTGACAAGGGCGCGCCTGAAATCATCGCCAGCACCAGCACGCTCGACCTCATTGCCGATCAGGAAGTCTGGGTAAGCAAGGTGCGGCCCTACGGCGACTTTTACGCCGATGTCGCTTCCTCGACCGCCGTGGACCGCGCCAATGAACAACACCTCCAGCTTCGCGACCTGCCGAGGCATGGCGATGCAATCGCGGCTTTGGTCGCGGCATTGGAAGAAGCCCAGCTCGGCCGCGGGCGGATCGGCATAGACGAGGCGGGGCTCGCGCCAGGATACCTGGAAACCCTGAGAGCTCATTTTCCCAACGCGTCGTTGCTACCAGGCACCGCGTTGCTTCGCGAGGTTCGTGCCGTAAAGACGGCAGATGAAATCGAACGGCTCGGCCAAGTTGCCCAGATTGCCGAACGCTCCATTCAAGCAGCACTCGCCGTTGCTCGGGAAGGCGCCACCGAGGCTGACCTGGCGCGCGCTTTTCATGTCACGACGGTCGAGGAAGGCGCCCTGCCCGTACTGGGATGCATCGGCTTTGGCGAGCGCAGCGCGCTCATGAACGTCCAGCCGTCTGACCGTAAGTTGCGCGCTGGAGAGATCATCCGCTTCGACGTCGGTGGCCGGTTTCGGCACTACCGCGCCGACATTGCCCGCATCGCCACGCTGGGCGAGCCGCCGCCGCAGGCGCATCGGCTTCAGCAGGCGCTGCTGCGCGGCGTTCAGCATGCCTGCGACATTATCCGACCCGGCCTGCCTGCTGCACAGCTCTTCGAGGCGGTGGTGCGTGTGGTCCAGCGCGAAGGAATTGCCCACTACGAGCGCGATCACGTCGGCCATGGCATCGGCCTTGATGGTTATGATGCGCCGACGCTCTCGGCGCGCAGTACTGACGTCCTTGAAGAAGGAATGGTGCTGTGCGTGGAGACCCCCTACTACGAAATCGGCCGCTGGGGACTCCAGGTGGAGGACATGGTGGTCGTTCGCCAGGGCGGAGTGGAGAGGCTGACAGAGACGCACAACGCAATCACCCGGGTGCCGCTATGAGCCGCGCGGCAGGTTTTTCCTGTATTCGATGCGGCGCCTTGTTCCGGATCGATACCAAAATCGACTCACGCGGCTGCCCGATATGCTGCGGCGAAGCACCAGCCAATCTTCGGGTCGTCTACGATCCATCCGCAGCGACATCGGCCGCTTCCGCAGCGGGTGCCGCGCTCCCCTCGCTTTGGCGGTATGCCGACACGCTTCCTTGTGGCCTCAGCGATGCAATCTCCCTGGGCGAGGGTCTGACGCCGCTGTTGAGCGCCGAGAGGCTGGGAAAGCAGCTCGGCGTCCCCAAGCTTCTTATCAAGGACGAGGGCGCAAACCCGACGTGGTCGCACAAGGACCGCTTCTCGACCGTGGCGGTGTCGATGGCACGTTTGAGTGGCGCTCGCGTCGTGGCGACTGCTTCGTCGGGCAACGCCGGGGCCTCACTTGCCGCCTATGCTGCACGGGCGGGCTTGAAATGCGTCGTTGTCACGTTCTCAGGCACTGCCGGCGCAATGTTGGCGCAGATCCGCAAATACGGCGCCAGCGTCGTATCCCTGGCCGACAAGTCCCATCGCTGGCCATTGCTTGCCGCTGGTACCGAGCGCCTCGGATGGTTTGCGACGTCGCCGTTTCACAGCCCCGTGGTGGGCAGTCATCCTGTCGGGATCGAGGGCTACAAGACCCTGGCTTACGAGATCGTCGAACAGATGCACGGAGCCGTGCCGGACTGGTGCGCCTTGCCTGTTTGCTATGGCGACGCGCTTGCCGGGCTCTGGGCAGGATTCAGGGATCTGCTCAGCCAAGGGAGGATCGATCGGTTGCCGAGACTCCTGGCGGCGGAAGTGCACGGATCTTTGGCCAAAGCGCTTGCCGGCAAGGCCGATCTGGTCGCCGAGGTTCCCGCGGGCTTCGACACGCTTGCCATCTCGATCGGCACCACACGAAGCACGTTTCAGGCGCTCAACGCGCTGCGTGAATCTGGCGGCATGGCGATGCCGGTCGGCAACTTCGGCCTGATAGCCATGCAGCAGCAGCTTGCGGCCACCGAGGGAGTATTTGCCGAGCTTGCCTCGGTGACGCCATTTGCAGCAATTGAATCCTTGAGACGGGAGGGCACGATCGCGCGGTCGGACAGTGTCGTTGCCATCGTGACAGCAAGCGGCCTGAAGGATTTGGATCGTTCGACCGGCCCCGACCAAGCACAACAATCGTTTCGGTCAGTTGCCGAAGCGTGGGAATACATTGGCGAGGACAGTGACTATTTCACGCCCTCTCATCAACAATGCGCGACCAAGATGTCCTGAAGAGAAGATAGAGACGATCATGAACAGATGCGACTTCTGATCGACTGATGATCTCGTCCACAACTGGACGGTATTGCGACTTCCAAAAGCTATCCACGAGAGGCAAATTCAACTCGCTTAGCGAGCGGAACCTCGATTCAAACATGATGAAAGGGGAATTTTCATGCTTCGCAAAACACTCATCGGCTGGCTCGCAGCCCTCGGTGTCGCAACGGCAACTCAGACGATGGCGGAGGAAACTCTGAGGGTTGGCGTCACGCCAACCGGAGTGCCGTTCACGTTTGTCGACACGGCAACCCGAAGGCCGACTGGCGCGATGGTCGATCTGGCAAGTGCGATTGCCGCAAACCTTGGTACCACCGCTGATTTCCAGGTAAACGCTTTTCCAGCCCTGATTCCGGCATTGACGACCAACAAGATCAATCTGATTTCCGCCAGCATGTTCATAACGGACAAGCGCAAGCAGGTGATCGATTTCAGCACGCCGGTTTACGCCTATGGCGAGGCGATGTTTGTTGCTGCCGGCGACAGCAAGAACTACACGATCGAAGAGCTGAGGGGCGAGACTGTCGGCGCGCAGATCGGCTCGACCTACGCCGACGCTCTGGAAGCGCTTGACGTCTTCGGTCAAGTCAAGCTCTACGACTCAATCGCTGACATGATGCGTGATGTGGTCCTGGGCCGCATCAAGGCCGGCTTTGGTGACGCCCCGATCGTTGCATATCAGCTTTCAAAGAACCCCGAACTGGGTGTTCGCCTCGTCGACGGCTACCGGCCGATGAAGAAAGGCGAAGTCGCGTTAGCGGTCGCCAAGGAAAATCCACTGCTCCTCGAAAAGGTGAATGCCTCCATCGCCAAGCTGAAGGAAAGCGGCGAATTAAGACGAATATTTGCCAAATATGGCCTCTGAAGCCATCCCGCATTGAAAACAAGCGCCGGCTGGCAGGACCATAGGATCGCATCGGAATGACCGGCTTTGAGCGCCGGAGAACGTGCCAAGAGGAAGCCGGCCATGACCAATTTCATCGCGCACGCAACGGAATATCTACCGCTTCTTCTTCAAGGCGTTTGGCTGACCGTCATGATAACCTTTCTTGCCCTGTGTCTTGCGACGGCGCTCGGCCTTGTCTGGGCGCTGTTCAGGACATCGGGAATAGGCTGTCTCGCCGTGCCGACGCGGCTGCTTGTCGACTTCGTGCGCGGCATACCACTGCTGGTGGTTCTCTTTTATATCTACTTTGTCGCGCCCGACATCGGCATCAACCTGACCGCGCTCCAGGCCGGCACGATCGGGCTGGGCCTGGCTCACTCCTGCTATCTCGGGGAAACCTTCCGCGCAGGCATCGAGGCGGTCGATAAGGGTCAGGTCGAAGCGGCAAAATCGATCGGGATGAAGCGCCCGTTGATGATGCGCCGCGTCGTGCTGCCGCAGGCGGTCAAGATCATCCTGCCGCCTTACGCCAACAATATGATCATGCTGCTGAAGGACTCCTCGCTTGTGTCGGTGATTTCGGTTCAGGAGTTGACCATGCAGGGTAAGATGCTTGCGTCGTCCACTTTCGACAACATGACAGTGTTTACCTTGGTGGCACTGCTTTACCTGTGCCTGACCGTTCCGCTGAACCTGTTCATGCGCAGAGTCGAGAGCTATCTTGGGGCGGCGGGATGATCACCTTCGACAACGTGCACAAGTCCTTCGGTGCCCACGAAGTCCTCAAGGGGATCAACGCCGAGATCGCCAAGGGGCAGGTCGTATGTCTGATTGGGCCCTCGGGTTCCGGCAAATCGACGCTTCTCCGATGTGTGAACGGGCTTGAGACCTATCAGCGCGGTCGCATCAGCATCGATGGCACCGTGGTGGATGCCGCCTCGCCCCAGGTTCACGCTATCTGCACCCGCGTTTCCATGGTTTTCCAACGCTTTAACCTATTCCCGCACCGCACCGCCCTGGAAAATGTCATGGAAGGGCCGCTCTACGTGCTGAAGGAAAATAGGAACCAGGTCCGCGAGCGGGCGATGGCATTGCTCAATCGCGTCGGCTTGGCCGACAAGACAAATGCCTATCCCGCGTCTTTGTCGGGCGGCCAACAGCAGCGTGTGGCCATCGCCCGCGCCCTGGCGATGCGCCCACAGGCCATTCTTTTCGACGAGCCCACCTCCGCACTTGACCCGGAAACGGTCGGCGAGGTTCTGCAGGTCATGCGCGCGCTCGCAGACGAGAACATGACCATGCTCATCGTTACGCACGAAATTCAGTTCGCGCGCGAGGTTTCCGACAGCGTCCTCTTTCTCGACGGCGGCCGGATCGTTGAGCAAGGTCCGGCCAAGGAACTGCTTCGAAATCCGAGACACGAACGCACTAAGGACTTTCTTCATCGGGTTATGCACCCCGTGTGACTCGGGCGCTGGTTTGTCGCATCCAACTCTGAATTCGGACCTGTCACTGCGTAGGGACCAAGCCGTCCAGCCCTGCGAGAACGGCGTTTAAAGTTCTGCGGTTCCAAGGGAATCTCGTCCATGCGGTCTCTTCGGCCGGACGAATTTGCGTGAGAACAGTTGGTTCAAGAGGAATTGAGATTGGCCAATCCTTCAAACCGGCGAGCCAGTCGGGGTTGTAGACTGTATCGGAATGACGATGCCCTTCATCCGGCATTATCACGACGGTGGAGGCTTCCGGATTTTGCCTGGCGAACCAGGCGCCGACCAAGGCAGCGGCGCCGCTGGTCGGCCCCATGAAGAGCCCGTGATCGCGAACCAGCCCATGCGCCATTGCGTAAGCCGGCAATGCGCCCACCCAATGAATATCGTCGATCATCTCGTGACGAACATTGTCCGGCAAAACGCTGTTGCCGAGCCCGCGCAGCATGCGACGTCCGACAGGCTGGCCAAAGAGCATGCTTCTGTGGGTATCGACAGCAATAATCCTGAGATCAGGAAAGAGCTCACGAAGGAAACCTCCAGTTCCGCAAAGCGATCCCCCAGTGCCCACGCAGCCCACGAGGCAATCGATGCGGCCGAATAATCGAACAATGAGGTCGGCCAGGCGCGCATAGGCAAGGCGGTTTTCCGGACTGTCGTATTGCCGGGGCCAATACGTGCCCGGGCTATCTTGCAGGGTCTGCTGGAGATACTGGAGCCGGCCGCGCTGATTGCCGTCTCCTTGAGGATCGTCGATGGCCATGACTTTGGCACCAAGTTGTTCCAGGCGCCGCCTGAGCTTCACGTCGATGAGGCTGGAGGCCGTGACAAGCGTAAGCGCATAGCCACGAACCGCAGCCAGCATGGCGATGGCGAGGCCGAATGTGCCCGACGTCGTTTCGATGATGTGACCTTGCTGCCTGAGGCGCCCTGACGCTTCCGCCTGATCGACCATGAACCGGGCGGGGATCAGCTTCATGAGGGAAAAACAGGCGGCGCTGAGGTTAGGTGCGAGTTGGGCAAAACGGGGCGTCTCGTAGGCGCGTAAATAGTCTGGGGCCGCGCTCACTGGATTAGCCCCGCTTCGGCATTAAGGGCAAACGTATGTACGCCTTGGAGGCCTGCGCCGCTCACCTGCCTTGCGAGTTCAGCAGCGCGCATGGCCGCCCTGGGTGCGTCGGCATCCAGAAGGATGCCGATCAAGGTGCCACTGTGGGCCACCTGCACACCGCATGCGTCATGCGCCCGTGCTATATCCAAAACGGTATTGAAGGATGCCTTCGGCAGATGCCTCTGACTGATACTGGCGCTGATGGTTGCGACACGTCCAAGCTGGCGGGGATCTTGTTGCCGAATGGATCGGCTCGCAAGTCCTCGCAGAACACGGAACAGCCCGATTTCCTCACCATCGTAGCGTGCCCGCGGCAGGCTTAGCGTATCGATCGGCCGGGCACTGCCGTCCCTGAAACCTACCAAGAGAAGGGGCGGGAACTCGCCACCGAAGTGTTCGATCGTACGGCCTTCCCGGTGGGCGAAGAGGAGGGGTTGGTCGCCATAGGCAATGGCGTCGCTTGCACCTTCCGCTGCAACCGCCAGTCGCGCAATCGTTGACTGACGCAGCGTGAGGCCCGCTGCAGCTGCCACCGCACGAATCGCAGCAATGACGTCTGCAGTCGAGGAACCATAGCCATGCCCTATCATAATAGAGCTTTCGATCGTAAGTTCTCCACCTCCTTCAGCCACGCCGATATGCTCGAGCGTGAGAGCCGCCGCGCGTGCCGCTTTGGTCCGGTTTGCAGGCCGCGGTCGAATCCCTACTTGCTCATGCGGCCAGAAAGTCGCTAGCGACTCTTGCGAGGTGAGCGGCAGGGTTATGAGTCCGCGACAAAGCCGTCCGTTTTCCCCTTCAAAGACGCCTTGGAGGAATTCCCCATGATGGGCGTGGGCTCGTCCGACTCCTACCGCCAGGGGCAGCCTGATGGTCTCGTTGTTTATCTTGCTCGAGCTTGTCCGATGGCCGGATCTCGTCATCTCCGTCTTTGTCACCACGTCATCTCCTCACCTGGAATTGACAGATGATGCGTATGACTGATCCTTGCTGTCACTCGCCAAATCTTGGTAATGCCAAAGGCAAGCGCATCGTGCAAAGATACGGGCAAGATCGCCCCACAAATTGGGCGTCCAATACTGGACTAGATACAGCAGCACGCGCCGAGGGCGGTTGGCCATGCGGACAACCGTTCCGAAACAAGTGCGCCACGCACCGTGTCTTCATTATTGTTCTTGTAAGGAGGGTTGGACTGTTCACCCTGTGTCAATACTGAGATTTGGCGATAGCTCGCAGCGGCCAAAAGCGCTCAAACGCGTTTTGTCGCCAACTTGACTTTGAGCAGAGATGCAGAGCTCCATCCAACTTGCTACCCTCAATTATGCACTTGTGGTCGCGGAGGAGGGCAGCTTCCTTCGCGCCTCGCGACGTACAGGGATCGATCACTCCGCGCTCAGCCGGCGCATCCGCGATCTCGAATACGCGATGGGTACGAGGATATTTCATCGCCATGCCCGCGGCGTCGGCCCAACCCCGGCCGGCGAGCGCTTCCTGGAGCATCTGCGCTCCGTGCTGCTCGAGCTCGACAACACGCTCACCCTGGCCAGGTCCGGCACCAAACATGACCAACAAAAGCTTTCCATCGGCTCCAACGGGATCATCCTCGCCGGGCGAGCCTTGGATGCAATCATCGAGTTCGGGCAATCTCATCCCAACGTGACCATCAGCTTGACAGAAAGTCCTTACCCTTCGCCTGAGGCTGCTCTGGGTGCCACTCAGGTCGACGTGGTTGTGACCTCCTCCTCCCGATTTACCGGCGGCGCATTCGAATTGACGCTGTGGAGAGACACTCTGGCTGTCGTTCTTGCCGCAAATCATTCTCTCGCCAGCCGTTCCGTGATCGAGTGGCACGAGTTGCAGCAGGAGACGTTGCTGGTGCGCAGGGGCGAAGCATTTCAGCTCGCCGACGCCGTTGGACGCGCCGTGCAGCTTCCTTTAATCGTCGAACATCACGTCAGTGCGGGCATCCTTTTGCGCCTTGTCGGAAACGGGCTTGGAGTCGCCCTGATTCACGACCAAGATGCCGACAGTGTTCCTCAGGATGCGGTCTGCCGCAAGCTGCGGATCGGGGGCAAACCAATCCAGATCTCCAGTCTAGCCCGTTGGCGCCCCGACAACGCCAATCCTGCCCTGCCGACCTTCATCTCTTTCCTGCGCGATCGGTATTCGTGCTGACAGTCGTCCGACCGGCATGACCCGAACAGTCACCCGGTCCCAGAGTGGGTCTCGCCATGCAGGAAGACGTGCTTGGGCACCCAGTGGCCGGCGCCTTCTGCGAGGCTTTGTGATCGAGACCCTCACCGCGGCGGTCCCCGCCGGCACGTTGAGCAATTCTACTGAACAGCTGCGGGCGCGGAGATCGACCTGCTGCTCACGTTGCCGGGCCAATGCGTCTGGTAGCTTTGGTATTCATTCCGTCAGGGCGCAGGCTCAGAAGGCCCCTCTCGTCCTACGCTCGAGGCCGGTGGTGAAGGTCGACAGTTCGGTTGTTTAGCTTCACGATCAGGCCACCCTGCTGTCTTGGTCTTCATCTGGCCGGTTTCATAGGAATCCGAGGCGACCTTGATTGCCAGCCGACAGCAATGCTGATCTTGAGCAGATGTGGGGTGGCTCTCCGTGCGGAGAACCGTCAGGCCGAGCAGACAACCGTCAAACCGATTGCTGCCTTTGATTACCCCGAGTTCGTGTGGGAACGCATTCGGCCGAATGCCCTGTCCGTTGCCATGAATCGTGCCAGCATCGGCGCAATCAGCTTTGTCGGATCTGCGATTGCTTGGCCGCTTTCACGGCCAAGCACATCGGCATAAGCGACAAGGTCGCGATGAACGGCGGCAGGCAGTTCGACCGTGATCTTGACCGGACGGTCATCGGGAATGGCGGAAAGTTTCAGCTTGGTCATGATGGATCCTTCAGCGTGCCGTAAGGCACAAGAACAAGGTCGCGATTGACAATCACGCGAACCGGGAAACCGGGCCGCACGGTGAGCGTCGGCTGGACATTGAGCTGATTGCGCACGAGCTGCTGGCCAATATCGGAGGCCGAATTCTGCGCGCTTTCGCGGATTGCCTTGGCGATTTCGCTTTCGTCGTCACTGGACCCAAGCGACGTCCCAATACCCAGCAATGTCGAGAGTGCTGCGGCACGGAACATCTGGCCCCAATGATGGTCAACCTCGTCTTCAAGTCCGGAAAATCCTTCGGCGTCTGCGCCCTGCTGGCGCTCCAGCACCGTTGAAGTGCCGTCAGGCATGATCAGCCGGTTCCAGACCAGCAGCACGCGCGACTGGCCGAAGGCGACGTGGCTGTCGTACTGGCCGATCAGCCTCGCCCCCTGCGGGATCAGGAGATGGGATCCTGTCGGGCTGTCGTAGACATTTTCCGTGACCTGAGCGGTGATCTCGCCGGGCAAGTCGGAGCGGATGCCTGTGATAAGGGCAGCTGGAATGACTGTGCCGGCTTGCACCACATAGGGCGAGGCCTTCTCGGCGAGCCGATTGGGACTGACGGTGCGACGGTCTGGCTCGGCATTGACGAAGGCCAGCTTGCGATCCTGCATGTTTTGCGCGGCACCAGAATCGATGGGTGGCAGCCCCAGCGGCGGAGTCAGACCAGATTGGGTGTCCGGTTCTACGACTCTGCTGCCAGCATCCTGTCGTGCCGGACCAGGTCTCGTGTTCGTATCGGTGAAGAGCTTCGCCACGCGTGCGGCCTCGATCTCGGCCAGTCGGCGCTGCTCCTCCGGATCGGCGCGCGGTGCACTGGACGCCCCAACCGGCTGGCCACGCTCCTGGGCACGCAAGATCGGCCGGCCCAAATCGCCAGGCAGAGCGGGGCCGAGCTGCGGAACCCCGGCATAGTCCTTCGGCAGCTTCTGAAGCCCGTCGGCCGTTGAGCGGTTTTCGGTGGTGAAGAGCTCGGCCGGCTGTTCGGTTGCGCGCTGTCTGGTGTCGAGCGCCCAAATCAACGTGCCGAGGATCGCAGCGCTGGCAACTCCACCAACGCCTATCAGCACCTTGCGCGACAGTCGGGTGACCCTGGCCGGTTCGGGCCGCAAGCGCAGTTCCGCTCGTATGTCCTGGTTGGGTGCATTCGCAAGGTCGCTCATCGGAACAGCCTCGTGCTGGGCCAGGTTCGTTTGCCGTCCGTGCGCACGATGCGAACGCGTTTTTCGCTTGTTTTGTCGCCGAGCCTCAATTCAGCGGCGGCAAACAGCCGATCAACAACGTAGTAGTTCTGGCGAGCACGGTAGTTGACCAGTTCCGAGCCGCCCGATGGGCCGATGACAAAGAGCGGCGGCATTTCGCCCTGCCCTATGCCTGACGGGAACTCGATGTAGACTTTTGCACCGTCGTCAAAGGCGCGAAGCGGCCGCCACGGCGCCATATCGCCTTCGATGCGATAGCGGAAATTCAGCTTCTGTATGTCGACGCCGGAGGCGACCGGCTGAGCGGCGGAAGCCTGCGCGTTCTGACGCCGCAGCGCAATCAGCTGGTCCTGCGGATACTGCCAGGAGACCGAGGCCATGTAGGTGTTTTCGGTCGAGCGCAGCTCGAGATGATAGGTGCGGCGGTCGCTGTTGATGACGAGATTGGTCTGCAGATCCGGTCGTGTCGGCTTCACAAGAATATGGACCTGCTGGCGCTCCCCTGCCCCGCTTTGTGTGTCGCCGATGATCCAGCGCACCGTGTCGCCGGCGGCAACAGGCCCGGAGCCGACGAGCTGCTCGCCGGGCTGCAAGGCGATGTCGGTGACCTGGCCGGGCGCGGCATAGATCTGGTAGAGCGCGCCCTCACTCCAGGGATAGAGCTGGATGGCGTTGACGAAGCCGTCGCGAACCGGCTGCATTCTTGCTGCCTCATTGGCCTGGCTGATCCGCTGCTTCGGATCGGTGGGCTCCAGCTTCACCTTAGTGGCCTCGACCGGTTTCAACTGACCTGGTAGCGGAAGCGGTTTCGGCAATTCCATTATCTTCACAGGACCAGGCGGGTCGACCGTGCGCACGGCAGGCACCGGATCGTCATAGGCGATCTGCGGCGGAATGTATTTCTTCGATGCACACCCGGCGAGCGCTGTTGCCGACAGCAGTGCCAGGGCAAGCCTACGTGCCTTGGGCGCACTGCGCGTGGCCGGTCTCGCCGATGTTCTTGTTGGTGCTGCACGCATCATGAAAACTCCTTCGACCAGCTGATGGCGTTGACATAGACGCCAAGCGGATTGGCTTTGAGCCGGTCAGCGTCGCGGGGTTGCTGAATCACGATTGTGAGGATTGCGGTCCAGCGCTCGGTGCCGGCCAGGTTGCCATTCTCGTAGCGGCGCTCGATCCAGGCGACGCGAAAGGAATCGGGCGTAGCGCGGATGACGCTGGAAACCTCGATCGCGATCTGGAGTTTGCCCAATTTGGCAAACGGGTCGTTCAACCGGGCGTAATCATTGAGAGAAATGGCGCCGCGGTCCGTGGCGTAATCGTAGGCGCGCAACCAATTTTGGCGGACGATGACCGGGTCGGCCGAAATGCTTCTGACCTGTTCGATGAAGCGAGCCAGGTGCCAAGCGATCTGGGGATCGGTCGGCCGATAGTCGGCAACGGCCGGGGCGACAAGCTGCGCCTCGCCAAACTTGTCGACCTGAACCACCCAGGGAACCACTGAGCCGCGCGTCGATTGCCAGACCAATGCGGATGCAAAACCGCCGGCCAGGACGAGCGAGCCGAAGGCCATCAGCCGCCAGTTTTTCGCCTGGACGCGAGCCGAGCCGATGCGCTCGTCCCAAATCTGGGCTGCGCGCTGATATGGCGTCTCAGGGTGAGGCGTTTTTGCGTAACGAACAAAAGGGCGTCGAAAGAGGTTCATCGGCGGTCGTCCTGATCGAGAGAAACATTCATCGAGCCGCCGCTATCATTGCTCGAGTGGATCGAATGCGCGGCGATGCTGGCTCCGTGGCTCATAGCCTGGCCGCGCTTCATGCGTTTTGCCCATGCGGGCGCAGAGTCGGCGCTGGCTTCGGTAGTCGGCCATTCACCGGAGGAAGCCGTTCGCGACGATTGCTCTCCACTCGCCGCATTCAAAGCTGCAAAGCGGCCGGCCTCGTAGCTGTCGGACAGGGCTGACGCGGCGCGTGACATCGCCTGCTTGACGGGTTGAACGGCAGCGCTGGCACCAATCTTTGCGATACCCGCCATGCCGGCGGCGATTGAGCCTGCACCACCTCTTCCAGATGTTGCTGCGCCAAATTCCCAGGCGGCCGAAGTGCTGCCGGCCAAATGCGCGCCGCCGCGTGCGGCTGCTGCCGACATACGCGCACCGGCATTGAGCGCGCCTGCTGCGCCGCTCAATCCGGCGCGAGCACCCATAGCGCCGGACACGCCAAGGCCGCCAGCGACGAGGCTCGTGCCAACAGCGGCACCTGCGCCCAGTTGCGGGGCACCAGAGACCAGCCCCGTCGCAATGCCGGGACCAAAGATCGACAGCCCCATCAGCGACAGAGCGCCCAGGACAAGCGACAGCGCATCCGTGATTGTGGGTTGTTCGGTGCCGAAACCTTGGGTGAACTCGCCGAACAGCCCCGAGCCGATGCCGACGATGACGGCAAGGACCAGGATCTTCACGCCGGAGGCAACGATGTTTCCGAGCACTTTTTCGGCAAGGAACGCAGTCCGGTTGAACAGCGCAAAGGGGATCAGCACAAACCCCGCAAGCGTCGTCAGTTTGAATTCGACCAGCGTGACGAAGATCTGGACGGCTAGAAGAAAGAACGCAATCAGTACGATCGCCCAGGCGATCATAAGCACTACGATCTGGACGAAATTCTCGAAGAACGAGACGTAGCCCATCAGTTGGCTGGCGGCCTCGAGGATCGGATTGCCGGCATCGATGCCGACTTGTGCGACGCGGCCCGGCTGCAGCAATGCCGAGCCTGAAAGTGCCGAGCCTCCAGCCTTCAGGCCGAGCCCGGAAAAGCTCTCGAAGACGATGCCGGCAAGACGGTTGAAGTTGCCGATGATGAAGGCGAAGAAACCGATATAGAGCGTCTTCTTCACCAGCCGATGCAGCACGTCCTCATCAGCACCCCAGGCCCAGAACAGGCCGGCCAGTGTGATGTCGATGACAATCAGGGTCGAAGTGAGAAACGCAACTTCCCCACCGAGCAGACCAAAGCCGGAATCGATGTAGCGAGTGAAAGTCTCGAGGAAGCGATCGATCACACCGGTGTCGTTCATGGCGCCACCGTTTCGGGATAGGGCCGGTCTTCCGCGAAAGGCGGCGTTGGCGGTTGGAGCGGTGGCACCCGGCTCGGGTCCTTTTCGATCGACGGAGCCACATTTGGCACGATCGGGCGGGATGGCCGCAGGAAGCGTCGGCGGCTTTCAGCCCAGGCTTTCCTGCAGGCGTCGTCATCAATCGCCGCTATGCCAATGTTCCGGCATCGGCCAAGTTCGACTCTTGCCGGCTCGCCGCCCGGATGCGCGGAGTGCGGGGAGGACGCGTCCCGCGAGCCGTCGCCGCGCAGCACCATGAAGGCGGCGGTCATGGCGGCGCCAAGTGCAAGAACGGCTGTTACCCGGGCGGCGATCTTGAGATCCATGCGGTCTTCGCCTCAGTCGTGGAACATTCTTACGGATGACGGGCTGTAGCTGCGGCCCGTCATGAAACGGCTGAACTGTTCGCGTGCCTGCTCCTGCGCGGCTGCCCTCCTCGCCTGCTCAAGGGCCTCGGCCCTTCCTTGTGCGGCCAGCATCGCGGTGAGATCGGCAACTTGCTTGGCCTGCACGGCAAGAAGCTGGTTGCCGGCCTGCGTCGCCTGCAGCACGCCGACAGCCGATTGGCTGGCGCTGACCAGCGCGCTCGTCTGCTCTTGTGTCCCTGCGATGTTGTCGACTGCGACGGCGCCGGTTTTCAGCGAATGCTCGAAGGCAGACACCGAGGTCTGCCAGCGTTGACGCGCACCTTCGACAAGCTGCTGGCTGGAGAGATCCGAACCGAAATTCGTGTAAGTGGAGGCAAACTGGCTCTCGATATCCTGGACGCTATAGGCCAGCTTCTCGGCCTCGCCGAGCAAGCTCTTCATCTCGGCAAAATTCCCCTCAATTTGGCCAAGCAGCGAGGTCGGCAGCGACGTGAGATTCCTCGCCTGGTTGATCAGCATCTGCGCTTCGTTTTGCAGCGAGGTGATCTGGTTGTGGATCTGCTCCAGGGCACGCGATGCCGAAAGCAGGTTTTCGGCGTAATTCCTGGGATCGAACACGATCAGCGCCGATGCTGGTGCCGATGACAGCGCCGTGGCGACGGCGATGGCGCCGGCTGCCGCCATGCGACGGATGCGGCTGCCTGCAAGAACGGAATTCATGACGAAATCTCCTCTGTGGACTGCTCGATCACGTTGGTGAGATCTGGGATGAGGTCGGCCGCCCAGGAGAGACCGCGCCCCGCTAGCCAAGCCTCGAGAAAATGGTCTTGGCCGGCCTCGGCGACTATCCGGTCGATCGCGGCCTGGTCCGATTTGGACGACGTGGCGCAGAGCGCCAGCGCGATCGGACCGAGCCCCAGTTCGAACAGGCGATTGCCGCGGCGGCTTTGACAGTAATAGTCGCGCTTCGGTATCGCCCGGGCGATGATCTCGATCTGGCGATCGTTGAGACCAAACCGTCGGTAGATCTCGGTGATCTGCGGCTCGATGGCGCGCTCGTTTGGCAAGAACAGCCGCGTCGGGCAGCTTTCGACTATTGCCGGCGCGATTGGCGATCCTTCGATGTCGGAAAGCGACTGCGTGGCGAAGACCACGCTGGCGTTCTTCTTTCTCAGCGTCTTCAGCCATTCGCGCAGCTGGTCGGCGAAACCGCCATCGTCGAGCGCCAGCCAGCCCTCATCGATGAGCAGGAGTGTTGGCCGGCCGTCCATCCTTTGCTCGAGGCGGTGGAAAAGATAGGCAAGCACCGCGGGAGCAGCACCCGTGCCGATCAGGCCCTCGGTTTCGAACGCCTGGACGGAGGCTTCGCCGAGACGCTCATGCTCGGCATCAAGCAGCCGGCCAAAAGCACCGCCGATGCAGTAGGGACCAAGCGCCTGTTTCAGCGGCGAGGATTGCAGCAGCACGGACAGGCCAGTCAGTGTCCTCTCCTGGACTGGCGCAGAAGCCAGCGACGTCAGCGCCGACCACAGATGTTCCTTGACCTGCGGCGTGATGGCCACGCCTTCGCGCAGCAGAATGTCGAAAAGCCAGTCGGCCGCCCAGGCCCGCTCTGGCGTATGATGGATGCGGGCAAGCGGCTGTAGCGACACAGTGCCGACATCGCTCGACAGATCGGCCAAGGTGAGCAAGGGCAACGGATCGTCAGACACATGCCCGCTTTCAGCATTGCTTCCGAGACTGTGCCAATCACCATACATGGCGAGCATGGCAGCGCGGATTGAGCCACCGAAATCGAAGGCAAAGACCTGGCTGTTCTCGTAACGCCGGAACTGAAGCGCGATCAGCGCCAACAGGACCGACTTGCCGGCGCCGGTCGGGCCGACGACCAGGGTGTGACCGACATCGCCAACATGCAGGCTGAACCGGAACGGTGTGGCGCCCTCCGTTCTGGCAAAGAACAGCGGCGGGGCGCCAAAGTGCTCGTCCTCGATCGGACCTGCCCAGACCGCGGAGAGCGGAATCATGTGCGCGAGGTTGAGCGTCGAAAGCGGCGGCTGGCGAATATTGGCATAGGCATGGCCAGGAATGCCGCCCAGCCAAGCTTCGACAGCGTTGACGCCTTCGGCGATACAGGTGAAGTCCCTGCCCTGAATGATCTTTTCGACCAGACGCAGCTTTTCGTCGGCAATCGAGGGATCGGCATCCCAGACTGTCACGGTGGCGGTGACATAGGCTTCGCCGATCTGGTCAGAGCCCAGGTCCTGCAGCGCCGCGTCTGCATCGGCCGCCTTGTTGGCGGCGTCCGTGTCGACGAGGACGGACGCTTCGTTGGTCATCACCTCCTTAAGGATCGCGGCGACGGATTTCCGTTTCGCGAACCACTGACGGCGTATCTTCGTCACCAACTTGGTCGCGTCGGCCTTGTCCAGCATGATCGCCCGCGTCGACCAGCGGTAGGGGAAGGCAAGCCGATTAAGATCGTCGAGAATCCCCGGGAAGGTCATCGTCGGGAACCCGGTGACGGTGAGTGTGCGCAGATGCGCATCGCCAAGCCTCGGCTCCAAGCCCCCGGCCAACGGCTGATCGACAAGCAAAGCGTCGAGATGCATCGGCGTTTCTGGCACGCGAACGCGATGCCGCTTGGTCGAAATGGTTGAGTGCAGGTAACTCAGCGTCTCGCCGTCATCGAGCCAGCGAGCTTCGGGAACGAAGCCCTCGATGAGGTTGAGCACGCGCTCGGTGCGATCGACAAAAGTCTTCAGGAGCTCCCAGGGATCGACGCCCGGCTTTTCCCGGCCTTCGTAGAGTAAGCTCTCCATTCGCGACGCTTCCTCGGCGGGAGGCAGCCACATGAAAGTGAGGAAGTAGCTGCTTTCAAACAGCACGCCGGAGGCTCCGAACTGTTCCCGACGCTCGATATCGAGAAGCGCGGATGCGCAATCCGGGAACCGGCTGTCGGGATAGCTGCTGGCGGGATTGCGCTGCGCTTCGACAAAGATTGCCCAGCCGGAGCCCAGCCGGCGCAGCGCGCCGTTGAGCCGAGCGGTCGTGCCGACCAGCTCCGCGGGCGTGGCGGAGTCCAGATCCGGCCCGCGAAAACGCGCCGTCCTTTGAAAACTGCCGTCCTTGTTGAGCACCACGCCCGGCGCAACCAGGGCAGCCCAAGGCAGATAGTCTGCGAGGCTGGCGTTCTTCTTTCGGTATTCCGCGAGGTTCATCATGATGAGGAGCTCAACAGCCGAAATGCGTGGGGTAGCGCAGGTGTCGGCGAACCACATCGACGAATTGCGCATCGCGCTTTGCCGCCCAGACGGCCATGAGATGCCCGACTGCCCAGATGATGAGCCCGGCGATCCACAAACGAAGTCCCAATCCGACCGCGCCGGCCAGCGTGCCGTTGGCAATCGCGACCGCGCGCGGCGCGCCGCCGAGCAGGATCGGTTCGGTGAGTGCGCGATGAATCGGCGCGAAGAAGCCACGGACTTCCTCCTCCATCAGATCAGCGCTCCGCCGCCGAAGGAGAAAAAGGACAGGAAGAACGAACTTGCCGCGAAAGCGATCGACAGCCCGAAGACGATCTGGATCAGGCGGCGAAATCCGCCTGACGTGTCGCCGAAGGCGAGCGAAAGGCCGGTGATGATGATGATGATCACCGCCACGATCTTGGCGACTGGTCCCTCGATCGATTCGAGAATTTGCTGAAGCGGCTCCTCCCAGGGCATGGAGGAACCGGCAGCATGGGCAGGTGCAATCATCATGATCGCAGCGGCCGCCGCATACGACAGCTCCACGGCAGGCTTACGGAAAGCCGATGAATTGAAGGGAATGAGGATCATTCTGAAGCTCCATAGGGCGAGTGGTGATTCAGGGCCGTTGTGGTCTCGAGATTTGCTTCCAGGGTGCGGTAGTCGCCAGTGGCCGGATCGAGCCCGTCGACCAAGGCGATCTCGACGAGCCGGCGCGCTGAGCCACGGCCGGCGAGAACCGCGATGAGATCTATGGTTTCGGCGATCAGCGCGCGCGGGACCGTAACGACGGCCTCCTGTATGAGCTGTTCCAGTCGCCGCAATGCGCCAATGGCAGAATTGGCGTGAATGGTGCCGATGCCGCCGGGATGACCGGTGCCCCATGCCTTCAACAGATCGAGCGCTTCGGCGCCCCGTACCTCGCCGATCGGGATGCGGTCGGGCCGAAGTCGTAACGACGACTTCACCAGATCGGACAACGAGGCGACACCGTCCTTGGTGCGCAGCGCTACAAGATTGGGCGCAGCACACTGCAACTCGCGTGTGTCCTCGATCAGCACGACGCGCTCGGCGGTTTTAGCCACCTCCGCCAAAAGCGCGTTGACCAGCGTGGTCTTGCCCGTCGATGTGCCGCCGGCCACCAGCACGTTCTTGCGTGTCTCCACGGCAAGCTGCAGGACGTCAGCCTGGCCTTCGGTCATGATGCCGGCAGCGACATAGTCTTGAAGCGTAAACACCGCGACTGCCGGCTTGCGGATGGCGAATGTTGGTGCCGTGACGACAGGCGGCAACAGGCCTTCGAACCGTTCACCGGTCCCGGGCAGTTCAGCCGAAACGCGCGGCGAGCCCGGATGCACCTCCGCACCGACATGGTGCGCGACCAGCCTGACGATCCGTTCGCCGTCTGCCGCGATCAGTATTTCATTGCTTGCAACAAGTCCTTCGGTGAGGCGATCAATCCAGAGGCGACCATCGGGATTAAGCATCACCTCGACGATGGCCGGATCGTCAAGGAAGCCTGCTATGGCCGGGCCGAGAGCGGTGCGCAGCATGCGCGTGCCGCGCGACACCGCTCCCTTGCTGGCATGATGGTTGGTGGCCACGATGGTCCCCGTTTCTCGCGGCGGACTGGTTCGTGCCGCGCTCGGGGATAATTAGAAAAGGCATGAACACTGGCTCCGCAACAAGTAAAACCGACTATCGTGGCATGACGTGCAGAGACTTGCGAAATTCGGTGCCACGATTGCGAGGGCTCAAGCAGCCCAGTGCACGATAGGACGTCGCCGCTCCAGCAGAACAGGCGGCTACGAGAAGGCGGATTTACTGCTCGGGATCGACCAACACGGATCGCTTTCGCCGAGCGTGACCCATCGACCAGTGTCATCGACCGCCCGACATTCAAGGGGTGGCATCCCGACGGAGGATCAGCGGCTCTTAGGTACGTCTGACAGGATGAAGGGACTGCTTTCACCCTCCATGGACCGCTGCCCGTACGCTCTTTGCTGCGGTCCGGTAGAGTTCCTCAAGCCAAGACTTATATTCAGCCGGGATTTATCCGACCCTTTTCTTCCGTCGTTTCCGAACCGCTTGGAGCTGGGCGGGTGGCATCCTTGTAACCTGTTTCTTGCCGACTCTGCTATGAAAGCAGGTCGGTGGCCGACGGGAGGCCGGAGCATCTCTGGGTGATCGAGCCCGTGGGAGAGCAAGGGTCTTCGTCCGCCGTTCCATAACTCGAACAGTCGCCTGGGCCGAAACCGAAACCCGATTATGCAAGGATGGGACAGGATGGAAATCATTGTTGGCATCGACGTTTCCAACGATCGGCTCGACGTGCATGTTTTGCCGTCCGGCGAGGCTTTGTCAGTGGAGAATGATCACGCCGGAGTGGAGGATCTGGTTCGGCGGCTGACAGCCCTTTCGCCGGCCGTTGTCGGATTGGAGACGACAGGCAGCTTCGAGAGACTGGCGGTCGCCGCCTTGGCAGGCGCCGGCCAGGCGACTGTCGTGGTCAATCCGGTGCGGGTGTAGGCAAGGCAGCACGTATGTGAGGGCTATGGTAGAAATTGCCTGAAAGGTAGGTTTTTGGAGTTTCTCGTGTCCCTGAACATCAAAAATCCGGCCACCGTTGCTCTCGCCGATGAACTCGCACGCCGCCAGGGTATAAGTAAGACAGCAGCCATTCATCAGGCCCTTAGCGAGCGCTTGCATCGCTTGGGCTTTGGAGAGACCGCTCAGGAGCGTCTGCTGACAGAATTGCGCGCCATCCGAGAAGAGTGGCACGATTACCTGAACTGGATAGTCGCAGCGACGAGGAGATCATCGAGTATGACGAGCATGGAATCCCTAACTGATGGTGATCGATACCTCAGCTGTTGTAGCGATCCTTCGGAGCGAGCCTGAGGCAACAAGGCTGGAACGAGCGCTGGTCTCCGACCCAATCCGTCTGGTCCCGGCAACCTGCGTGATCGAGGCACGCATGGTGCTGGTCAGCAGGCGCGGCGAACACGCGTTGGCCGAGATCGATCTTTGGCTGCGCAAAATCGAGGGCGACATCATTCCTGTCGACTCCGATTTGGTTGGTCTGGCGACCCAGGGCTGGCTGACCTACGGCAAGGGCCACCACCCGGCGGCGCTAAATTTTGCCGATTGCCTCTCCTATGCTTTGGCAAAGCGTGCAGACCAACCGCTGCTTTTCATCGGCAAAGACTTCGCCCAAACGGATATCGAACCGGCATGAGCACGAGACTCTAAGATCATCGGCTGTCTCCAGCTTGAACCCTTTGATAGCGCCCAATTAGTTTCGATTCTATCGGCTCGGCCTGCATCAAGAGGTGTCATGCCAGTTGATCCCAAAGCAGAGCAAGCTGGCGTCATTGTCCCTCCGATCTGGCGCTGCTGGGCCGCGTCTTCGATCGATTGGAAGTTGAGGGCCAATCCAGGCGGCCAACAGTTGCTCACACATTCACGGCCGCGACGCTGGTCGCGCGAATAAATGATGGGCCTCGTCGAAAACGGCCCTTGGGAGGACTCGAAGGTCGCTTGCTTCGTAGGGGAGATGCTCGAGATACTGCGTCGTCAGCCGGGCAACCACTTGCGCTTGGGCCAGGTCGCGACGGCGCTTGATTGCCTCGCGGTCAGCTCGTTTTGAGACCCAGAATTTGTGAGCGGCAAAAATACGCGGATCGGGAACCACAAGCCGTAACGGTCCGCCTTTTTCATCGATGACGATTGCTTCGAAAGCAGGGGCATTTTCCAACCATGCCAGGCCAGCGATCTCGGCGGCCACCAATTCGTCGTCGGCCTTCCCGATAGTTTCCCGGCTCGGCTTCCACGCCGGGTTTGCGAGCGGTTTGATCAGATCGACGAGGTACCCGTCGCGGTTCACCGCGCGGAACGTAGCGGATGAACGCTCGAAAGACCGATCGACCTTGCGCAAAAGGTTGATGAGCGCTCCATCTTCGACGTTGGCGCCAGACATGATCCTGAGGGACTGGCGCGAGTCCATGAGGAGATCGATATCTTGCGTCGAGGTGATTCCGGGATCCACGAACACTCCCGCCGCCGCCTCATAGGCGTAGATCGCATTCGTGCCTGCAATACGAATGCCTTCCCCGAGAAGACCGGCGTTATCGATTGCTCTGACAATTCTTGCGGCGATCAGGGGAACACGCCCAAGCCGGAGCGCGCGATTGACAGCAGATTGGCGCTCCATCTGCTCCTGTCGCGCAGAGAGCGTTTCTTGGGCGGACGCGCGAGCGGCTTCCCAATCCGCCTTGACAGCTTCGCTCGCCGGCGAGCGCCGACCCTCTGCCTTTTGGTGTCGTACGCCAGCGGCGTCGTAGTAGCTTCGCATCAAATGGTCGATGCCGTTCACGGTGTGCCAGACGAGGGATCCCCGAAAGCTCTTCGCCTTCCTTTGGGCCTCTTTGAGCGCAATGAAACGTTGGTCGGAATTGACTTTTTCCCGACGCTGATCGTTATTTAACTCAACAAAATCAGTCAATTCAACAGTTACCCTGCGTTTAACTCGGATCTGTTGCAAGACACAATAGGCGGCGGAGCGGTCGATTGCAACAGCTCTCACGTGATTCCATTGCGACTGTTGAACGGGCTGTATTAATTATAAAATTTGACGACGGAGCAGCCTTTGTACGACAGCGCAGTCGAAGCAAAACCGCCGCTCGAAGGCGGCCTTCGCTGGTTATCTTCGATCCGCAGACCGGGCCGATGCAAACGGTCAGAGAAGGCTAACAATGTGGCGGAACAAATCATGATCATTTCTCATTATGGTGATCATCAAGGGAGATTGAGCATGGTTGACCGGCACAACCCAAAAATCGAGGCATCGGCAAATGTCGAAAAGGACCCGGAAGATTGGGTCAGCGGAGATGACCCAATGACTCCCGCACAAGCCTCCTATTTGAAAACTCTGGCCGAACAGGCCGACGACCCTGACGCCTATGCTGATGGCCTCAGCAAGGCGGAAGCTTCTAAACGCATTGATGCACTCCGGGAGAAGTTGGGCCTGTAGCGTCCGCCCGTGGCTTTTCGTCTCCAGCGAAGGACCGCCGATCGGGTCGGATTGGGACAGTTTTGCTGTAGGTTGTGACCTGCGCAATTAATTTTTCTGAATTCAATTCAGCGCGTTGCTGCTCGACTCGCGATCGAGAAGACAAACGGCGGATGGGAGCGGCTTATAGGGTGCACCAGCCCGGCATCCGCCCCTAAGCTCACAAGACCTCGCGCCCGCCGGTCCAATCCTGCTGTCTAAACAGATCAGGACGTCCCGACGAGGGCGATGGTCAGCAGGGACACAAAAAGGACAAGAGCGATCGCAGCGCCCCACAAGAGAACTTTTTCGGTGCCGCGTTGCTCTTCCTCGCGAGATATGTCTTTCGCCATTGCATACATCCTTTGCGAAGGCCAACGACTTAGCAACGTGCCGCGCCAAGGCTGAGTTCCTGCAACTATCTTGCCCCTTCGGCACGGAGAGAAAGCTCTCGGAATCAAGCCTCGTGTTGTCCAACCGTCGGTTGGTGGACGCATTGCAGCTGATGCATCTAAGATCCCTGTGATCCGCGCGCACCGGGCATGCCCGCCCCGAGCTCCGGCCGGGTGCAACAGCGCTTGATCGGCCTCGCGCATCAAACTGTGCGGCGGGCTTTTTACTCACGCGATGGAACACCGGCGCGCAGGAAAGTTCTGCCCACGCAACAAACTCTTTCCCTCATATTTTTGCTGCCAGATCGGATAGCTCCGATCGGCCCAAGTCGCTCTTTTCCTCCGGCGACGCGGGCTCGCCGTCCTCGCTATCGGTTGAGTAGCCACAGAACAAACGAAAGCACGATGCTGATCAGAATCCCAGTGCCGACCGAAGTATAAACGTGAAGTTCTCACGTTGGATCACGATGTCACCAAGCAATCTGCCCAGACCGACCCGCGACAACCAGGGCCACAATAGGCCTATGGCAACTATAATCAGCCAACGACAATCAGAGTTCTGGACATGGCGCCAGCCGGCCGGGAATATAGTGGCTGACCATGAACATTGCGATAGTGGTCATCCGTCGCCTCAAGCCGATCCGTCGATTTGCAACCCCGCGGATTGCCGTGACAAAGCTCCCTTTCCCCGGCTCAGAAGTGCTTAGCTGTCGTCCTTATAGGACTTGGCGGCTTCATCGATCTTACGCCAATCGTTTCCGTGCCGGCGCACAAGCTCTCGCGCCTGGGCTGGCGATACACTTTGCGTTTCGACGATGTGGTTCACTTCCGTCTCCTCGCCTTTCAGGGGACGCGAACGAGGGCTCGTTGGCCGTCTGGCCGTTGGGTTTTTTGCATCTCGTCTGGGCATGAGTGGACCTCTCCTGGAGCAGAGTAAACGGTCCGGCGCGGCGAAGGTTTCGCCACGCCAGGGCGTTGAGCAGTTTCACCGATCGCCTCATTGGCTTCCCCTTGCGGCTCTGACCGAACGTCCTGGTGTTTTCGGACCCAAATGACCTGCACCGCGTTGTTTGCGAGCAGTGTTGTGCTTCGCAATCTGATGGAAAAATCCGACGTCTCTGCTGCACGGCAGACAGCTCCTGGTGCCGAAGCGCGCTTTCCGTACGATCGCGCGGCGGTTGAGCGGTTTCGACAGACATTCCCGCGCGCCAGGTGGAGTGACGAGCGCAAAAGCTGGTTCGTGCCGGGAAAGAATGCAGCGCGGCGCATCCAGCGCTGGCTTGCAAGAGGCGGATCTACAAGTAGCACATGATGACAGCAAGGGACGAGACGCCTTCGCCTTCGATTCCCTGTCGAGCCGGTATCTGGAAGTCGCGGACGACCTGCGCATCCGCACGCCATATTCGCGGACGGTTCTCGAAGAACTGCGAGCCGTTCCATGGGCGAGCTGGGACGACGAACTGCGGGCCTGGAGGGTGCCTTTCCGCTCGTACGAGGAGTTGAGGCGCCATTGGCCAAGCATCGAAAGGGCCGCACGCCGCGCAGAACCGGAGGAGAGGAAACGGCGACGGGAAGCGGCCAAAGACTCCGGGGAATATAAAGCCGCCAGATTGCGGTATGCCGAACGCAAGCGACGTCGCTATCCCTTGCCCCCTGACGATTTACCCCAGCTTGGCCGTGCCGTGGCCACGGAGCAATATGGCATCGTGGTCTTCACCGAGATTTCGGGCGAACTCGTCGACGCCTCGGAGCTAGCAGCGTTCTATCCGCATTTGATCGAGGCGACGGTCGACCATGTCTGGGGCAGATGGCGGCCGGCGACATTGACTGAATTGATTAGAACATGGCCCGCTCGGCGTGCTGCCGGGTTAACGGAACGGCAGCCAGGCTGGTGGCAACCAACGCTGCCCGAGCTCAGGATAGCTCGCCAAGAAGCTCGAAGCTTGGCCCGAAGAAGGGCAAAGCTTGGGCCCCATCCAGCGTCTGTCCGGTTGCTCTAATGTTGAAATGTCAACCGATCGGAACCTTCCATGTGCAGCGATTGCGAACAACATAAGAGCTGGCTGAACATTGCCGGCGTCGCTGGCCTTGAAGATCGGAACGCATGAAACCGAACTTGATCTGCCGTAGGCGCGCGACACCCGCATCAATGATCTGGCTCCAATAACCCGCGTGGCGGCTGAAGCCAGCGTCGCCGTTCATCGAATTTACCGGAACGACGTACCCGAAGGCGAAACATCCATTTCCGCTCCACGCTCCGCCTTTATGGCCATCGCCGGACCGAGAGGAAGTCCCCGCTCCGCTAACACGTGGCTGGGCGGGCGCGCCAAGGTCATCGCTGAATGTTAAACCATTTCTGCAGAATTTGACACACACAAGGCCGATCCGAGGCCAACTGGGAGTGCATACCCCAGCCTGGAATTGTGCGGAACCGTACGAAGTCGAATGCAAGCAACCAACATGGTTGGCCGGGCATTAATTTAGCAAAGCATCAATTAGGAAGGCATCGGGAGGAAGACCATGCTGCACGTTAACATGCCTCGCGAATTTGAGGTCGGCGATGAGGTTACGCTGACAGGTATCGTCATCACGATTCTCCCCAGCGGGCGCGCCAGGGTGAGCATTCCTTCGTATGACCATCCTTACACGATTGATCCGCCACCCAAAGTCCGCGCCGGCGACCGAGTGGTTCTTGTTGGGGACGTCACCCGCATCGATCGCCTGGCGAACAAACTCACTGTGCGAATTGACTGCGGCGGGGTGATCACGGTCGACAAGTCGGCGATCACCCGGCTGAGAAAGCACCACCGGACTTCAGCGGTTTGACGCTCCGGCGATACAACGGCCGGTGTCGGCGTAGGGAAGATGCCCGCGCCTTTGAACAGCCCAAGGGTGCGGCGCGGTCCAGCCGGATATGGAGCGGACGAAGGACAAATGGGAGCTGGACGGCTAGGGCACGCGTCCAGCGTAGTGCGTCCTTGGCGGCTTCGGATTACTGGTCAGTCAGATCTGGCCTATCGCAACCGCGCCTCACCTGCCGTCCAGCGTTCGGATTCGCGATCGTCGCACTCAGCAACAGGCGGCGCGCCCGTCCAGGACGTGTCGCACGTGTGCGCTGTGAAAGGAGACGCCCAGCACATTTCGGGTGAAGGCAGCGCGGGCATCGCGATCGATCGTAACCTTTGTCTGCAACGAGCGCCTGATCGCCGGTCAGCAGTTTCAATCGCGATGGGCGCCGGCTCGTACCCATTATGGAGATCACATGTTCGTCCCGGGCCCCGATGCGGGCAATAGGTCTGCTTCGAACCGTCGCGACGGAACTGGGCGACATGGTTGCGGTGGAGTAAGCGCCCTCCCCTGGGTTAACAACCTGGTGACGGCCGCGACCGCGTTGAAAACAACCGCAACGGCAATCAAGTCGTCGCTGAAGGCGCAAGGTATCTGTCACGACATAGCGTGCCGGCGAAGCTCCGCCCTTGCGACGGGGATTCGTTGTAAGCCGATCAAACGGCAACGCCGGCCAGATGAGCGAGAACTTACCCTCGGTGTGGGTCTCGACCAGGCTCGACGTTCGTCGACGTTCGTCGGTAACTGCCTACTACGAGTCAAGGTCGTAGGGCTCGTGGCCCAGCTCGTTGTGATGAAGCGCCTCTGCCATACACCTGATGTCGAACGCCTGACCGCACGCCGGGCAGACGACGAAATACTCCTCCTCCCCAAGTGGCGATGCATCGTGGTCTTGGGGGATGACGATGTCATTGTATTCGTCGGGCATTGGGTCCTCCGGCAACGCCGCCCGCCATGCTGGAACGCCTGCCGGCAGGATTTGTTTCAAAGTTACTGCGCCTAAGAAGAAGCCCTAGGCATCGATTCGTGGCCCCATGTCCGGTTTCGCTGTCAATAACCCCCGCCGAGGCCCGCCGCTCCGATGAAAGATGATCTGATGGGCATCCGCTGCGCAAAATAGCTCCGAAATCGGGCACCGGGGTTGGGCTGTTGAAGCGCCTGTCTTGCCCGGCAGCTCATGCGGTCGCTGGCGGAGCTGGCGGGACATCGTCGGCTATCTCTTGCCTGAGCCTTGGTCCTTTGCTGAGCCGGCGACCGAGCGCATCGACGAAATTGTCGTAACGCTGCAAACCCTTTGCGCGGGCTTCGGCCTGAGCGGATTCCGGCAAGGCTGGGGTCGAGTTGAGCCAAAACCGGACGAACAATGCTAGCGTCTCAATAGCAATTCCGACGTCACGCTCGACACGCTGCACGCGTCGATCGATCTGGTCGAGGCGGCGAGTTATCGCCGCTTGCTTCCGCTCTTCGGCATCCGGCGACAGAAACGATGCGAGCGCAGCCTCGGCGACCAGTGACAGCGAGACCTCGCGCCGCCCAGCGTAATCGGCCAGTGCGTTCATCACGTCAGGATCAAGATAGGCAGAGAGACGTTTTTTCTTGGCGTTCTTCATGGGCTCAAAGCTCAATGCCATCACTGGGGTCAAGAGCGGCCTGACGTGCTGCGCGTCTCATCGCTTGATCGACACTGCGACGACGTACGGCGTCATCGTCGGGCTCGTCCCGGTCGAGATCGAACTCATCGTCGCGCCGTGCCGTTCGCTCCGCTGCGATGTCCTCGTGTTCGGGAAGCTCGGGCTGACGGCGGATGCCGCCGTTGGCCGGATCGTCGTCCTGCTGATCCGTGGCGGACCTCGCTTCTTGAGCAATGCCCTCCTGCTTCGGGAGACTCGTCGTTCCGGTCCAGTCGTCAGAGCGTTCAGTTTTCAAGCTCTCGCCGTCTTTCGGTGGCGGCAGAACACGCTCGGTAAGCCGCTGATCGGCGAAGTAGCGTGCCTTCTTCGCTCGGATTGGGAACTGGCCCGAGATCATGACGATTGCGTCGGTGGGCGGCAGCTGCATAATCTCGCCCGGAGTCATGAGAGCGCGCGCCGTTTCCTGCCGCGACACCATCAGATGCCCGAGCCAGGGCGACAGTCTGTGCCCCGCATAGTTCTTCATGGCGCGCAACTCGGTCGCGGTCCCCAGAGAGTCTGAGACGCGCTTGGCTGTCCGCTCGTCATTGGTGGCGAAACTCACCCGCACATGACAATTGTCGAGGATGGAATTGTTCGGTCCGTAGGCCTTTTCGATCTGATTGAGCGATTGTGCGATCAGGAACGACTTGATGCCATAGCCGGCCATGAAGGCCAGCGCGCTTTCGAAGAAATCGAGCCGGCCGAGCGCCGGGAACTCGTCGAGCATCATCAAAAGACGCTGTCGACGGTCCTTGGCATGGAGATCTTCCGTCAGTCGGCGGCCGATCTGGTTAAGCACCAGGCGGATTAGCGGCTTTGTGCGGCTGATATCCGATGGCGGCACGACCAAATAGAGGGTCGTTGGCCGTCTCTCCTCGACAAGGTCGGCGATCCGCCAGTGGCAACATGACGTCACCTTGGCCACAACCGGATCGCGGTAGAGGCCCAGAAAACTCATGGCCGTCGAGAGCACGCCGGAGCGCTCGTTTTCGGATTTGTTGAGCAGTTCTCGGGCAGCCGACGCCACGACAGGATGCGGACCGGCGTCGGCCAAATGTCGCGTCAGCATCATGGCGCGCAGCGTTGTCTCAATTGGCCGCTGTGGATCGGAAAGAAAGTTTGCCACGCCGGCAAGAGTCTTGTCCTTCTCCGCATAGAGCACATGCAGTATGGCGCCGACCAGCAGCGCATGGCTGGTCTTCTCCCAGTGATTGCGGCGTTCCAATGTGCCTTCTGGGTCGACAAGGACATCCGCCACGTTCTGCACGTCTCGAACCTCCCACTCGCCTCGTCGCACCTCAAGCAGAGGGTTGTAGGCTGCGGATCCAGCATTGGTTGGATCGAACAGAAGCACCCGGCCGAAGCGTGCCCGCCATCCGGCCGTCAGTTCCCAGTTTTCGCCTTTGATGTCGTGGACAATCGCCGAACCCGGCCAGGTCAGCAGCGACGGCACGACCAAGCCGACGCCCTTGCCGCTTCGGGTCGGTGCGAAACACAGCACGTGCTCCGGACCGTCATGGCGCAGATAGTGTCGGTCAAACTTACCCAGCACCAGGCCGTCTGGACCGATCATGCCAGCGGCTCTGATTTCGTCTCGCGTCGCCCAGCGCGCCGAGCCATAGGTCGCGGTGTCCTTTGCCTCGCGCGCCCGCCACAGCGACATCCCGATCGCGGCGGCGATGGCCATGAGGCTGCCGCTCGCCGCAATCGCCGCGCCCTCGAGAAAGACCTTCGGCGCGTACGCGTCGTAGAAAAACCACCACCAGAAAAATGCTGGCGGAGGATAGACGGGCTGTCCCGCCAGTTCGAACCACGATGGACCGAGTTGGCTTTGAAAGCCGAGCCGCCATGCCGTCCATTCTGTCGCTGCCCATGTTGTCACGAGGACTAACCCAAGGGCGGTGAGGACCTGTCCCCACAAAATCTTGGTTGCCGGCATTGTCGCTTCTCCGACCTGGATGATCCCAACAACGAGAAAAGATCGAGTGTCGAGATCTGCAAGGGGACGGAGCTGTCAAAAGCGGCAGGACGTACTCTGAGAGAGAAAGACTTGCAGATTTCGGTTCGAGATTTCTTTGGAAAGTATTTCACTTGGGCAGAGACATCAAAGTGGAGCGGGCGAGCCTGTGCCCAAGTTGCAGAAGGGCCCGGCGGCATGGCTGGCATCAGTCGATTTGCATGTACCTAGCTGCCAGCAGCCAGATCTTCTACCTTGACACGGACGAGCTTCATGAAATCGGCGGAGTCTCCTGAATGCACCTCACACAAGGGTCACGTTCACGCGGCGTTCCTCCGGTCGACTTGTCCTCAGCGATAGGGAACGTCGGCAATTGACGTACAACGCGCCGTAAAGACAAAGATACCGAACAACTGGCGAGCGCACTGGCACAGCGCACCGGCGAGACTATTATCATCGCTATCAAGCGCCCACTTGAGGAGCGCCTACCTCGAGTCGGATCAGACACTCGCAAGGCGGCAATGCTCGAAGACCGAGCTGCCAGCCGCCGGCGCTGTGGCCGCCCTGCCCGTGCTCGATGCTCGCAGCGCCGACGAGATCATCGGCGCGGCCAGCGAAGACCCTTAGTGCGCAATCGATGGGACCCCCTCGCAACCCCGTTTGGGCATGGGCTTGGGAAAGCTGAAAAACGCTCTCGATAACCGTTATTTTGCGCTGGCGCGCGGCAGCGATGGCCTGCAAGAGATTAATGCTGCTTCTGTCAGGTCGACTGGACGCGGCAACCGCCAGTGCTGCGGCCTCGGCCATTTTCGCGATGTCGTCGCTGCTGATGGTTCTGCGCGTTGGCCTCTGGCTGGCATCTATCCCATGCCCCCGCTCCCGGCGGGAAGCACGGAAGTCTTCAGCAAGCGCTACCCACGACCTGCCAATTGCCAATCCGAGCAGATTACGCCAATCAGCGCGGAGAGTCTGAACAGGCGCCAGACGCTTTCTGCCTACTGAGCACACGTGGAAGCGCGGTGAGCGACGTCGCGCAACGGCAATGCGGTACGCGAGCTCCAGACCGTAGGGATCGAGCAAGGGATTCTCGAATTCCGCAATCGCGATCATGACCGGCAGCGCGCTGGCCGTCTCGTGGGTCAACGGCGAGCGCGATTCATGAAGGGAGAGTGCGTAGTGTAGATGACCTGATGGTTGGGCTTTAGTTCCTCCTCGATGTATCGGAGCAGGTCTGCTTGCGCGCCCGTGAAGCGACAGGCCGGGCCCGTCGAGGAGCAGGACGAGCTTCTTTTTTTGCCCGTTTCACGTCCTCATACCATGCGAGGAAAGAAAAGAACCAGACGAATCCTTTTGATTGGGACCCAATTCAGTGGTCGCCCAATGGACCTGATCATAGACGCGTCCCCAGATATGCTCACAGGTAAGCACCGTGAAGGTGCGGATGTTGTCGCCGGTAGCGGGTCGCGCCAATTCTCCCAGAGCGCCGCCAAGGCGAACGGCTCGCCCGACTTCATCGCAATGGCATACACACGGCGCTCTATGGGGGGCGCGTTCCGGCTACGGCTCTTTTCCGCGGAAAGGCCGTTGGCTTTATGGCAGCGTCTTCACTTCGGTTTCGCGCAAGAGCCCGTCGAGCGTCAGCAGGGGCGCGCGCATCGCCTTGGCATAGGCGTAGTGAAAGCAATCGAAATTGCTGAGGTAGCGTCTGCCAATTCCGTGTCTTTCGGCAACCGCGATGGCATAGGACAGTACCCGCAGCGGCGATCCTGGCTCGCGAAGCGCGATCCTTCTGGCTTCCAGCCATTCGACCACGACGGCCTCGGCGGCGTTGTACGGGCAATTCAGCTGGTCCGGCCGGGATAGAACAATAATCGCCTCCCACGCGGCGAGCGTCGATGTGAAGGGGGAGGCCGCTTCCAGCAAGGCGGCTTCATAGCTATCGGCCGTGTCCTCGCCAGCCATCATCGAGACGATGGCACAGGCATCCACGAACATTATTCGTCGCCCTGCAGATCGTGATCCAGGTCGTGATAGGCTTCTTGTGGGACCGGCTTTCGATCAGGTTGGAAAGACAGGCCATGTCTTGCCAGAATCTTCTGTGCAGTCTCGCGCGGCCGCTCCTTGTGCATCCGGTTTCGGATTGTCTCACGGAGAGCGGAAATCACCGCGTCGGTGATATTGGTGCGGTCGAGGCGGGCAAGCTCCCGCGCCAGTTTGTCAGCTTCATCATTTCGGATGTTCAAGGTCAATGTGTAGCTCCAATCGCGTATCCATCATTACGCTATTGTGTAGCTTTTTTCAATGCTCCGTCGTTCCGGCGGCGGGGCGGCGTATGCAGCGATCATCGGAGCGCCGTCGCCAGGATGATGAGCGACCTGCGAATGCACCCGGAGACAGGTGGTTCGGATCTATTGACACTTTTGCCCTCCAATCCGCGGCGGCTGATGCCAGGAGGTATGTTTCCGCAGCAGGCGCGGCGCAAGGCTCATTGTTTTAACGCTTGAACTTCTGCATCACCCAGATGTAGCCCTTGTGCGGATGATCGTGGTGGATGAACTGCGCGTCGAAATCATCGCCGTCGCGGCGGAACACGCCGACCAGGCTCGGCGGGCGTGGCATCGCTATGGAAAGGGGCGGCATCCTGCGGGGCTCAATTTCGGCGACTGTTCCTATGGGCCTCGCTCACGGGAGAGCCGCTGGTGTTCAAAGGCGACGATTTTGCGCACGCCGAGATCAAGGCGGCGCGAGTCACTGGGAATAAGCTTGCGGCGGGCGGTGTTCGTTCGAATGATGCGTTTCCGTTGCCTTGAGCGCAAGTTTTCGTCAGCCAGCACAGCGCCTCCTCTTAAGCTCGCTGGTGGCCCAGCGGCGTCTAGCTGCCAGTCCCCCCGCAACCAAGCCGCTGGGCCATACTCGCTAGACTAAGAGCGAAGCGGGCTGTCTCGCACATTAGCAATCCGTTTTCAGGCCGTGCACGCTCCAGACTCATTTCAGTGGTGCGGGCAATTGGAATTGGTGGCGTGGTCGCAATCACGGCAATCATACGGAGGCGGGGCCACAGAGGACTGCGCAAGCGTCTCGATTCCGAGCTATGGCTCTCGGCACTCGACCGTCGATCGCACGAAGGTGCATCGCGCCCAGCACATTGAACTGAGTGGTGAGGTCACCCAGATGGACGAGAAGGTGACGATCGACCTTGGACTGCTCGTTACGCTCGACATCGACAGGGCCAGGCTGGTCGAGAGATACCGGCCACAGAAGCGCAAGAAGCCACTGCGCGACATGGTGGACTAAGTTACCATACCTCGGGCCCTCTCCGTATCCGTTCGTACTGCTATCTTCGGAACTGCTTGGCGCCGCCGCTTAGAACATGCTGAAAATTTTCGGTCGGCGCCGCTGGGCATCGTCTTCATGCTTGGCGGGCCAATCACGTATATCTTGAATGTCCTCGACATATGGCAGAGTCGCAGGGTCATGCATCGGCGGTCATAAAGGTCTTGATGAACCTGACGCTTAATGCCGTGCCCAATTGGATGGTGCGGCGAGAACCATCAATTTTCCCGCATTGTCTCGTACAGCCGACCGCGAAGCTGTAAATCGTGCGGTATGGAAGACACCCGACGGTCTGCCCGACGATCACATCCTCCGGCTGGCCAGCAGCCTTGTGAGCCAGTCCGGATCCATTTCTGGCACGGAGGATAAAAGCCGTTCGGTATAGGGGGCATGCGGCGGCGTGAGAATTTCGCTCTTTAATCCCTGCTCAACGACTTTCCCCTGGTGCATGACCACAATTTCGTCGGCGATCGCCCGCACGGTGGCAATGTCATGAGTGATGAAAACGTAGCTCATGCCGAGCTCGCGCTGAAGCCGCATTAAGAGCTTCAGGATCTCCTCCTGCACAATCTGGTCGAGCGCAGACGTGATTTCGTCGCAGATGATGAGTTCCGGATCGGCGGCCAACGCTCGGGCTATGCAAACGCGCTGCTTCTGGCCCCCCGACAGTTCGGCCGGCAGACGGTCCAGGTAAGTTTCGCTCATCTCGACCATGTGCATGAGTTCGCCGATCCGCCGATCCCGCTGCGCGCCCTTGAGGCCGAGGTAGAATTCAAGCGGCCGAGCTATGACTTCTTCGACTGTCTGGCGCGGATTTAGGGCGTTGTCGGGCATTTGATAAATCATCTGTATGCGGCGCAGAATCTCTTTTGGGCGCGCCTTAAGGGTCTTGGAAAGGGCATGGCCGGCAAAGGAAATCGACCCCGAAAGCGGCGGCAACAGGCCGGTAACAACGCGAGCGAGCGTCGATTTCCCGGAACCGGATTCGCCGACCACAGCCACTGTTCTTCCACGTGGAACTTTGATTGAGACATCCTGGAGCACCTTTACCGTCCGGGCGTAAGCCGCGGTGACGTTGTCTATCGTAAGCAGATATTCATCGGCCGGAACTTCGGGCTTGGCGAGCTTGCGCACGGCCCAGAGCGTTCTGGTATATTCCTGGCTGGGATGGGCGAGCATCTGGCGTGTTTCAGCCTCTTCCACGGTAAGTCCATGACGCAAAACCATGATGCGGTCCGCCATTTGCGCCACCACCGCCAGATCATGCGTCACATAGATTGCAGCCGTGTTGAATTCCTCCACGATGTTGCGAATGGAGGCGAGAACTTCGACCTGCGTCGTCACATCGAGCGCCGTCGTTGGCTCGTCGAAGACGATGAGGTCGGGACGACAAGCCATCGCCATCGCGGTCATTGCCCGTTGCAATTGTCCGCCGGAAACCTGATGAGGATAGCGAAAGCCGATGGTCTCCGGATCTGGAAGCTGAAGACGGCGATAGAGATCGACCGCACTCCGGTTCGCTTTTTCTCGGCTGGCAATCCCATGCGCCACCACAGTTTCGACAGTCTGATCGAGGAGTCGGTGAGCTGGATTGAAAGAGGCCGCGGCGCTTTGCGCGACATAGGCGATGCGGGAGCCTCTGAGGCGGCGGCGCCCTGTCTCGCTGAGTGCCAGAAGATCGATCCCGTCGAACAGGATCGAGCCCTTTGTGATTCGGCAGCCCGGCTTGGCGTAACCCATCGCCGCAAGGCCAATGGTGGATTTGCCGGCGCCAGACTCGCCGATCAGGCCAAGAACCTCCCCCCGCTTCAGCGCCAGATCGACCCCGCGGACAATGGGATGCCACCGCTCGTCCGAGAAGCCTTCCACATGCAAATTGCGGATCTGAAGCAGATCCTTGCCTTTTTCGCGCAAGCCGGGGGCGCTATTTTTCATCCCGCAACCCACTTGTTGCGTGGAGGAACCAGTCGACGACGAAATTCACGGAGACCGTGAGGAGGGCAATCGCGCCGGCCGGCAGCAGCGGCGTGACATCGCCGTAGGTGATCAGGGTCGCATTCTCGCGCACCATCGACCCCCAATCAGCGGTCGGCGGCTGAATACCAACGCCCAGGAAGGACAGTGCTGCGATCGTGAGGAATACAAAGCAAAATCGCAAGCCGAACTCCGCGACCAGCGGCGGCATGACATTGGGAAGGATTTCCTTGGCGATGATCCATTTCGGGCCTTCGCCGCGCAATCGCGCCACCTCGACATATTCCATCACGGCCACGTTAAGCCCGACGGCACGTGCTAGCCGAAACACGCGCGTGGAATCGAGCAGCGCGATGATGATGATCAGGCTGGTGATCGACGAGCCGAAGATCGAGAGCAGCACCAGGGCGAAGATCAGACTTGGGATCGACATCAACACATCCACGGCACGCGACAGTATCTGGTCGAGCCATCCCCTGTACAATGCGGCAAGAAGGCCGAGCGAGACGCCAACCGCGAAGGACAGCAATGTGGTGGCGACCGCGATACCGATGGTGTTGCGCGCTCCGTAGATCAAGCGTGTGAGCATATCGCGGCCGAGCTGGTCGGTTCCCAGTTTGAACTGCTGGCTCCACGGTGCGAAGGCTTCGCTGAAGACCTGCGTTTCGCCGTATGGGGCTATCCAGTGCGCGAACACCGCAACGATGACATAGCCGAGGATCACGAGGATGCCGAACCACGCACTGAAGGGTGCCTTCTTCAGCGCCGTCTTCGCCCGGGTGGTGCGCGAGCGCCTCAGCCTGTGAACCTGAGCGATTGGTTCGTAGCTGGTCATCGTGGATGCAAGAGCCTTGGATTAGTGGCGATCGAAATGATGTCGGCGGTCAGATTGAGCAGGATGTAGGTCGCCGCGAAAATCAGGGCGCAGGCCTGGACAACCGGAACGTCCCTGGATTTCACCGCATCAACCATCAGCTGACCAATGCCGGGATAGACGAACACCACTTCGACCACGACCACTCCGACGACGAGATAAGCAAGATTGAACGCCACCACCGTGACGATCGGAGCCCATGCGTTGGGCAACGCATGCCTGAGTACGATTGTCATGGGCGACATTCCCTTAAGACGCGCCATGTCGATATAAGGGCTTGCCAGCATGTTGATGATCGCCGCTCGTGTCATTCTCATCATGTGGGCAATGATGACGAGCGTAAGCGTAATCGCCGGCAAGGCTACTCTCCAAACATGGTCCCAGAACGGCGTCTGGTCGTTGACATTCGACAATGTCGGGAACTTGGGAACTGCATTGAGTATCCAGTTCAGCGAGACCGCAAGCCAGTGCGGCAGGGATTGTGCGAACTCGGATCCGATGAACGTGTCGCGCGAGATGACGAGGTAGGCAAGCATATAGGCAACGAAAAACTCCGGGAACGAAATGGTTGTCAGCGTCACTGCGTTCACCAGCCGGTCGAACCAGCCATTGCGGTAGAGCGCAGCGAGGATGCCCAGTCCCAGGGCCAGCGGAACTGCAATCAGCGCGGTCATCGATGCAAGGAACATCGTATTGTAGAGGCGTGGCGCGATGATCTCGGCCACGGTGCGCCGGTACCCGGTGCGGCTCGCGAATGAAGAGCCGAAATCACCGTGGAGCATCTGCCCGACCCAGACGAAGTAGCGCTCGACAGGCGGACGGTCGATGCCGATTTCTCGCTGGAAGGCGGCGACCGTTTCGGGTGTCGCGGATTGCCCGAGCATCGCCTTGGCGAAGTCGCCCGGCAGCATTGCAATCGCAGAGAAGATAATGATGGACACGATGAACAGCGTGACCAGGCCGAGGCCAAGCCGCTGCAGAACCGTTCTTGCGACGGGGTTCATGGGTACGCGTTTCCCGTTGCTGCCGCCGCCCTGCCACACCAGTCAGGGCACGCGGTTGCAAGCCGGAGCCTAATAGCCATCGCGGGTCCGGCCCGCACTTTCACGCAGTGGCAATCCACCAGCGTTCGGCCATCTTCAGTCCATCGTTCTCCCAGTTCGGCGCCACTTCGCCATGTGCGAGCTTGCTGGATTTGGCGCTGACGAAATTGTTGAACACCAGCACGATGCTGCCGCCATCATCATGGGTCAGTTGCTGCATCTCGGCATACATTGCCGCCCGCTTGGCCTCGTCCGTCTCGGCGCGCGCCTGGACAAGCAACTCGTTGAAGCGGGGATTTTTCCAGAACGACTCGTTCCAGCTGGAGTCTGCGGCGAAGGCTTGCGTGAACATCCAGTCGGCCGTCGCGCGACCGCTCCAATAGGAAGCGCACCAAGGTTTCTTGAGCCAGACATTGTCCCAATAGGCGTCCTCGGCCTCACGCACGACGTTTACATCGATTCCGCACTGGGCTGCCGTCTCGCGGATGAGCGCAGCCGCGTCCACCGCGCCTGCAAAGGCGGCATCGGCGACCGACAGGTCAACCTTCAGCTTTTCCATTCCGGCCTTTTTCAGATAGTGCTTGGCTTTTTCGGGATCAAAACTGTGTTGCGGCTGCGGATTCGTAGCGAATTTGATCGCCGGCGCGATCGGGTTGTCGTTGGCCACAGTGGCGTGGCCGAGAAATATCTTGTCGACGATCTCCTGACGGTTGATCGCCCATTTCAAAGCCATTCGGACGTCTGGATTGTCGAACGGCGCCATCGTGACATTCATCGGTAAGGTATAGTGGCCATAGCCGGTGACCTCGACGATCTCCACCTTGGGATTGCGTTTCAACATGCCGAGGGTCTTGAGGTCGGCGCGGCCAATATAGTCCACCTCCCCTGTCGACAGCGCGGCCATGCGGGCGGCGAGATCGGTGATGGCGATGAACTCCACCTCGTCGAGATAGGGTTTGCCGTTCTTGAAGTAGTTCGGATTGCGCTTGAGCTTGGCCGAAACGCCGGGCTGGAAGTTCTCAAGCACGAAAGCACCGGTGCGAACGCCCGATCCCCAATCCGCCTTGCCGTCCTTGGCCGGCATGATGACCAGATGGTAGTCGCTCATGATGTAGGGGAAATCGGCGTTGCCGCTCTTCAACGTGAAGACAACCGTCTCCGGGCCATCCGCCTTGATGCTTGCGACGGGCTCAAGCAGTGGCTTCGCCGCCGATTTGGTTTCGTCGCCCATATGATAGCGCAGCGAAGCCACGACGTCGTCCGCCGTGAGATTCTTGCCATCGTGGAAGGTTGCGCCCTTGCGCAGCCTGAAGACCCAGGTTTTGGCCCCGTCCGATGATTCAAAGCTCTCGGCAAGGTCTGGTTGGACGTTGCCTTTCGCGTCGACCTCGGTGAGGCTGTTGGACATCGAGCCCGAGAACGCGGTCTGTGTGAACGTATCCAGGTAGCCGGCCGGATCGATCGAATCGGTTGTTGCGCCATGTGCCATGCCGAGCTTGGCGAAGCCGCCCTGCAGCGGTTCGGCCCGCGCGGTGCTGACGAAGAGCTTGTCCGCAGCGGTGAGCGTCAGCCCAGCGGCCAGCCCAAGATGAATGAAGTCGCGACGGGAAATCTTGCCGCGACCAATCAGGCTTTGAGCGATACCAAGCTTGTATTCAGATTCTGACATTTGACTCTCCCATTGCGGATTTTCCGCGTTATTGTTCGTCACGCACCCTGTGTAGAAATCTGCTTGTTAGCTGCGATCACCCTTTCTTCTGACTGCTCAAATCAGCACCTCAATCAGGCCGTCACATAGATGCTGCCCGCCTCGACAGTGACTGGAAATGTGCGCGCGCGAACGGACGGATCGACCAGGGCCGCGCCTGATTTGATGTCGAATTCCCAGCCATGCCAGGCGCAGCGCACGATCTCGTTTTCGCGGTGATAGATGAATTGCGCCTCTTCGACCGGTGCAGTTGTTCCGCATTGCGGCCCCTCGCAAAGCGGAGCTCCACGGTGGGGACAAACGTTCAGCAGCGCGTGGAATGAATCTCCGATGCGGAAAACGCCGACCGAAAGGCTGCGGATTTTGGCAATAAAGGGAGATCCGGTTTCGATCTCGTCAACGCGACAGATATATGTCTTCTCGGGCATTGTCTGCTTCCTCAGGCGGCATTCGCCGCTTGCGCGCGGGGGATGCGCTTGTAAACCTCCAGCGCATTCAGGCCCATGATCTTGCTCTTCCAGGCGGGAGGGAGTTGCAGCGTGTTGGCATCGTCATAGTCCCAATGCGGATAGTCGGAGGCAAACATCAGCGTATTTTCCCCGTCCATCGCTTCCAAAGTGGACCAGAGATGCTGAATATTTGCGGGCTGCTCCAGCGGCTGCGTGGAAAAGCGGATGTTGCGCCGGCAATATTCGGAAGGCAGCATCTTCAGCCATGGCGTCTCTTTTCGTAGGGCTTTGTAATCTGCGTCCAGGCGCCACAGCACCGACGGCACCCAGGCGACGCCGCATTCGATGACCACGAAGTAGAGGTCCGGCCATTTTTCGAAGACGCCATGCGCAATCATGCTTGCGACATGTGAAATCGCCGACATGTGAAGGATGGCGTGCGTCTCCCAGAAGAATGTCGTCGGCGCAGGAGCGATCGCAGTCGAATTCACGCCGCCATGGCCGCCCAGATGTATGGCAAAGGGCAGCCCCACCTCGGCGCATGCTTCGTAGATCGGATGGTAAAACGGATCGCCATAGGGCTTGACGGAGCCTTGCGAGGCAAGAACCTGAACCATGCGCGGATGATTGCCCAGGCGGCGTATCTCGGCGGCCGCGAGCTTCGGATCCTGTGGCGCGATGATGATCGAGCCCATGAAGCGGTCGTCCTTCGGCAGCCATTGGTCGATCTGGTAGTCATTATAGGCGCTGACGAGGGCGCTGGCATAATAGGGATTGGCGAGAGTGGAAGCCTCGATCGGCTCATCGCCAGTCAGGATCGCCACATCGACGTTGTACTTGTCGAGGTGCTTCTCCTTCATGATGAGATAGTTGTCGGCTTCCGTCTTCGGACGGACGTCCTTGCGGGAGAAGTCCTGCGGATGAAACCAGGGACGATGGCCATGCGGGAAGGCGCCAACGGGACCTGTCTTCTCGCCTTCGACGAACATGTCCTTCCATAGGCCGGAAAGGTAAGGCTCCAACACGGTCGCGCTTGACCAGTAATTGTGACAATCGCAGTCGACTATGAACACGTTGCTCAGCTCCGTAGCTTCAGCCTGGTCGATCTGCCGGCCGATTTCACCGAGTGCAGCTTCGGCCTTGAGTATTGTTTGATCAAGCTTATGATCCTGCGCAATATGATCGACTTTTTCGATCGGAGGTCGCGTGCAGCTAGATCACATCGAAACCTTTCTCGACATCATCGAGTCGCGAAATTTCAATCGTACCGCCGATCGGCTGGGGTTGACCCAGTCGACGATCAGCACCCGGATCAAGAATCTGGAGAGCGCGATCGGGTCCGAGCTCTTCCAGCGCGGGCGCGCCGGTGCTGAGCCGACAGCCGCCGGACGGCGGTTCGAAGCCTACGCCAGATCCCTGCTGTCGACCTGGTCGCAAGCTCGACACGATGTGCGAGCATTCAACCGTTTCGAGGGCACCTTGCGCATCGCCGCACAGGTGGGCATGACCCGCTCGGTCCTGCCCGGATGGGTCGAGACATTGTGCCAGGCGCTTCCAAGATCCTCGATCCATGTCGAGTCGGATTATTCGAACCAGATGGTCAGCGACCTAAGCATGGGAAATCTGGATATCGCCGTCCTTTATGCGCCTCGCTACCTGCCTGAGATCGCCTACGAACATCTGATGGTGGAGGAATATGTGATGGTTTCGACGGCTGCCAGAACGCTGTCCGACGTCGACCCTGAAACCTACATTCGCCCGGGCTACACCGCCGTGCTGGAAAAGACGCACGCAGAACTGCTGGCCCAACTGGCGATCTGCCGGCTTTCGACAGGATCGGAAACTCTTGCGGAGATCATGCTGCGGCGAACGGGCGGCACCTGCTACATGCGCAGCGATGATGCGCGCAGGTTCACAGCTGAACTTCCATCGTTCCTCGTCGAGGGCGCGCCGACGCTGCACCAGCCAGTCCATACCGCGATACTTGCGCGCCGCAAACACGAACCCATTATTCGTAAAGGCATCCGAGCTCTCCAGGTGGCGGTCATGTCACTGGAAGTTTAATCGAAATTGCCGATCATAAAGGTAGGATTGCGCGGCTGTTAAGCGGGTTTTGAAATGGCATCTTGGCTCGACTTCAAACCCGAGTTGAATGATGAATGCACACGCGGCCTTTGGGCCCTCCGGCTTCGTCCCGACGAAGCGTCATCGGCAGTGGGCCCAGAGCACGCCGCAACTTGTGCTCTGCCGGCGCGTGATCGACGAAACGCACGATGTGAAAACATTCGTTCTCACACCCGTTTCAGATCGGATGTTCTGCTTCAGCGCTGGCCAGTATGTTCTGGTGCACCTTACGATCGACGGTGCCGCAGTGACGCGCTCCTACTCTGTTTCGTCACCGCCGACGCGACCGCTCGACCTGCAGATTACCGTGAAACGAACGCCGGGCGGGCTCGTTTCGAATTGGCTGCATGACCATTTGAAGCCCGGCGATGGGATCGAGATCGAAGGGCCGCTCGGCTCGTTCAATCTCGACGATCTGCCGCACGGAAAGTCCCTTTTCCTTTCGGGTGGCAGCGGGATAACTCCCGTCATGTCGATGCTGCGCGCATTTACCGACCGCGCAGCCGACCAGGATATCCGCTTCATTCATAGTGCGAGAACGCCGGACGACATCATCTTTCGGCTCGAACTGGACGCACTTGCCGCTCGCTTTCCCAATGTTCAAGTGACTTGCATTTGCGGTCAGGAAGACCCGGCATGGACGGGTCCAACGGGGCGAATTAATAGTGAGATGCTCCTGACCTTGGTTCCCGATCTCCACAGCCGCACGGTTTTTGCCTGTGGGCCGGAATCCTACATGAAGGCGGCGCGCGACTGCCTCGGCGCAATCGGCCTCGCTCCTTCACAGTATCATGAAGAGAGCTTCGGAGACGGCAACGTTTCGCGCTCGGTACTGGCTTCTGAGATTTCGTCTTCAGTCCGCTTCGCCCGCTCCGGCATTGTGCATCACTGCGCGCCCGGAGAGACCCTGCTGGAAGCGGCGCGCCAATGTGGCGTCTACGTCCCCACCGCCTGCCAGCAGGGAGTTTGCGGTACGTGCCGGATCGCCAAGCTGTCGGGCGAAGTCGTCATGGATGATCTAGGCGGGCTGACCTTGGAGGACAAATCGGCAGGCTACATCCTGGCGTGCTGCACCCGCCCGCAAGGCGACGTTTTGCTTGATCTCTAACTGTAGCGCATCGCGGGACGAAATCGGGTCAGCCTTTGCGTTCCACGACCAAGCCATCCTAATGCGACCGCAAGTGGTTAGCGTTTCGGAACCTGTTGTCCAGCCTACCACTTTCACCAGCGAAATCGTCTCGTGCACAATCGCTAGGGAATGAGTGCCCAATTGGCTGTCTTTGCAACCAAAACAAAGGCAAGTGGTGGTCAGCCCAGCCAGATCCTTCGCAGCTACTCGGATGCGGTGGCGAATCCGGTGAGTTACAGCATCAAACGATATCTGCCCGACTCGTACAGTTGTCCGAGCCGAAAGGTGGCTAGAGCCCTCCGAAGTTTATAAGTGCGGTGGTTGCGGGGACACGCAACCACCGATGTTCGCTGATTGTGCGATATTTAATCCCGCTGAGAGCGGTTTTTGTCCACTCCTCCCCTTTCTATCTCGCTTTGAATGAAAGGCCACGAACGGCGAACATCTATTATGTTGGGTACAGGTTATGAGATGCCGGAACGATTGCCTGCCCAGATGCACTTGACCCGCCGGTCGGCCCGGCAACACGATTAAAATCCTATTTTTGGAAAGAACGTGCACAAGCGGCCTTGGTAGTTTGAGAACGCGCCGATATGCGGCACAAGGTGGCTGCAATGCTGGGCCGGATGGTCCCGGCATGCCGCCCAGGTCGCCGGAGGATCGATAGGTCTTGACGCAGAAGGGGATCACCCTGAAAGACGTTGCCGCCGCGGCAAACGTATCGCGTGCGACGGCTGCGCGGGCGCTCAACAGCTACGGCTATGTCGGCGACGAGACCGCGCTTCGCGTGATCGAGGCAGCCGACAGGTTGGGCTATCGGGCCAACCGCGTCGCCCAGGCGCTGCGCAGCGGGCAATTGCCTCTCGTCGGCTTCGTGCCCGGCGACATTCAGAATCCGTTCTTCGCCCGCATTGCCCATGACGTCGAGGCGGAGTTGCGCAAGCACCACCACAACCTTCTGATTGCCAGCAGCGAGGAGAATGTCGAACAGGAGAAGGAGCTGCTGGAGAGCCTGCGCTCGCTCAGCATCCGCGGTTTCATTCTGGCACCGACATCGGCGACCGATAGCCAGCACATTGTGCAGCTCGCTCGCGAAGGCATCCCGATCGTGCTCGTCGATCGCGTCGCCAAAGAGGTGCACTGCGACAGCGTCGTCGTCGACAATGAAGGCGGCGCGCGCGAGGCCGTCGACTACCTCGTTGCCAATGCGCACCGCCGCATAGGTCTGCTGCGAGACGAATCCCGCATCTTCACGGCGCAGGAACGCCTGGCGGGATATCAGAATTCATTGCATTCGCATGGCATCGACCTTGATGAAACTCTGGTCAGTGTTTCCCGCTCGACCGTCGAGCATGCCATCGAAGCCACCATTCGCCTGTTCAGCCGCCGAAACCGTCCGACTGCGCTGTTCACCGTGGACAGCCTGATGACGCAAGGCGCGTTGCTAGGCCTGCGCTCGATGGGATTGTCGATCCCGCACGACGTGTCCCTGGTTGGGTTCGACGACTTCAATCTCGCCACCTTCACCGACCCGCAGATCACCGTCATCGCCCAGCCCATCTCTGAAATCGGGCCGCTTGCCGCAAAGCTGCTGCTGGAACGGCTCGCCGGGAAGAAAGTCGCACCGCGTCATATTAGGTTCCCGACACGCCTGATCGTCCGCGGCTCGGTTTCGCACCTGCCCACACGCTGATCCGAATTTCAAAATCAAACTGCTTAAGAAATTTCGTGCGAGGGACTTGCCAGCCGCAAGAATGCGTGCCCTATATTGTGATGTGAGATCGATCTCACATCGGCTGAACTTAGGGCCGAAAGCTTGGCGCAACGTCTCGCAGGACGCTTACGCCGAGGCGCTGCCGTACACCCGAAACACAAGGAAAAACTGCATGCTCAACTTCGACAGGGACCGCTTCGTCAGAATCCAAAGCGGTGCCGTTGCCATCGCCGCCGAAGCGCGATCCCTGCTGCGCAAGTTGCTTTCGGACGGCGTCGAGCGGCTATACTTCATGGGAACCGGCGGCGTGCAGCTCCTCACCCTTCCCGCCATCGAGCTGGCGCAGCGCCGCTCCACCTTTCCGGTGAGCGCGCTGTATCCTGCCCAGGTCGTGCTTGATCCGCCGGCTGGGCTCGACCACAAGGCGGTGGTCGTCATTCCCTCGCTGTCGGGCACGACGAAGGAAAGCGTCGAACTTCTCTCTTTTCTAAAGGCACGTGACGTCCGCACGATCTCGCTGACCGGTCATTCGGACACGCCGATCGCGCAGGAAGCCGACCACAACTTCACCAATTTTGCCGAGGACGACACCTCGTCGGAATCGTTTTATCTCCAGACATTGCTGATCGTGTTGGCGCTTTTGGCCGAGCGCGGAGAATACGATGGCTTTGACGCCACCGTGGCGGAGCTGCAACTGCTGCCCGGTCTGCTTGCCGACGCGAAAGCTGCGTTCGAGGCACCGGCCGCCAAGCTGGCCGAAACGATCAAGGACGAAACATATCACATCTTCACCGGCGCCGGATCGGTGTGGCCCGAAGCGTACTATTACGGCATGTGCATACTCGAGGAAATGCAGTGGATCCGCACCCGGCCGGTGCACGCCGCGGATTTCTTCCATGGCACACTGGAGTTGGTCGAACCCGGTGTCAGCGTCTTCGTGTTCAAGGGCGAGGATGGCACACGCCCTCTGGCCGACCGGGTCGAGAATTTCGCCAGGCGCTACACCGATCGCGTCCGCACACTGGATGCCGCCTCGGTCGAGCTTCCAGGTATTTCAGCCCGGGTGCGCGGCCTGATCTCGCCGGTCCTGCTCGCCACCTTGCTCGAACGGCTGAGCGCTCACCTGGAGGTGCTGCGCGATCACCCGCTGACGACACGTCGCTACTACAAACGCGTAGAGTACTGAACCCCTCTCACATCTGAAGGAGTTGCTCATGAAACGTTCCCTGCAAGTCGGAGCGGTTGCACTGGCCGCAGTATCATCGATGGGGCTGTCGATCAGCAGCTCCGTCAGTGCCGAAGCCGTCGCCGCAGACCCCAACGCAAAGGTCGAATACAGTGGCACATTGTCGGTCCTGACCAAGTTCGGGTCGCAGCAGCTGTCCCCCTATTTCGTGAATGTGGCGCAGCAATATGAGAAGCTCCATCCGGATGTGAAGGTGGAGCTCATCCAGGAGAGCGACGACAGCGTCAAGGGCAAGACCAAGACCTTGGTCGCATCGAACTCGCTTCCCGACATCTATTTCTCCTGGACGGGGAGTTGGGGCGCTAATTTCGTACGCGGCAATCGCGCCGTCGATCTGACCAAGGTCATTGCCGCTGACACAAACTGGGGCAAAACCCTCTCTCCCGCCGCCGTCAAGGCGTTTGAATACAACGGCAAGCTCTATGGCATACCGCTCTATCAGGATGCCAAGTTCATGGGCTACAACAAACACATCTTTGGCAAACTTGGGTTGAAGGCTCCGGCGAATTTCGAAGAGTTGCTCGCAAGCTGCGATGCAATTCGCAAATCCGGGATGACGCCTATTTCTCTGGGCAACAAGGAAGCCTGGCCCGTTATCCACTATATCGGCCAACTGCTGGCCTACAACGTGCCGCAGGCGGCCCTGGAACGCGACTTCGATCCGAGCACGGCGCAATATACCGATCCCGGCTATGTCGAGGCTCTGAAGCAGTTGGGCAAACTTCTTGAGCGCTGCACCGACGGCGCCGCGGTCAATGGCACGTCCTACAACTCTGCTGGACAAGCCTTCAGCAACACGCAATCGGCCATGTATTATCAGGAGATCCTCGAATTTGACTCGAGCGCGACGCCGGACACAGCCCTGAAGACTGCCGATTTCGGCTTCTTCAAACTGCCGGTGCCCGATGGCGTCAAGGGTGACCCGAAAGCGATCGAAGGGGCGCCCGAGGGCTACATGATCAGCTCGGCGTCAGAAAACATCCCGCTGGCGATCGACTTCATGAAGTTTGTCACATCCCCGCAAAACGCGCAGGTCCTCTCCGCGCCCCCCTATGGGCAGCCCAGCGCGACGATCGGAGGAACGTCGGAATCGACCATGAGCAAGGCGGTCATCGAGGGCATCAAGGAGATCAACTCGGCCTCGTATTTGATGCCCTGGCTCGACACCGCAAATCCCCCGCGTGTTGCCGCCGCATGGCTGTCCAGCCTGCAGGCGCTCACCGGAGGTTCGATGTCGCCCGAACAGGTCATGGAGGAGGTCCGGCGGACCGCCTCGGCGGCCAAATAGCTGAGACGATGATCGAGGCTGCGGAAACAACGAAAAGCGGCGCCATCATCCATGGCGCCGCGAGGCGGCATGCGCCAGGCAAAAGGTCCCTGGCTCGGCTGCGCAGACTGTTGTCGTTCCGATGGGCGACGATCGCGCTGATTCTTATCGGCTGGTTTGTTTATTATCCAATCGTCGACAACTTCATCGTCAGCACAACGGATGAAGACATCTACACGGGCGAGGTCACCAATGTCGGCCTCGCCAATTACGAGCGGCTGTTGCAGGATCCTATCGTGCTGGTCGCGCTCCTGAACAACTGCCTTTACGCTCTGATTTCCGTCGTCTTCCAGGTCTTTGGCGCCTTTCTGCTGGCAGCAATCATCGAGGACCTGAAAAGCGAGCGCTGGCGCCGCTTCTGGCGGGCTGTGTATTTCGTCCCCTCGGCCATTTCGATCACTGTCACTGGCCTGCTGTTTTACTTCATCTACCAGCCGCAGATCGGATTGTTGGACGCGGTGCTTACTCGGCTCGGCCTTGAGCAACTCGTCCAGCCTTGGCTCGGCAATGAGCACACAGCGATCTACGCGATCATCGCCATGAGCCAGTGGCAGGGCTTTGGATATTCCACACTGCTGTTTGCCATCGCGATCCAGAAGATTCCGCGCGACCTCTACGACGCAGCCACAATGGATGGCGCGGGTGCGCTGAGACGGCTGTGGAGCATCACCTTTCCGCTCACCCGGGAGATGACGGGACTGATGGTGATCGTCACCGTGGCTGGAGCGTTCCAGGTATTCAACGAGGTCATGGTCATGACCGCCGGCGGGCCCAACAACAGCAGCCAGGTCTTGGGTACATGGCTCTATCAGAAGGCCTTCATCGAGGACAATTTCGGTTATGGCGCAGCGATTGCCGCCGTCATCTTCGGGGTGACGATGCTTACCGGCGTGGCGCAGCTTTGGTACACCAGGCGCCGCAGGGTGCAGCTATGAGCGCGGCCGTCGCCGCTGGGCGAGCCCGGCACGCGAATGTGTGGGCCGTCATCGCGAGGTCGTTGCTGTACTCGTTCCTCGTCTGCCTGGGCGTCGTGGTCATCTATCCGCTGGTCTGGATGGCGCTCAACGGTTTCAAGGACAATGCACAGATCTTTGGCGATCCGTTCGCCCTGCCTGCCCGTTGGTTGTGGGGCAACTATGTGCAGGCCTGGAATCACGGTGTGCGCGACTATGTGACCGTCTCCGTCCTTGTAACGGTCGCATCGGCCATGTGTACCGTGCTAATCAGCGCCTGGACGGCGTTTGGACTCACTCGAACCAAAATGCCAGCAAAGCCGTTGGTCGTTGCCATCGTGCTCGGCGGATTGATGCTCAGTCCGACGGTGGCGGTCATTCCGCTGGTCAAGATGCTGCAGGCGCTCGGTCTCTACAATACATATTGGGCGCTGATCATCCTCTATACGGCGTTTCGCGTGCCGTTCACCACCTTCCTGATCCGCGCCTATATGCTCGATCTGCCCAGCGATCTCGACGAGGCGGCGACGATGGACGGCGCCAGCGAGGGGCAGATATTCTGGCGGATCATTCTGCCCTTGTGCCGGCCCATCATCATCTCCTGCGTTATCCTGCACGTTCTGTTCGCCTGGAACGAATACCTGTTCGCGATGATCTTTACGAGCGGCGCCGATGTGCAGACGCTGCCGGTCGGCCTGACTTCAATCATGGCAAAGCACGGGACCAACTATCCCGTGGTCTTCGCGGCTATGACGATCTCGGCCTTGCCTATCGTGGTCGTGTTCTTTGCCGCGCAGCGCTACTTCATCCGTGGCCTGTCCGAGGGCATCGGCAAATAGCAATTCCTGAAAGGAGCCTTTATGCCGCAGCTTGCTGCCAATCAGCTGATCGGAGCCAATTTCAGCTTTCAGCACTTTCCATTCGATCGGGTCGCCGAGATGATCCGTGGGTTCGGCGTCGGGGAGATCGAGCTATGGGGTGTTGCGCCGCATCTCGACCTATTTCATGCTACCGACGCCCGTGTCGATTCCGTGCGTCGTGTGCTCGCCGACAACGGCCTGTCCACCTGGTGCTTCACTCCCGAACAGGTGCTGTACCCGATCAATATAGCCTCGGGTGACGAGGATTTCCGCCGCGCCAGCATCGAGCGGTTTTGTCGCGCCGCCGACATTTGCGCCATACTGGGCGCGCGCTACCTCTTCCTGACGCCCGGGCGAGGCTACGAGAGCGAGGCGCCTGAGCAGGCATGGGCACGCGCCGCCGAGGCGCTCGGCGAGGTCGCAGAGCATGCCGATCGCAACGGCGTGCGTTGCCTGCTCGAGCCGCTGCAGCGGCTCGAGACCAACATTGTCAATGATGCGGCCGGCCTGCGCCGCATGCTCGATCAGGTGGGCGCCGACAATATGGACGTCGTGCTGGACTCGGTCTGTATGGCGACGGCGGGCGACACGGTGTCGGACTACGTCAATCTGTTTGGCTCGCGGCTGGCGCATGTGCAGCTGGTCGACGGCACCCCGGCCGGACATCTGGTCTGGGGAGACGGGTCGCTGCCGCTCGGTCGCTATGTCAGCGAATTGGCGAACTCTGGATACAAAGGCAAGATTACTTTCGAGCCGTTCGGCAACGGGTCCTATGCGCTCGATCCGGTAAAGGCCTGGACACGCTGCCTGTCTGCGATCGAACCTTATCTGAACCGCACCGTGGTGCCGGCATGACCGCAAAGGCATCGCCAAAACTTGTCGCCGTAGGCGACAATTGTCTCGACGCCTATCTCACGAATGGGCTGCTGACCGTTGGCGGCAACGCCTTGAATGTAGCAGCGCAATGGCGACGCAACGGCTGGTCGGCTCGCTATTTCGGCGCCATAGGCGAGGATACCGAGGGCGAGATCGTATTTGCGGAATTGGCCACGGTCGGGTTGTCGCCGAGCGATGTTGAACGTCTTCCTGGCGACACGGCCGTCACCCTGTTGCGTGATCAGTCCGGCGAGCGGAAATTTCTGCATGAATCCTTTGGAGTCGGCGAAAACTATATGCCGGCTCCTGAACACTACGCCCATATCGCTGCGGCTGACTGGGTGCATTTGGGCACCAACTCCAACAAGGAGCTCGTCCGCCGCCTGGTGGCCGACCATGTGTCGTTCAGTGTCGACATATCGACGGCACATCTGCTGCTACCGCTCGAGGGCGTGTCGCTGCTGTTTGCGTCCGGACCCAACGACGCCGATACGCCCGTTGAACCGCTTCTAGGGGCGCTGAGGGCAGCCGGCGCACGCCAGGTGGTGCTGACCTGCGGCCGCCGCGGCTCCTACTTCGATAATGGCACCAGCATCGTGCACGCCGCAGCCACGCCGGTCGATGTCGTCGACACGTGCGGTGCGGGAGACAGCTTTATCGCGACATTCCTGACCACCTTCTGCTGCGACAAGCTGAGCGCCGCCGAAGCGCTGCACAGGGCTTCCGTCGCGGCTGCCGAGACCTGCACTCATCTCGGCGGGTTTCCGCAGAAGCCGCGTCCTATTCCGGACTGGCTGCTCGCCAAATATGCCAGCTCGATCATCGACGCCCAGGGAGCTTGAACGTGGCGACGCTTCGTTTGCGACAGCCGACAGTCGCAGCCCCGTCCAGTCGCTCATTCTGGCTGCAGGACATCGGTGCCGCTGCTTGTACTGAGCCGCTGCAGGGCAGCGAGCGCGCCGACGTGGTGATTGTCGGCGGCGGCTACACCGGCCTGTGGACGGCGCTGCGCATCCGTGAGCTCGCTCCGGAAACCCGTGTAACCGTGATAGAGGCCGATCTCTGCGGCTCGGGAGCCTCGGGCCGCAATGGTGGTCAGGTTCACTCTTGGTTCGCCGAACTCGACCAGATCAGCAGTGTCGTTGGGGTCGACGAGGCGCGGCAGCTGTGTGGCGACACGGTGGACACCATTGCCGAGCTCGATGAGCTGCAGCGACAGGGCACGATCGACATGGATCTGCGGCTAGATGGCTGGCTGTGGACGGCGAGCTCGATTGCGCAGGAGGGTGCATGGGAGCGCGCGGTCGAAATGACCGCGGCAGCTGGCCAGAACCGGTTTAGGCCGCTCACGGCAGAAGAGATCGCGCGCCGCACTGGATCGTCTGCGGCCTACGTCGGCGTCATCGAGGCGAACGCAGGCACGGTGCATCCGGCCAAGCTTGCCGTAGGACTGCGCGACCTGGCGATCTCACGCGGCGTCATCGTCCATGAGCGCAGCCCGGTTATCGACATTGAAACCGGCAAAACATGTGCGGTGCGTACGCAGCAGGGCACCGTGCATGCCGAGAAAGTGGTGCTTGCGGCAAATGCGTGGCTCTCGGCACTGCCGGAGCTGCGCCGCCATCTTTACGTCGTTGCCAGCCAGGTGATCGCCACCGCTGAAACACCGGAGTTGCTTGACCGCATCGGGTGGCGCGACGGCGCGTCGATCTGCGACTCGCAGAGTCAGGTTCTGTATTATCAGCGCACCCAAAAGGGCCGGGTCGTGTTCGGCCGGGGAAGCGGCAACGTCGCTTTCAGAGGCAATTTCGGCTCCAGCTTCAACCGCAGCCCGGAGCATGGTCGCGACAATTTGCGCGAACTGCACCGGGTCTACCCGGCGCTGCGTGGCGTCCCGATCGAATATGACTGGGCCGGGCCGATCGATTGCGTGCCCGAGCATGTCCCCGTCTTCGATCACCTGCACAGTCATCCCAATATCTTCTATGGCATGGGCTTTAACGGGACCGGAATTGCGCAGACGGCGATCGGCGGCCGCATCCTCGCCAGCCTGGTGCTCGAGCACAATGATCGCTGGAGCGCCAGCGGCCTTGTCGGCATCGACCGGCGGCAGGCATTGCCTCCGGAGCCGTTCCGCTATCTCGGCGCCAAGCTTGTGCGCAGCGCAATCCGACGCAAGAACGACGTCGAGATCCACAACCGGAAGCCGGATGCGCTCACCCGTTTTCTTGCCCAGCTCACGCCAGGGCATCGCAAGCCATAATAGTCCTACCTGCATTCAGCCCAGCCGATCCGCACTGGGCCGATGTCGTGGTAGGCAGGCGAAGAAACATACAGCAGGTCAATATCCTTGCACGGCATCGACCTCGACATAGAGAGGTGCTGCAACTCAGGCGTGATCCTGGTTTCCCCACTTTCCCTGCGCCCTTCAGCACGCTTGGCGTCGGCACGTGCAGCGTCTCGGGCTCGCTTCAGTTCACTGATGCGCCCTTTGAGATTGGAATCATCTAAATCGGCGAGGCCATTCGATCGCCTCGCACAATCGCGTTAGCTTGGCTTCAGCCTCCGCCGCCTGCCTCTTCAGCTCGATGACTCGGCCTTTTTGCCGCCCTGCTTGCTCGTCGCGACGCCTAATCAAGCCCAACAGCAGCTCCATGCGGCACTCGTTGACAAGCTTGCGGTGATGTGAACAGGATTATACAGGCTCATTGAACAGGTACTTATATGAAGCGGCGTTCGGTTCAACTGTCTCCCGGCACGGGCAAGCCAGAACAGATTGCCACCGTTCTCGAACATGAAATCCGCTCCGGTGTTCTGGGCTTCGGCGACCGGTTGCAAAGCGAGAACGAGCTCGTCCAGCGTTTCTCCGTCAGCCGTAACACCGTTCGCAAGGGCCTTGAGGAACTGTCAAGCCGCGGACTGATCACCACCAAGGTCGGCATCGGCTCTTTCGTCACCTTCGATGGCAACCCCGTCGATGACTCAATCGGTTGGTCGCGGGCGCTCGCCAACGCCGGCGCCAATGCCGAGACGCGCACCCTGCGGCTTGAGGTGATCGAGGATCCTGATCTTGCCGCGCTACTTGGTATAGAAAACCCGTTTTTCATCGCTGTCGACCGGGTGCGCACCAATGCCAGCGACGGCCACGCTATTTCCATCGAGCGCAGCCGACTGCCATTGTCGCCCGAACTGGAGGACGTGCCGTTGCGCGGCCTGCGCGAAGGCTCCCTGCACCAGACGCTTCGCGGCGCCGGCCTCATTCCCGACCATGGCGAGGAATGGGTCGGGATCGAAATGCTCAACCCTGAGGACGCTGCAATCCTCGGCTGCCCGCAAGGCACGCCATTCCTGCGCGGTCGTCGGCTGACCCGCGCCGCCGATGACCGGCCGATCGAATATGTGACCAGCCTGCTCAACCCGGCGCATTTTGCGCTGCATATGAGGTTCTGAGAGATGCCCG
>NZ_JAMYOA010000012.1:0-188831 GCF_040319515.1 Mesorhizobium sp. M0909
CGCGATTGCCGGTGAAAAGCCCGATTGCCTTATCACCATCGACAGTCCGGATTTCTCGCTGCGCGTCGCCAAAAAGGTGCGTGCCGCCGATCCGACTATCCCGATCGTCCACTATGTCTGCCCGAGCGTGTGGGCTTGGCGGCCGGGCAGGGCGGCGGCGATGAAACCGTATGTCGATCACATTCTTTGCATTCTGCCGTTCGAGGTGAAGGAACTCGCTCGCCTGGGCGGGCCGCCCGGGACCTATGTCGGGCATCGCCTTGCACACGATCCGGGCATAGTCAGTGCCGCCAGGGCGCAGGCGCAGCCGCGTGACTTGTCCGCAGATCACGTCAAAACGTTGCTTGTATTGCCCGGTTCGCGTCGCGGCGAGGTGCGACGCCTGGTCGGGCCGTTCGGCGAGACGGTGTCGATCCTGCGGGCGCGCGGGCACCGCTTGCGCCTGCTGTTGCCGACGGTCCCGCACGTCGCCGACCTGGTCAGGACCTCGGTTGCGAGCTGGGATGAGAAGCCGGAGATCATCCTTGATGCCGAACGCAAATGGCAGGCCTTCGGCAAGGCGGATGCGGCGTTGATCGCGTCGGGGACGGTATCGCTGGAACTTGCACTGGCAGGTGTGCCGATGATCTCCTGCTACCGGCTCGATCCGGTCATGCGCATGGCGCAGCCGCTGATCAAAGTATGGAGCGCAGCTTTGCCCAATCTCATTGCCGACCGGCCGGTTGTGCCGGAACACTACAATCAATATGTGCGGCCGCATTATCTGGCGCGGCAACTGGAAGCGCTGTTCTCCGATACCGCCTACCGCACCTGGCAGAAGCACGGTTTTGCCGACATTGCCAGGCGTATGGCAACCGCCACGCCGTCAGGCGAGATTGCTGCGGGGGTGGTGATGGATATGGTGAGGAAGTGGTGAATAGTGAATAGTGAGTAGGAAATGGTGCTGGCGGTAACGGCCAAGCTGCTTCAGCTACTACTCGCTACTCGCTACTCGCTATCTTCACCGCTTCGCGATCGGCACGTAATCCCGTTCCGGCGCGCCAGTATAGAGCTGGCGTGGGCGACCGATCTTCTGATGCGGATCCTCGATCATCTCCTTCCACTGCGCGATCCAGCCGACGGTGCGGGCGACCGCGAACAGTACGGTGAACATGGTGGTGGGGAAGCCCAGCGCCTTAAGGGTGATGCCGGAATAAAAATCGACGTTGGGGTAGAGCTTCTTCTCGATGAAATAGGAATCGGTCAGCGCGATCTTTTCCAACTCCATGGCGATGTCGAGCAGCGGATCGTCCTTGATGCCGAGCTCGCCCAGGACTTCGTGCGCCGTTTTCTGCATGATCTTGGCACGCGGATCGTAGTTCTTGTAAACGCGGTGGCCAAAGCCCATCAATCGGAACGGATCGTTCTTATCCTTGGCGCGCGCAATGAATTCCGGGATGTGATCGACATGGCCGATCTCGCCCAGCATGTTCAGCGCTGCCTCGTTGGCGCCGCCATGTGCGGGACCCCACAGGCAGGCGATGCCGGCAGCGATACAGGCAAAGGGATTGGCGCCCGACGAGCCGGCCAGGCGGACGGTCGAAGTCGAGGCGTTCTGTTCGTGATCGGCGTGCAGGATAAAGATGCGCTCCATCGCGCGCGCCAGCACCGGATTGATCTTGTATTCCTCGCAAGGCACGGCGAAGCACATATGCAGGAAGTTGGCTGCGAAATTCAGCTCGTTCTTCGGATAAATGAACGGCTGGCCGATGTGGTATTTGTACGCCATCGCCGCGATTGTCGGCATCTTGGCGATCAGCCGCATTGAGGCGACCATGCGTTGATAAGGATCCGAGATGTCGGTGGAATCGTGATAGAAGGCCGACAGCGCGCCGACCACGCCGCACATCACCGCCATCGGATGCGCATCACGGCGGAAGCCGGTGAAAAAGCGCGACATCTGCTCATGCACCATGGTGTGGCGCGTCACCCGGTAGTCGAAATCGTCCTTCTGCGCCTTGGTCGGCAGTTCACCATAGAGCAAGAGATAGCAGACTTCGAGGAAGTCGCCGTGCTCGGCCAATTGGTCGATCGGGTAGCCGCGGTGCAAAAGAATGCCGGCATCGCCATCGATGAAGGTGATTTCCGATTCGCAGCTCGCCGTCGACGTAAAGCCGGGATCGTAGGTAAAGACGCCGGCGGTGTTGTAGAGCGAACCGATGTCGATGACGTCAGGTCCTACCGAACCACTTCGGATCTTGAATTCATGGGTTTTGCCGCCGAGCTCCAGCTTTGCCGTCGATGCCTGGGTTTTGCCGCCAAATTCCATTTTCGTCGCAGGTTCGGTCATAGCAAACTCCTTTTTGTTTCCTCAGGCCGGCAAAGGCAAAATATCTGAACCCAACACGTCAAAAGCATCGGAATATGCACATTTGCGCCCGCAATTGTATCTGCGCGCCAGATTAGGCCAAGGCCCAATGTTGCACTGCGAAACACACCTTTCAATGCCAATCTTCTTGGGCCAGTTCGCTAATCGATTTGATCAGCGATCCGCGCCAGGCTTTCCTCGCGGCCCAGCACGGCAAGCACATCAAAGACACCTGGCGAGGTACTTTTGCCGGTGAGCGCGGCGCGCAAAGGTTGGGCCACAGCGCCGAGTTTATGGCCGCCGGCCTGCGCGTAGTCGCGGATCGCGGCTTCAGCCGAGGCGGCAGACCAGTCCGAAACCGTGGCCAGTGCCGCATGAGCGCCCCGCAGGATCGCGCGCGCCTCACCGCTGAGCAGCGCCGCCGCCTTCTCGTCGACCGGCAGCGGCCGCTCGACGAACAGGAATGCAGCCCCTTCAACAAGTTCGACCAGCGTCTTGGCGCGCTCCTTCAGGCCGGGCAAAGCGGCAAGCAGTTGCGCCTTGCGTCTGTCGTCGAGGCGGGCGGCGATTGCCGGGCCGCCTTCGAGATAGGGCAGAGTGGCGATGAAGATGTCGAGCAGCGCCGCGTCGTTCATCCGGCGCATATGCACGCCGTTGAGCGCCTCGAGTTTGGCGAAGTCGAAACGGGCGGCGCCCTTGTTGACATCGCCAATGTCGAACCATGCGATCATGTCGGCAATCGACATGATCTCATCGTCGCCGTGGCTCCAGCCAAGCCTCGCCAGATAGTTGAGCAGCGCCTCCGGCAGGTAGCCCATGGCGCGATAGGCCTCGACGCCAAGCGCACCGTGCCGCTTCGACAGCTTGGCGCCGTCGGCACCGTGGATCAGCGGGATATGCGACATCGACGGCACCTCCCAGCCCATGGCCTGGTAGATTACGGTCTGGCGTGCGGCGTTGGTCAAATGATCGTCGCCGCGGATGATGTGGGTGATGCCCATGTCGTGATCGTCGACGACGACGGCATGCATGTAGGTCGGATTGCCATCCGAGCGCAGAATAATGAAATCGTCGAGATCCTTGTTGGGAAAACGCACGTCGCCCTGGACGCGGTCATGCACCACCGTCTCGCCGTCTGTCGGCGCCTTGATGCGGATCGCCCCCTTGGCGCCGGGCGGCGCCTCCGACGGGTCGCGGTCGCGCCAGCGTCCGTCATAGCGGGGAGGCAGCCCCTTGGCCCGTGCGCTCTCGCGCATTGCTTCCAGCTCGGCAGGCGTCGCATAACAATAATAGGCCTTGCCCATGCGAACGAGCTCCTCGGCCACCTCGCGATGGCGCGGCGCACGCTCGAACTGCGACACCGGCTCGCCGTCCCATGTCAGGCCAAGCCAGGAAAGCCCGTCGAGAATGGCCGCGGTTGCCGCATCGGTGGAGCGCTCGCGGTCGGTGTCTTCGATGCGCAGCAGCATCGTGCCGCCTGTGTGCTTGGCATACAGCCAGTTGAACAGCGCCGTGCGCGCGCCGCCAATATGCAGATAACCGGTGGGCGAGGGGGCAAAACGGGTGACGACCTTATCGGGCATGGAACTCTCAGGCGGGCCAAGGAAGTGGGTTTGCGGACTTTCGCGCGTTGCGCGTTCATGTAGCATAGGAGGTCGAGGGCGCAAGGGGCAGACCCGATGGCTGTGCGAGGCCGTGGTGCGGGCGAGGGCGAGGACGCTGGCAGCGGCGTCAGCGAACGCTTGCTGTTCGCCGCTCCCCTGCCTGTCCTGCCGGCACCGGCATTGCTGCCCGCTCCGCGCTTCGATGCTCCGTCGCTGCCGGCCAGCGACCTAGCAACGGTTCCGGTGCCTGCGTCCGAGCCCATCGTGCGCCTACGCCGGCGTTTCCGCCTCCCGTCACCGTCCCGCATCCGCAACAGCGTAACCTCGGCAGCCGGCCTGGAACTCGACCGTGGCGTCGCCTTCCTGCTGGTGCCGGTGTTCCTCGCATGCGGGGTGGTCGTATATTTCGCGCTGTCGGCGGAGCCAGCCTTTCCGCAGCCGATCGCAATCGTGCTCCTCGCGGCCCTTTGTGCCGTCATGTCGCGGTCATGGCCCAGAACCCGCCTGTGCTTCATGGTGGCGCTGCTCTGCGCGCTTGGCGTGCTTGCCGCCAAGTTCGAGACCTGGCGTGTCGGGACGCATGTGCTCGGTTCTGAAATCTCGACGCGGCTGACGGGTCGCGTCGTATCGTACGAACCCATGGCTAGCGGCCGCATCAGGCTGACGATCGATGTGATCTCAACCGCCAGGCCGACGCTGCGCTACATGCCGGAACGGGTCCGCATTTCGGCGATGAAGATACCGGCTGAGCTGGCCGCTGGTTCCGAGATCGCCGGCTATGTGCGGTTGCTGCCGCCGACCGGCCCGGTGCGGCCCGACAGCTATGATTTCTCCTTCGACAGCTATTTCGCGGGCATCGGCGGCAGCGGCTTCTTTCTCGGGAATCCGAAAGTCGTGGCGTCGGGCAGCATGCCGCTTGCCGCGCGGCTTTCTTCCGCGATCGAAGACGCGCGCGAATCCATCGCCGACCATATCCGCAGCCGCATCGGCGGCGCCGAGGGCGAGATTGCTGCTGCGCTGATCGTTGGCGTGCGCGCCGGCATTCCCGAGGAGATCAACGAAGCGATGCGGCGTACAGGCATCTACCACATCATCTCCATCTCGGGGCTGCATATGGCGTTGGTCGCCGGCACCATCATGGCGCTGCTGCGCGGTGCCTTTGCGCTGTTTCCCGACTTCTCATCGCGACGGCCGGTCAAAAAATATGCCGCCGCCGCCGCGCTTTTTTCGATTGCGGCGTACCTCGTCTTTTCCGGCATTGTGGTGGCGGCCGAACGCAGCTTCATCATGCTGGCGGTGATGCTCATCGCCGTGCTGTTCGACCGGGCCGCGCTCACCATGCGCAATCTGGCGATCTCGGCCATCGCGGTCATCGTAGTGTCGCCGCACGAGGTGGTCGGTCCGAGCTTCCAGATGTCCTTCGCCGCGACGGCGGCCCTTGTCGGCGCCTATGCCGGCTGGTCCGATTACCGCACCGGCAGGGCCACCACGCCGCCGCCCCGGCGATCGCCGCTACGCTTGGCCACTCGAAAGGTCCTGCTGGGCATGGGCGGCCTGGCGATGACCTCGATCATTGCAGGGAGCGCCACGGCGCTTTTCGCCATATGGCATTTCCAGCGCGTAGCGCCGCTCAGCCTGTTCGCCAATCTGGCCATCATGCCTATCGTCTCACTGGTCGTCATGCCCTTTGCCGTGCTCAGCGCGCTGGCGATGCCGTTCGGCGCGGATGGGCCTTTCCTCTACGTGATGGGCAACGGGCTGACGGCGATGATCGCCCTGTCCGGGTGGATCTCCGAGCGCTCGCCGATCGATGCGGTCGGACTGATTTCGCTGAGATCTGTCCTTTTGGTGACGATCGCCCTCGTCATTGCCAGCATGGCGACGACCTGGTTGCGGCTCGCGGCAATTCCTTTTGCGCTCGCTGGCTTGCTAACGACAACGCAGACGCGCGTACCCGACGTATTGATCTCGGAGGACGCACGGCTGGTCGCGCTGCCGATCGGCAGCGGTGAGCTCGCGGTCAACCGGGCACGCCCGAATGAGTTCACCATCGACAACTGGAAACGCGCGCTCACATCAGAGGCTATCGTCGCGCCGGAAACACCTGGAAAGAACGATCCGCAATTCGACATTGCCGATCCGGCCGACCTACCGCCGGGCATGCCGTTCATTTGCACGGACGGTCTCTGCCTCGCCAGGCATCCATCCGGCGCGATCATTGCGCAAGCCAAGGACCGCGATACCGCACGGCCAGCCTGCGCCTTCGCCAGCTTGATCGTCATCGACGACGCCACCGCCCATAATCCCTGCTACTACGACCGGCTGGTCCTCGTCGTCACCAAACGGCAACTGGCGCGCGCGGGAAGTGCGGCCGTCTATTTCGATCCACAAGCGGCAACACGCGCCGAAATCCGCTTCGCCGTCGAAAAATCATACCGGCCCTGGCACGTGCAGCGGAAATTTTCACGCGCGGCGCGCGGCCTGCCGCCATACCGCAGGGCCGACAATCCAAAAGCCGGCACCAAGGGCGCAACTCAGTAGCGGCGGATCAGCCCAACGAGCTTGCCCTGCACCTTGACCCTGTCTGGTCCGAAGATGCGCGTCTCGTAGGCCGGATTGGCGGCCTCCAGGGCGATCGAGGCGCCCTTGCGGCGGAACCGCTTCAGCGTCGCTTCCTCCTCGTCGACCAAGGCCACCACGATCTCACCGGGGCTCGCCGTATCGGCGTTGCGGATGATCACCGTGTCGCCGTCGAAAATGCCAGCCTCGATCATCGAATCGCCTTTGACCTCGAGCGCATAATGCTCGCCGCCCATGATCATATCCGGCGGCACCGAAATCGAATGCGTCTGGTGCTGGATAGCATCGATCGGCACACCAGCGGCGATGCGGCCCATTACCGGGATCGAAACGGCGGCGACGACATCATCGTCATTGCCGGCTGCAGGGACGCGCGACGATGTCGGCTTGCCCTGCCGAGGGGCACCTTGCCCAAGACTGCCCTGGATGACACTCGGCGAGAACTTGCGTGCCGCATTGAGGCCGGGGGCGATCGAGTCAGGCAGGCGTAGTACCTCCAGCGCACGGGCCCGGTTGGGCAAACGGCGAATGAAGCCGCGCTCCTCCAGCGCCGTAATCAGTCGGTGGATTCCGGATTTGGAAGCCAGGTCGAGCGCTTCCTTCATCTCGTCGAAGGAAGGTGGGATACCGCTTTCCTTCAACCTTTCGTGGATGAACATAAGCAGTTCGTGTTGTTTGCGTGTCAGCATAGCGACCCCCAACAGAATCAGAAAACAAACCCAGAACAGACACTATCTGTTCCAGTTGTGTTCCGCAACTGTTTAAAGTTTAATGAATACGTTAAGGCTCGGGAAACAAACGACGTCCCCTACCGGCGTACCGTATTTTCGCCGCCGCGAGCCTCATCGCCTTGATTCTGCTTTCGTTTGCGCCCTTCTGGCGTCCCGGAAGGGCGCATTGGCATCGGCCGTCCGCCGGCAAAGGGCACGGAAGTGAACCCCTATCGAATGTGCGGTTTGGTCAATGCACCGTGAACGAAACGAACTCAAAGCGCCAACCTCGGGGTTAAGTCCCGGTTTCCACCGCCTGCTGCTTCTCGCCGGTGGAGCCTTGCTACGCGCTACCCGGTAATGGAAGAACAGTTGATGCGTGTCCGGCGTTGCGTTGGATTTTGGGGGAGCAGGCAAATCATGACGGGAATTCCCGATCTCGTGGCCGTAAAGGCGATGGATGCCGCGGATCCGCTGGGCGCGATACGTGACCGCTTTGTGCTGCCGCAAGGAGTGATCTATCTCGACGGCAATTCGCTAGGAGCTGCTTCACGTGCCGCTTTCGATGAACTGTACAAGGCCGCGACCGAAGAATGGTCGCATGATCTCATCCGCGCATGGAACACGGCCGGCTGGTTCAACATGCCGCTTGAACTTGGCGACCAGCTCGGGCGCCTGATCGGCGCCGCGGCCGGCCAGACGGTGGTCTGCGACACGACGTCGGTCAACATCTACAAGCTGTTGCACGCAGCCATGGCCATGCGACCGGAGCGGCAGGCCATCGTCGCCGAGGGCGATAGTTTTCCGACAGACCTCTACATGGCGGAGGGTGTGGTTTCGACGCGAAAAGATGCGCTGCTGCACCTCTCGGGGGTCGACGCGCCGACCATTGAGGAGCTGATCGACGAACGCACCGCCGTGGTGCTGGTCAACCACGTCAACTACAAATCGGGCGAACTGCGCGACATGCCGGCGCTGACGCGCAGGGCCCAGGAAGCCGGGGCGATGATCGTCTGGGATCTCTGCCACACCGCCGGCGCGATGCCAGTCGAACTCGACAAAGCCAACGCCGATTTTGCCGTTGGCTGCACCTATAAATATCTGAATGGCGGCCCGGGCGCGCCTGCCTTCATCTATGCGGCTGAGCGGCATCTTTCCGATATCCAGCAGCCGCTCACCGGCTGGTGGGGCCATGCACGGCCCTTCGCCTTCGAGCCAGGCTATGCGGCCGGCACCGGCATCCGCCGGTTTCTGTGCGGCACCCAGCCGATCCTTTCGATGCGCACGCTGAAGGGCGCGCTCGACGTCTGGGACGATGTCGACATGACTGCGGTGCGCAAGAAGAGCATCGCACTGGCCGATCTGTTCATCGAGCTTGTCGAGGCAAAGTGCGGCGCTTACGGGCTAACGCTCGAAAGCACGCGCGACGGGGAAAAACGCGGCAGCCAGATTTCATTCATGCATGAGCATGGCTACCAGATCATGCGCGCGCTGATCGAACGTGGTGTGATCGGCGATTTTCGCGCGCCATCGACCATGCGCTTCGGCTTCACCCCGCTCTATGTCGGCTATGCCGATGTCTGGCAGGCCGTCGAAGTGCTTGAGGACATCCTGCGCACCGGTGCGTGGAAGGATGCGCGCTTCGCCATCAAGGCGGCTGTCACTTGAGATTCATGCGAGAGCTGGAATCGTGAGGCTGGCGACGACGCGCCGCGCGATGCTCGCGGCTAGGTTGCAAGGCCATATTGCAAGGGAGGGCGCCGGGTGTTCGAACGTCACATTGCCGATTGGGACAACGCCTATGCCAACGGCGCCAACATAGCCGGCAGCGATCGCTGGCCGGCGGCCTGGGTCGAGCCCGCGCAGGTTTTCCGCGAGGCGCTTTCGACCGAGGGCAGGGCGCGGCTCGACCTGGCCTATGGCGATAACCCACGCAACCGGTTCGATCTTTTCCTGCCGGCCACCAAGCCGAAGGGGGTCGTGGTGTTCGTCCATGGCGGCTACTGGATGGCATTCGACAAGAGTTTCTGGTCACATCTTGCCGCGGGCGCTGTTGATCGCGGCTATGCAGTTGCCATGCCGTCCTACACGCTCTGTCCGCAGATACGCATTGGCAGCATCGTCAAGGAAGTCGGCGCGGCGATAGGCAAGGCGGCGGCGATGGTCGCAGGGCCGCTGATGCTGACCGGGCACTCGGCCGGCGGCCATCTTGTTAGCCGGATGGTTACCAGGACGACGCCGCTGGCGCCCGAAGTGGTCCGGCGCGTTCGTCACGTGGTGTCGATCTCGGGGGTGCATGATTTGCGCCCGATCATGCGCACCGGCATGAACGAGACGCTGGCGATCGATGAGGCCGAGGCGCAGGCCGAAAGTCCGGTGCTGCTGCGCCCGATGGAAAAGGCCCGCCTGACCTGCTGGGCCGGCGGCGGCGAGCGCGCCGAATTCCTGCGCCAGAGCGCGTTGCTGGCCAACATCTGGATCGGCCTGGGTGCCGCGACCAGCTCCGTAGTCGAGCCCGACCGGCATCATTTCAACATCATCGACGGTTTGGCCGATCCAGACCATCCGCTGACCCGGACCTTGATTTCGGAGTGAGGCAGGTTCAGCGTAGCATCAGCACGTCGCAGGGGGAGCCCGCCGCCGCAGCAGGCGCGAACGGCGCGCGGACGATCAGCCCGTTGGCATCGGCCAGCATTTTCAGCATCGAGGAGTCCTGGATGCCGAACGGCGTCGCCACGAGCGCACCAGCGTCGTCTGTGACAACAGCCCGCACATAATCTTGCCTGAGATCGTTGGCCGGCATGGCAGCACCGAGCCGTGCCCGACGGATATCCTGCTGAAAGGCGCGGCCGCCGAGCCGTGCCAGCAGCGGCTTCAGGAAGAGCTGAGCGCAGACCAGGCTCGCCACGGGGTTGCCGGGCAGGCCGATGCAGCGAACGTCGCCCAGCCGCCCGAACATCAGCGGCTTGCCCGGTCGCATGGCGATCTTCCAGAAATCGAGCGTCATGCCTTGCCCGGTCAGCACGTCATGGACGAAGTCGTGGTCGCCGACCGAGGCACCGCCCAGCGTGACGATGACGTTCGCGCCAGCCTTCACGGCCTTTTCAACCAATGCCGCGATCGCCTCCCTGCGGTCCGGCGCGATACCGAGGTCGAGCGCCCGCGCATCGACCGACTGTGCGGCGGCAGCGACACCATAGGCGTTAGAGGAGATGATCTGGTCGGGGCCAAGCTCGCTGCCCGGCGGCAGCAATTCGTCGCCGGTGGCGATGATGGCGACCAGCGGCCGTTTGACCACGCCGACCTCGGGGTGATTGGCCGATGCCGCCAGCGACAAGGCGGCCGAATCGAGCAGGCGGCCTTTGGGCAGCAGGACATCGCCCTTGGCGAAATCGAGCCCAAGGCGGCGGATGTTGCGCCCCTGCACCGTCGGCTCTGTCACTTCGACGCTGCCGCCGCCGAGGTCGCGGACGTTCTCCTGGATGACGATAGTGTCGGTGCCTTCGGGAAGCGGCGCGCCGGTAAAGATGCGCACGGCCTGCCGCTGCTGCACCGTTCCGGCAAAGCCGCGTCCGGCCGGCGCTATGCCGATCACCGAAAGCCTTGCGGGTAGGGACGCGATGTCAGCCGCCCGCACGGCATAGCCGTCCATGGCGGAGGCGTTGAACGGCGGCTGGGTGCGGAGCGCCACAACCGGCTCCGCCAGCACGCGGTCGGCGGCATCCAGCAGCGCGACACGTTCGCCCGGCAGCGCAACTGCTCCGTCCAGCAGGCGCTCGAGCGCCTCGGCAACTGGGACCAGCGCCATTAGCGGCCTGCCTCGGTGGCCCCGGTGATCTTGTAGTCGCCGGATTTACCGCCGGTCTTTTCAACCAGCCTGATGCCGGAGATGACCATGGCGCGGTCGACCGCCTTGGCCATGTCGTAGATGGTCAGGCAAGCGACCGAGACGGCACTCAAGGCCTCCATTTCAACGCCGGTCTTGCCAGTGACGCGGGTCAATGCCGTCACCTTCAGGCCGGGCAGTGCGACGTCCGGCTCGATATCGACAGATATCCTGGTCAGCAGCAGCGGATGGCAAAGCGGGATCAGCTCATGCGTCTTCTTGGCCGCCATGATGCCGGCAATGCGCGCGGTGCCCAGCACGTCGCCCTTCTTGGCGTCGCCGGCGAGGATCACGTCCAGCGTCTCGGGCCGCATCGCGACAAAACCTTCCGCGACTGCCGTGCGCACCGTCTCAGCCTTGTCGCCGACATCGACCATGTTGGCTTCGCCCTGCGCGCCAAGATGGGTGAGGGCGGGCGCCATCTCAGACCGCCTCTGCCGGCGCCTTGCCCGTCAACAGCAGGCGCGTTGCCGCAGCCACGTCCTGCTGACGCATCAGGCTCTCGCCGACCAGAAAAGTGGCGATGCCGCTCCGCTCCAGCCGGAGGCAATCGTCATGCGAAAAGATACCGCTCTCGCTGACCAGAAGGCGGTCGGCCGGCACAATCGCTGCCAGCCGTTCCGAGGTCTCCAGGGTAGTTTCGAAGGTCCGGAGATTGCGGTTGTTGATACCGATCAGCCGCGACGACAGCTGCAGCGCGCGTTCCATTTCAGCCTCGTCATGCACTTCGACCAGCGCGTCCATGCCGAGCCCGAAAGCTGTCGCTTCGAGTTCTCTTGCCAACGCGTCGTCGACGCTGGCCATAATGATCAGGATGGCATCGGCGCCCCATGCCCTGGCCTCGTAGACCTGATAGGGGTCGAACAGGAAATCCTTGCGTAAGGTAGGCAACTCGACGGCAGCGCGCGCAGCGGTGAGGAATTCGGGCGCGCCTTGGAAAGAGGGTGTGTCGGTCAGCACCGAAAGGCAGGCGGCACCGGCTTTCGCATAGGCCCTGGCCAGCGCCGGCGGATCGAAATCGGCGCGGATCAGGCCTTTGGATGGGCTAGCTTTCTTGATTTCGGCAATCAGCGCAAACCCGCCGGATTTGCGCGTTGCTTCAAGGGCGGAAAGAAATCCGCGCGGCGCGTCGGCATCCGTCGCCCGTGCCTTGATCTCGACCAATGGCACGCGTGCCTTGGCCGCCGCGATCTCGTCGCGCTTGTAAGCCTCGATCTTGCGCAGGATGTCGGACATGGTTTTAACCGTTCGAAATCTCGACCAGCCTGTCGAGCACTTTCAGCGCGCGGCCGCTGTCGATGGCCTGCGCCGCCGTTACCATGCCGTCGGCAAGCGTCGTCGCCTTGCCGGCTACCACCAGCCCGGCGCCGGCATTCATCAGCACCGTATCGCGAAAGGCGCCAGCGGCGCCGCCCAGCATGTCGCGCAGTGCCTGGGCGTTGTGGGCGGCGTCGCCGCCGCGCAACTCGTCCTTGGTGTGACGCGTCAGCCCGACTGCTTCCGGGGTCAGCACAAAGCTGCGTATCTCGCCGCCGGCCAATTCGGCGACCTGCGTTTCGCCGGTGGTGGTGATCTCGTCATAGCCGTCGCCATGGACGACCCAGGCGTGGTCGGCGCCAAGCTCCTTCAACGTTTCTGCCACCGGCATGATCCATTCGGGCAGGAACACGCCGATCATCTGCCGTCTGACACTGGCCGGATTGGAAAGCGGGCCCAGCAGGTTGAAGATGGTGCGGGTGCCGAGCTCGACCCGGGTCGGGCCGACATGCTTCATCGCCGGGTGATGCGCCGGAGCGAACATGAAGCCAACGCCGGCCTCGTGAATACAGCGGCCGACCGTCTCCGGAGGGATGTCGATCTTGACGCCCAATGCGATCAGCACATCGGCGGCGCCGGTCAGCGAGGACAGTCCGCGATTGCCGTGCTTGGCGACGGGCACGCCGCTGCCGGCGATGACGAAGGCGGATGCGGTCGAAATGTTGACGCTGTGCGAATTGTCGCCGCCGGTGCCGACAATGTCGATGGCGCCCTCGGGGGCTTCGACGCGCAGCATCTTGGCGCGCATGGTGGCGACAGCGCCGGCGATCTCGCTGACGGTCTCGCCGCGCACGCGCAATGCCATCAGGAAGCCGCCTATCTGGCCCGGAGTAGCATCGCCCGACATGATAATGTCGAAGGCCTCGCGCGCCTCCTCGAAAGAAAGAGCGCTGCCGGCGGCGACCTTGGCGATGTGGATCTTCAGTGCGCTCATCTGGCCAGGGCTTGGGTTACGGCAGTCTGATCAATGCGGACGTCATATTGCGTCTGCAACTGCGCTACTAACTGGTCGAGCAGGTCGTCGGACATGCCGGATGTGAAGGATTTCTGTGCGTCCTGGGGTACTGAGCTGGCGTCGGCCCCGGCGGGCTCGAATACCTCGGCAACCTTGAACAGGATCTGTCCGTCGCCGGTGGGCGAGGGGATCAGCCCGGTGCCGCCTTCGCCGACGCCGAACATCGCGGCGGCCCCTTCCTTGCCGAAATCGACGTCGTCAGCATCGCGCTTGACGCCGCGTTTGGTCTGTTTTTCGAGCTTGAGCTCACCGGCGATCACCTCGAGCGTGGCGCCGGCCTTGAGACGCTTCTCGAGCTCTTGTGCTTTTGCGGTGAGCCGTTTGGTGGTCTCCGCCGCGGTCCAGTCGGCCACGACCTTCTGGCGGACTTCGTCCAACGTGCGGTCACGGGCCGGCGTGATCGCGCTCACGTCGTAGAAGACGAAGCCGTTATCGGCGGTGGTGAGACCTTCATTGTCGGTTCCGGGTTCGGATTCGAACACCGCCTTGATGAGCGCCGGCGATTCCGGCAGGTCTTTGACGATGCTTCCATCCGGCCGTTGGCCGGTGCGGTCGATGGCGTCGATGGTGACGACCTTCAGCTTCAATTTGGCGGCTGCCTCGGCGAGCGAACTGCCCGAGGCGCGCGTATCCTCGTAATTGTCGTGCACGTCCAGCAAGATGCGGCTTGCCTCGCCCAGTGCCAGGTCCTTGCGGATCTGCTCGGATACTTCGGCCAGCGGCTTCACCACTTCCGGCTTGATCTCGGTGACGCGCAGCAGAACGGGACCAAATGCGCCTTGTACGACCGGGCTGACCTCATTGACGTTGAGCTTGAAGGCAGCGTCGGCGACCGCCTTGTCAGCGATCTTGTCCTTGGCCAGCGTGCCGAGCAGCGTGTCGGCCGGGGTCTTGCCCTCGGCGGCGACGATCTTGTCGAAGGTCGCGCCGGTCCTGAGCGAATCGAGCGCCGCCTTTGCGGCATCAGGCGTCTTGAATACAAGCTGCTCGATGGTGCGCATCTCCGGCGTGGTGTAGCGCGCCTTGTTCTTGTTGTAGTCGTCGCTGACCTGTTGGTCGGTCACCGCGCTCAAATCCATGATGTCTTCCGGCTCGAGCCTGACATAGGAGAACTTGCGGTATTCGGGAGCGGCGTAGGTTTTCTTGTTTTCCTCGAAATAGGCCGAAAGCACGCTGTCGGACGGCGCTTCTATCGGCTCGACAAGCGATTTCGGCAAGGTCAGGTAGTCGATGGTGCGATCTTCGCCGCGATAGAGCGCGACCGCCTTGAAGAATGTATCAGGGGCCTTGAGGCCGTCCGAAACCGCCTCGACGATCTGCTGGCGGACCGCGACCTGGGCGCGGTTCTTCAAATAGTCTTCCGGCCGCATGCCGATCTGCCGAAGCAGGTACTCGAACGTTCTCCTGTCGAAGGTTCCGGCAGGCCCTTTGAACGCCGGGTCTTCACGCGTCAGTTCGGCGAGCCGGTCCTTGGACAGGCCGAGGCCGAGCTTGCGGGCCTGCTCGTCGAGGACGGCACCCGATACGAGTTGCGCCAGCACCTGGTTGTCGATGCCGAGCGCCGTCGCCTGCTCACGGCTGATGCGCTGGCCGAATTGCTGCGACATGACGCTGAGCTGGCGATCGTAGGCGAGGCGGTATTCGTTGATAGAGACCTTGGTGCCTCCGGCCGTGATCACGGCGTCATGGCCGGCAAGACCGCCCATCAGCCGTCCCGAGATACCCCAGACGGCGAAGCTCAACACCAACAATGACAGCAGCAGTTTCGCGACCCAGGTCCCCGCCGCACTTCTCAACATACCAAGCATGAGTACTTCCGATTTTTGCGCATTTCGCATGCGCCGAGTCTGAAACAAGCGCAATAGCGCCCTTCCTGCTCACTGTCGATTGCTTTGTGGCCTGATTTTGATAGTGAGGGCCAGCTGGAAATTGCCCGGAGAAACAATCCCATGACGCCTGGAATCCGCCCGCTCGTCGCCGGCAACTGGAAAATGAACGGTACCAGCGCCTCGCTCAACGAGCTCAGGATGATCGGCAACGGCTTCATGAGCGGGCTCGACGCCGAGACCGAAGCGGTGCTCTGCGTGCCGGCGACCTTACTTGCGCACGCCGCCGAGATTCTGTCGCGCACACCGGTGCGGGCCGGCGGAGAGGATTGCCACACCGAGGAAAGCGGCGCCTATACCGGCTGCATTTCGGCCGAGATGCTGAAGGATGCTGGAGCCAGCCATGTCATTGTCGGCCATTCCGAATGCCGCGCCGATCGCAAGGAGGACGATGCCTTAGTGCAGGCCAAGGCCTCCGCCGCATGGCGTGCCGGGCTGGTGGCCATCATCTGCATTGGTGAGACAAGAGCCGAACGCGAAGCAGGAGCCACGCTCGACGTGCTGTCGCGCCAGGTCGCTGGCTCGGTCCCGCCAAACGCCACGGCTTCCAACACCGTCATTGCCTATGAGCCGGTATGGGCGATCGGCACCGGCTTGACCCCGACCGCCGCCGACGTCGCCGAGGCACATGCGCATATCCGCGAAGAACTGGCCCGGAAGCTCGGCAATACGGCGGCCAAGATGCGCATTCTCTACGGCGGCTCGGTCAAGCCGTCCAACGCCGTCGAGTTGCTAGGCGTCAGGAATGTCGATGGCGCGCTGGTCGGCGGCGCCAGCCTAAAGGCGGCGGACTTCCTCGGCATCGCGGAAGCCTATCGAAACATCGCTTGATACAAGGCTGCTTGCTGCATTTGAGCGGACGGCCGGCGCCGAAATCGTTGCAAAGGACGCATTGCTTCCCATATTCCGGCCACGGGCTTGGAAATGCCGTCAAAGCATTGTATTGAGCCGCCTCCAAATCAGCGGCCGCACCAGGCCTTGCCAGGATAAATTATGGAAACCGTACTGATCGTCGTCCACCTCATGGTCGTGCTCGCGCTTGTCGGCGTGGTGCTGCTGCAGCGCTCCGAAGGCGGCGGCCTCGGCATCGGCGGCGGATCGGGCTTCATGACCGCGCGTGGCGCCGCCAATGCGCTGACGCGGGCGACGGCGATCCTGGCCGCAGCTTTCTTCGTCACTTCGCTGACACTGTCGATCGTAGCGCGCTATGGCGAGAAGCCGATCGACATTCTCGATCGCGTGCCGGCGACCTCGGACGGGGCAGGCAAGGGCGTACTCAACCAATTGCCCGGAACCACGACGCCGACGCCGCCTTCGGGCACCACGGCGCCGACCCCGCCGTCCGGCAATGGCGCGGCAACGACGCCGCCGGCAACCGCTCCGGCGACGCCGCCAGCGACAAACGGCGCCACCGCGCCGGCCACGCCGCAGGTCCCCAACCAGTAATCGGGCATCTTATGCCGCGATCTGTTGTCGTTTGAACACAGTCGCGGCAAATGCCGCACGATCACGAAGATTCGACCGCACCGCGCGCTTGAGGCGCTTCCGGCTAATCGATTATAGGTTGCACGCGGCATTCTCGGCGTCCTTGGGGGGCGCCGGGCGATGCCGTGGGCAACAAGCATTGAACGATCGGATCTTCCCCATGCAGCTTCGCAGCTTCATTTTTGCCGGCCTTTGTGCCGTGCTCAGCCTAGGTGCGCCCGCTTACGCGGCCATGCCGACGGCAAACTCGGCCCATAAAGCCGCAGCAACAACCGACGTCGTCAACGTCGCTGCCAAAAGCGATGCGGCGCAATTGAAGCTTCTCAAGAAGAAGAAAGATCCGACGCCGGACGACCTTGCGCAGATCCGCAAGATCGAAGCCAAGATCGCAGCCGACAAGGAAGCCGCTCGCGCCAAAGCACTCGAAGCCAGGAAGCTGGCGATGCGGGAGGCGGCGAAAGCCAAAGCCGATGCGGAACGGCAGGCATTCCTTGCCAAGAAGAGCCAGCCGCTCGCGGCGGCGAAGGTGGCTGACGCTACGCCAGCCAAGAAGAAGAAGACCCTCAACATCATCGAACCGATTGCGCCGATCCAGTCGGCCGAGCCGATCCCGGCCGAGGCCATGAACGTTGCCCTGACCGGCAACAATGGCGAGTTGCGCAGCGAACCGGTGGGGCAGAAGCCGCAGAGCGTCGGGCTGTTCGCGGGACTGTTCGGCGGCACAACTTCGTCGTCAATGTCGCTGCTTCCGGAAACACGCGCGCTCGACGCCGCACTCGAAAGGAAGCAGGCCAAGCGGCAGTTCAAGGTCAAGCCGGAATTCGTGCCGCAGGAGGTCGAATTCACTGGCTACAACCCGGGCACCATCGTCATCGATACCAGCGCTCGCCGTCTCTACCTCGTCGAATCATCGTCAACCGCCCGCCGTTATGCCATCGCGGTCGGCCGGGAAGGCCTGCAGTTCAAGGGTACGGTTGCCGTCGGCGACAAGCAGGAATGGCCGCGCTGGATTCCGACGCTGGATATGCAAAAGCGCGAACCCAAGCACTATGGCCAATACAAGGACGGTATGCCCGGCGGCGGCGACAATCCGCTCGGTGCGCGCGCCATCTATCTTTACGACGGCAAGAAGGATACCCACCTGCGCATTCACGGCACCATCGCGCCGCAGTCGATCGGAACCAGCGCCTCCAATGGCTGCTTCCGCATGATCAACGAGCACGTCATGGACCTTTACCGCCGGGTGAAAGTAGGCACCAAAGTCGTCATCATCTGACGCTTTGACAGATCGTGCCAAAAGGGCCGGCCTCGCCGGCCCTTTTGTTTTGATACGCCAACGACCAGAGCGCCTTCTTGGGAAAAAGCCTTCGCGGCGGTTTTTTCTCTGGCGGAATCAATTCGGCCGCGTTAAGCGATGACTCCCATGGCGCGATATGTATTCATCACAGGCGGCGTGGTTTCCTCACTTGGAAAAGGCATTGCTGCGGCGGCCCTTGGGGCTCTCTTGCAGGCGCGGGGCTATCGCGCACGCATCAAAAAGCTCGATCCCTATCTCAATGTCGATCCCGGCACGATGTCGCCCTATCAGCACGGCGAAGTCTTCGTGACCGATGACGGGGCCGAGACCGATCTCGATCTTGGCCATTATGAGCGCTTCACCGGCCGCTCGGCCAACCAGCAAGACAACATCACCACCGGCCGGATCTATAAGAACATCATCGAGCGCGAGCGGCGCGGCGACTATCTCGGCGCCACCGTGCAGGTCATTCCGCACGTCACCGACGAGATCAAGAACTTCATCCTCAACGGCAATGACGATTACGATTTCGTGCTGTGCGAGATCGGCGGCACCGTCGGCGACATCGAAGCGATGCCGTTCCTGGAGGCGATCCGCCAGCTCGGCAACGACCTGCCGCGCAACAACGCCGTCTACGTCCACCTGACCTTAATGCCTTACATTCCGACGGCAGGCGAACTGAAGACCAAGCCGACGCAGCATTCGGTCAAGGAGTTGCGCGGCATCGGCATTGCACCCGACATACTGCTGGTCCGCGCCGACCGGCCGATCCCCAAGGAAGAGCGCAGAAAGCTGTCGCTGTTCTGCAATGTCCGCGAAAGCGCCGTCATCCAGGCGCTCGACGTCCCGCACATCTACGACGTGCCGATGGCCTATCACAATGAAGGGCTGGATTCGGAAGTGCTGGCCGCCTTCGGCATCGATCCGGCGCCGAAGCCGCGCATGGAACGGTGGCAAGCGGTGTCCAACCGCATCCACAATCCGGAAGGCGAAGTGACCATTGCCGTCGTCGGCAAATATACGGGCCTCAAGGACGCCTACAAATCGCTGATCGAGGCGCTGTCGCATGGCGGCCTTGCCAACCGGGTGAAGGTCAAGCTCGACTGGATCGAAAGCGAGATATTCGAGAAGGAAGACCCGGCGCCGTGGCTGGAGAAGGTCCATGGCATTCTCGTCCCCGGCGGTTTTGGCGAGCGCGGCTCGGAGGGCAAGATCCTGGCGGCGAAGTTCGCGCGCGAGCGCAAGGTGCCGTATTTCGGCATCTGCTTCGGCATGCAGATGGCCTGCATCGAGGCGGCGCGTTCGCTGGCCGGCGTCGAGCACGCATCATCGACCGAGTTCGGCCCGACCGAGGAGCCGGTCGTCGGCTTGATGACCGAATGGCTGAAGGGCAACATGCTGGAAAAGCGCAGGGAAACCGGCGACCTTGGCGGTACCATGCGGCTCGGTGCCTACCAGGCCGACCTCGCCAAGGGATCGAAGATCGCTGAGATCTATGGCGATACCCAGATTTCCGAACGCCATCGTCACCGCTACGAGGTCAATGTCGACTACAAGGAGCGGCTCGAGAATTGCGGCCTGGTGTTTGCCGGCATGTCGCCGGACGGCGTGCTGCCGGAAACGGTCGAATATCCAGACCACCCCTGGTTCATCGGCGTGCAGTACCATCCCGAGCTGAAAAGCCGGCCGCTCGATCCACACCCGCTGTTTGCCAGCTTCATCGAGGCGGCGGTAGAGCAGTCGCGGCTGGTCTAGACTAGCCGCCCATGCAAACTTACGTCGCGCTGCTCTACAGCATTGTCCTGGGCGAGGGGCGGCGGGTTGTCATGTCCGATCTGAAGGCGATGGCCGAAGGCCTGGGCCTGAATAACCCGCGCACGCTGGTGGCGACTGGCAATCTTGTTTTCGAGGCGCAAGAAACAGAACTTGCGGCGTTGGAGCAGCGGCTGGAGGCGGCGTTCGCAAAGACTTTCGGCCGCCACGTCGACATCGTCGTGCGCCGCGCCGACGGCTGGCTGAAGCTGGCGGCCGGCAATCCGTTCCCAGCCGAATCGGCTGAGGCCGCGGACCAGGTGGCGGTGCGCGTGATGCGGGCGCCCGTTCGCGACGAGGCCGCCGCGGCGCTTGAGGCCTATGCCGGCGAGGGCGAGAAGCTGCGGATTGTCGGCGGCGACATCTGGATCGTCTTTTCGCGCGAGACGCCGAGTTCGCGGCTGCTTGCAGCGGTCAGTCAGAAACGCCTGGGCATCGGCACCTCGCGCAACTGGAACACCGTACGCCGCCTGGCCGAGATGGTCGCAGAATGAACGGGGCGGCTTGCGCCGCCCCGAATCGCTCAAGCCTTGGCTATCCTGGCTCCGGCACCGAGTGCCATCGTGCGCAGCACGTAATAGATGACGCCGGCAATTGCCACGCCGAAGAACCAGCCATAGACGCCCCACCATGACGGCAGCAGACTGGTGAAGTTGGGCAGGATCGAGGAGAAGACCGCGCCGATGCCGGCGGCGATGAAGGCATTGACATGCCAGCCGCCCTGGAAGCGGAATTCGCCATTCTCCCTGTAGAGCGCCTCGACATCGACCTCGCCCTTCCGGATCAGGTAATAGTCGACCATCATCACGCCGAAGATCGGTCCCATCGTCGCGCCGATGATGTTGACGAACGAGGCAGCACTGCCTTCCCAGGGCGCGAAAGGATAAAGCACAAGCGCTATCAACGCCGCGATGTAACCGCCCTTCTTGAAGTCGATCTGGCGTGGAAAAACGTTGGAGAAGTCAAAGGCCGGCGACACGAAGTTCGCCACCACATTGATGCCGAGCGTCGCCACCGCAAAAGTCAGCGCTGCGAGCGCCGCCAGGAACCAGCTGTCGAACTTCGCCGAGATCTGGTCGGGATGCAGCAGCACTTCGCCATAAACGTCGAAGGCAGCGATCGTGGTGACGCCGGCGACAAGCGAGAACAGGATGAGATTGACCGGCAGGCCCCAGATGTTGCCCTTGCGCAGCGATGCCTTGTCCGGCGCATAGCGGGCGAAATCGCAGAAGTTGAGATAGAGCGCGGAGAAATAGGTCACCCAGATAGCCGCCACCGCAAACAGTGAGGTCCAGGAGCCCGGCGTGCCCGGCACGCCCGCGTCCTTCGTCTTTTCCAGCAGCACATCCATCGGTATGTCGCTGGTGAAGGCGAAGGTGCCTGCCTTGATGCAAAGATAGATGGCCAGGATCAACATCATCACCCACACCGCCGGTCCGGCCCAATCCTGGAAGCGGCGCACCGTTTCCATGCCCTTCTGGATGATCAGGAGCTGCAGCGCCCAGATGACGGCGAAGCAGATCACCTCGAGCCCGGAGTGGCCGAGGAAATGTGTGCTCTGGTTGAAGTCGGCGAACCATTGCGAGCGGATCAGCAGAGCTACGATCGCGCCTGAGGCCGCCGCCGTCTGCGCGCCGTACCAAAAGCAGGCGACTATGGCGCGCACCAGCGCCGGTATGTTGGCGCCCCAGATGCCGAAGGAGGCACGCGCCAGGACAGGGTAGGGCACCCCGGTCTTCACGCCGGCATAGCCGACCATGTTCATCAACGCATAGATGATCAGCGAACCGATACCGATGGCGATGATGAAGTTGACGAAGCCGCCGCAAAACAGGAACAGGCTGGCCGCCAGATAGTAGCCCCACAGGCTGTGGACATCCGACGTCCAGACGTTGAAGATCGAGAACGGTCCCCAGTTTCGAACCTTCGCCGGGGCGAGATCCTCATTGTACAGGTCCGGTGATGCGCCTTGTATGGTCATTGCTATGTCCTCCCCTTGCAACCGCACGCGCCTCCACACATGGCACGCAGGTTAAGCCTGACGCAGGGGAACCGGCAAGCAGACGATTTGCCGGCTTTGGCCTTAAAGACATTCAATGAGAAACGCGCTTATCGACCGGACGATGCCGTGGCTGCGACGTTGATCTTCGCCCTTGATTCGGTCTCTGCCTGCTTGTCGGCCGGTCGAGTACCGGAGACCGCCGACGTCTCGAAACTGGCCTTGAGCCAGGCTATTGCGCCGGTCACATCGTCGAGGGCATAGTTTGCGGCCGTCGGCCCGTTCGGCTTCACGCGGATGGAGATGCCGCCAATTTCATTGATCGCCTCGAAACCGTGTTCGTCCGATGTATCGTCTCCGAGGAATATCGGCCGCCGGCCGACAAAGGGCGGAATGGCCATGAAACGCCGGATGGCAGCACCTTTGACGGCTTCCAAAGGCATGAGCTCGACGCCGGCGTTTCCCGGAAGCACCCGATAACCCTTCGGAAGCCGGGCCAATGCCTGTTCGACGAGCTGGATTGCGGGTGCAAGCAGTTGCGGTGCTGCTCTTGTATGAACGGCAAGGACCGGCCCCTTGCGCTCGACATAGACCTTGCCGCTGCCCAGTTCGGCCTCGATCTCGTCGGCAAGGGCGGCGATGTCGGCCGGCGTGTCGGCGGCATCGATGGGACCCGTCGGAGTCAGCCGGTGCTCTAGCCCATACAGTCCGGCGATCCGCAGCTTCAGCGGATGGAACAGCTTGTCCACGGCGGGAATCGATCGGCCGGTGATGAAAGCGACCGCACCATCCAGCCGCCGCTCGATGCGTCCAAGCAGATTGCGCAATTCCTCGCCGACGAACACCGCGTCGGGATGGGCAGCGTGTTCCAGCAAGGTTCCGTCGATGTCGAGGAAGAGCGCCCATTGCCCTTCCGACAGGTTCAACGCCGGCGGTTGTTCAAAGCTTTTCACGATGCTGCCTTCCGTGCCCGCTCGAACATCGAGATGACGTTGTTGGTGTTCGATGGCGGGCGCTCGCCGGTTCCGGTCACCCTGTCGAGATCGCCGCGTTTGCGCAGGCGCGCGGCGTCCAGCAGCATGCTGCCGGCCCAGCGGTAGACATTGTTGTCGCGGACCATCTCACGCATCGGCCGCAAACGTTCGCGCTGCTCTTCCGGCGTCATCGTCAGCGCCTGCAACAGCGCCTCGCTCATCATGGCCGCATCGTAGGGGTTAACGATCAGTGCTTCCAGCAGTTCGCGCGAGGCACCGGCGAAGGTGCTGAGCAAAAGCACGCCCTGTTCGTCGTCGCGCGCTGCAACGAATTCCTTGGCGACAAGGTTCATGCCGTCATGCAGGCTGGTGACCATGCAGATGTCGGCGGCGCGATAGACCTCGTAGACCTGCTCCTGCCGATGATGTTCGGCAACCATCAGGATAGGACTGTATGTCTCGCTGCCATAGCGTCGGTTGAGCTCGTCGGCATAGCGGCGGCATTCGTCGTGGAGTTGCTGGTAGGCGGGCAATGTCCCCCGGCTCGGCGCCGCGATCTGCAGGAAAACCACCTTGCCTATCCATTCGGGATATTTCGTGAACAATTCGTCCAAGGCATGGAAGCGATCGAGAATGCCTTTCGTGTAGTCGAGGCGCTCGACTCCGATGCACAGTTTGGTATCCGCTGACAGGCCGAATCTGTCGCGGACACGGGCGCGGCACTCCTCGACAGACGGCAAACTTGCCAGCAATTGGGCCGGCCATTCTATGGAAATGGGATAGGCGTGGACCAAGGTCGTCTGTCCGCCATAGGAGATTGCCGCGTCTGCCCGTTCTATCCGGCTCTCCAGAAAGCGATCGACACTTTCGGTGAAGTTGTTGGCATGGAATTGGGTATGAAAGCCGATGATCGAACTGCCGAGCAGTCCCTCCAGGATCCGCTCACGCCACGGACAGATGCTGAACACTTCCGAATTGGGCCAGGGAATATGCCAGAAGGTGATGACTATCGCGTCCGGCAGGCGCTGGCGAATCATGCGCGGCAGCAGCGCAAAATGGTAGTCCTGCACCAGCACGATCGGCCGTTCGTTGCGGGCTTCGGCAACCACCGTATCGGCGAACTTGCGGTTGACGGCCTCGTAGGCGTCCCAGTCCGCGGCGCGAAACACGGGGCGGGTGAAGGCGATATGGCAAAGCGGCCATAGCCCCTCATTGGCGAAACCCAGATAATAGCCCTGATATTCCTCCTCCGTCAGCCAAACCCTGCGCAGCGTGTAGGACGGATTGCCTGGCGGCACCTGCACCCGGTCGTCCTTGTCGACGGTGAGGCGGTCTGCCGTGCCGCCGCCATAGGCGATCCAGGTGCCGGCACAGGCGCGGGTGATGGGCTCGAGTGCCGAAACCAGCCCGCTGGCCGGCACTAAAAGTTGCACGCCGTCATCCTTGATGTTGTGGATGTAGGGTTCGCGGTTGGACACCACGATGACCTGTGCGTCCGGCAGGTCGTCGGCCAGGATCTTGCGCAAGGTGTCGGGCGACCATGTGACCAGTGCCGCATCGGCCGATTGGCCATTCTTTTCGAACTCGCGCAGCACCTTGCGTGCCGCTTCCGACGCGACATCCTCGCTCGGCGTGTATGCGGCCGCCGTTGCGCGGCCGCGGCGCTGGCGGGATATCGATAGGAGAATGGCAAAAGCGGAAAAGCCAAAACTTGCAATCAGCAAAACCCAGAGCAGGTTTACAGTATAATCTGACATGGAATGTGATCTCGCCTCCGGCCGGCCGATAGCCGTTTCTATTTTTTTCTGGTTCGCTGCCGTGTGCCGACGACAGCATCCCCCGCTGCCCATTTTTGCAACGCACAAAGAGGCTATCGGTTCCGGACGATTGTAATGCCGGGCGTCATTTCGATGCGCCGCAGCGCGGCGGGTATCAAGTGCGCACGATGAGCGGCACCATCCCCTCATACCGATCGGCGAGAAAGGCGACGACCCGGTCGCCGACACGCTGGAATGTGAGGTCGACCACCGTCGAGCCGACACCCAGATGCCGCAATGTCAGCGTGTCGATGCCGATCGGCAGCCTTGGGCGGGTGACCCGGATTTCGCTCTTCCAGCCGTCGATTTCGAGGCCAAGGCAGGCCTGCATCAGCATGAAGGCCGATCCCGCCGACCAGGCCTGCGGCAGGCACGCGACGGGATAGGCGATCGGCGCTTCGCCCGGCGACCGGGTAAAGCCGCAGAACAGTTCCGGCAGCCGCATGTTGAAATGGACAGCCGATTCGAACGTGCCGCTCATCAGCCGGACCACGCTGTCGCGCACGCCGTAACGTGCCAGGCCGGCACCGCACATGGCGGTGTCGTGCGGCCAGATCGAACCATTGTGGTAGGACATGGGATTGAAGAATATCGCATCGTCGGCCAGCGTCCTCACTCCCCAACCAGAGTGGAACGACGCGGAGAGCAGCTGATCGGCGACCATCTGCGCCCGTTCCGGCTCGGGCAGCCCGACATAGAGAAGATGGCCGGCATTCGACGTCCGTACCTTGCAGAGCTCGCCTGCACCATCGATCGCTAGTGCATAGAAATTGAGATCGTCCATCCAGAAATGGCGTTCCACCGCGGCGCGCATGGTTTCGGCGCGTTCCTCCCAATGATCGGCCTTGTCGTCCTCGCCGCGGCGGCGGGCGAGCGCTGCCAGCCCACGGAACGCAGCAAAGACGTAGCCTTGCACCTCGACCAGGGCGATCGGCCCCTTGGGCATGCGGCCATCGGCATGGAAGACGGAATCGAAACTGTCCTTCCAGCCCTGGTTGGCGAGGCCGGTCTCGGCGCCGCGCTGGTAGGTAACGAAGCCGGTCGCGCGGCTTGTCTCCTCCGTCCATTCGGCCGCTGCACAGAGCGATGGCCACAGGCTGTCGACGAACGCCATGTCGCCGGTACGATCCGCATAGGCGCAAGCGAGATGAATGTAGAGCGGCGTGGTATCGACACCGCCGTAATAGCGGCCGAACGGGAGCTCCCGCAGCGCCGCCATCTCGCCCTTGCGGGTCTCGTGCATGATCTTGCCCGGTTGCGAATCGCTGAACGGCGACGTTTCGGTTGCCTGATGCTGGGCGAGAAAGGCGAGTACGCCGCGCGCCAGCCCAGGATTCAACCACAGCATCTGCAGTGCGGAGATCACCCCGTCACGGCCAAACGCCGTCGAGAACCAGGGTATGCCGGCATAGGGGTAAGGTCCGGTCGCAAGCTCGGTGGTCAGCAACGCCACGTCCGCGCGCGCGCGTTCGATCCAGTCGTTGAAGACGCGGCCGGAGCTGTGCACCGTCGCACCGTGGCGGCGTTTGGCGCGCATGCCGAAGCGAGCGCGGGCGGCGGCAGCCCGAAAACGGTCGCGGTCGGGTGTCTCCGCCACCTCCGGGCCGACCTCGATATAGAGGACCTCGCTGCTGCGCTTCGTCACCGCAACCAAGAAATCCGCACGGCTGGCGGTCAAATTGTCCGGCGCCTGCGAGAACGAGATCGCCGACAGGCGTACGAGCTGGTCCAGCCCGTCATATCGAAGCACCACGGATGTCGGACTGGTCTCGGCGGCGTGGGCTATTCCGCGCTTGAGCCGGGTCGAACCGCGCACCTCGAACATGTCGCGGAAATCTGCTGCGAAATGCAAGGAAACCCGAATGGCCGACGATTCCTGGCTGTAGTTCGAAAGGGTGATGCGCTCGAATAGCCGGTCCTGCCAAAGCAGCCTGACGCGTTCTATGTGGATCGCCCCCTGCGGAATGTCGCGGCCACCGACACTCTGGATCGGCAGATTGGTCAGGTTCGAGGTGAAAAGCACATTGTCCTGGCTGAGCGATGCGCCCAGCAGCGACATTTGCCGGCCACCGATCGTCAGCCGGAATTCCGAAAGCACACGCGTGTCGTCTCGGAAAAAGCCGTCGCCGGCGCCGCGGATGTCGCCATAAGCGTCGGCCACCGCGAAGCAGTCGCCTTGCTTGAGGGCGAACAGTCGGTGCGGCTCCCGGGGCGCAACCTCGTCGAGCGAGGCAAGGGCTACAGCGGGATCAAGCTTACGCTCGTCGAGTTGATTCATACGTCACAAGCTCTGTCGTTTCGTTTCCAACGTCCACAATGACGCCGATCAGGACGCTCTCGCTTCACCGGGAGTGCCGATCAGGCGCGCATAGGCAGTCACATAGTCGTGGGCCATTCTCGTGGCAGAAAAACGGTTTTCGAATACGGCTCTCACCTGTCGCCTGTCGAGGCGCAGCAATTCCGGTATCGAGGCGACAGCAGCATCGACTGAATCGACAAGGAAACCGGTGACGCCGTGGTCGATGATCTCCGGCAGGGCACCGCATTTCCAGGCGATCACCGGCGTGCCGCAGGCCATAGCCTCTATCGCGGCAAGACCGAACGGCTCCGGCCAATCGATCGGAAACAGCAGGCCGGCCGCCTTGCCGAGGAATTCCGCTTTTCTGTCCTCTTCGATCTCGCCGATGTAGTCGACACGGTCGCCGTCGATCAGCGGCTCGACCGTGCCGTGGAAAAAAGCGCGGTCGTCGTCGCCGATCTTTGCCGCAACCTTCAGTTTCAACCCGGAGCGCAAGGCGATCTCAATGGCACGGTCCGGGCGCTTGTCGCGCGACAGCCGGCCCAGAAAGGCCAGATACGGCTCGTCCGCATCCGTCTCGAAAGTCGGCTCGTAGATATTGATCGGCAGCCCGTGATGGATGGTCGCCAGCCAATTGGCCATGGGTAGCCCGGTTCTCTGGCTGCGCGAAATCGAGATCATCGGAAAGCGCGGAAAACGTTCGTAGGCCGGGGCCAGGTCGACATAGTCGAGCCTGCCATGCGGTGTCGTCACCGTCCGGTCAGGCATGTGTTCGAAGAAAGGAAAATGCAGGAAGTGGCTGAGATGGAAATGGATGATGTCGAACTGTTGCGCCCGGTTCCTCACCTCGGCGAGCATCGCGAGATGCGCCGCGGTTTCGGATTTGTGCGGGCGCGGATCGAGACGGAGCGCGCGCTCGCGACACGCCACCAATTTTGCCGAGGTCTTGGTATCGCCGCTGGCGAACAGGGTCACGTCATGGCCAAGCTCGACCAATCCTTCGGTCAGATAGGAGACGATGCGCTCCGTCCCTCCATAGAACCGGGGTGGCACGGATTCATGGAGCGGCGCCACATGGGCTATTCTCATGTTTTGGCATTTCCCTCAAAAAAGACTGCTCGTGGCATCGAAATGCATCAGCCGCGCTAACGTTCCCGTACCATAGCAAGATGTCATCCAATTGGGGCAAGATGTCATCCGATAGGGGCTGCGGGGCGTTTCCACCGCTGCTCGTCTGGTCCGCCAACATTTTCCAAGCCAAGCCCTCTTTGCCGGGAACCAAAGCCCGGTTCGCGAGTTTAGTGGGGTTCGATCGCACGCATCCGGTCGACGGGGAGGAAATGATGGACCGCTTGCAATTCTTTTCACCCGTGCGGATTTTGCGCGGACAGGGACAGCCCGTGGAGGAGATCGACAGCGTTGCCGAAGCAATGGCATTCTTGCGAAAATGGCCGGCCGGGCGGCGCGGGCCGGTTTACCAGTGCGCCGTGAATTGCTGCGCTGCGGCCATGGCCGGCCGGATGTCGGCCGAGGAAGCGCGAAAGGCTTTTACCGGCTTCGCACGGATCACCCGCCTGCTCGAGGGCGATCGGCCGTTGCCGATGAGCGGCGAGGATCGGCATCGCGATCACGCGTTGAGGCGATAGGCGCCAACTGCCGCTGATCGTCAGAGCACGGCATTCAGCCGGAGCGCTCGATCGGCGACCGATGCGCTTTGCGAACAGACGCGTTCATGGCCTGCAAATGCACAGGCCAGCTTCTGTCGACGAGCATCGCGACAGCCAGCGCAAGACCAAGCAATCCTGCGAGGCCGGTGAGGGGCGCGGTCGCCGATTTCGGTTGGAGCGTCAAGCTACTACTCCCGTTGTTATGAGGGATTGATTGCCGTTGGCGGCCGCCAGGTCGCCGGCATGGTCAAGTAGAGTGGCCACCGCCGCTGGTACCGCCTGTTCCGCTGGTTGCGGTTGTCGTGGCCGCCACCGCCATGATCGAGAACCGGAGTAAATTCCGAAAATTTTGCATAGATATCTCGCTTTCTGACGCCTCGCTTCTCGGGCTAGCGCCCAAAGCTTCCCCGCTGTCGAGTGGGTGTTTGCAACAGGGCCGCATACGGAGCGCTTACGCCTCAGCGGTCGTGCTCAGGGGCGGCATAGAAAGTTGGACGAAGGGCAGACAATGGTGCCGCATTGCGGTATTTCGACCGGAAAAGGCCAGAGATGCACTTTTGGGGGAATGGATAATGTCGAAACGGCTTAGATTGGTCCTGGGGACTGCCGGCGCAATCGCCGTCGCCATCGTCTGGGGGATCGTCGCGACGTTGATGGGGGTGCCATCGATTCTGATCACCGTAGGAGCGGTCGCTATCGGCGCAGGCATCTACAGCTATCAAAGCCGGAGCTGATCCGGTATCCGGCGACGGCAGCTTAGCCGAAAAATCGCACAGTCGCGGACTGCCTGCGGCAATGTTCAGTGTACGAATATTACCAACGGCAGCGTTCTGTGGAACGAGTGGCCTCTCGAAGCTATTGTGTGACGGTCCGAGACCCCCGCCTCGGGCTATCGGGTCACCCAGCCGAGTGGTCCGCTGCTACCCAATGGCAGCGGACCTTTCACCCGGAAGACGGACATTGTGCCGAATCGAGGGAGAACGATGGTCGTTGACGAGATTGCAGCGCGGCGCCTGAAAATTCTGATCGAGCAATATATCGAGACCAGGAAGAGGCGCCACGATGAGGTTTCCACCGCAGCGGCTGAGATGGCGATCACGGCTGTCATGCCGAATTGCCCGGTCTCCGGAAAAGCCCTGGACGACATGATTGCGGCATGTGCGTTCGAGCATGGGCTGGGGGTGCTGTTCGATCGACCTGACGCATGAAGGCCTGAATGCCATGAATCCCGATGTCAAAATCGTACAGTGCTGTCCTGTACGAATCCAACGCTGTTTCTGAGACCGCTCGCGACGACATAACCAACCAGCCGGAGCAGGCATGCGAGATATTTTTTCATTTCCGAAACAATGACGGCCGTTTGACGGAAAATTTCGAGGGGAGTTGGATGGCCTGTCTGCCGCCCAGGACAACGCCATGGCTTCGGCCAAGGAAATCCTGGTCGAGGGTCTGCTCAGCGGCAGCCCAGTCCTGACAGGCCTTTCCTTCGAAATCTGCGACGAGAACCGGAAGCTGCTTTTCCGATTTCCCTTCTCGGAAGCTGCCGAAAAGGCTGGCGCTCGACCTTAATTGGCCAAAAAGCCCGGCAATGCGGGCGAGCTTTGATCGAGCCTGGCTGAAAAACCGCATCTCGCGGCAAGACGGTCGTTGGTGCAAATCAGCACCATAGGCAAATTAGTAGCATAGCTGCCGGCACAAAGCAAGAACAAACATGGCTTGCCTTGCCGAAAGGGCGTACGTTTCAGGAACTCGAGGGCAGGGCCCGGGTAGGGGGCGCCAAGCGACATTGCGGTTTCCAACCGATGTGTCGATCTGTCGGGCTGGTGTTCGTCAACTTCCCGAAACGTCTTCGCAGGATGCTGTGATCGGGAGTTCCTTTCTCCCGCGGTTACGTTTACAGGACGTTCTGGACAGTGTCGTTTGCGCGCCAGCAACTGGTCCGGGGCCAAGGCCCAGCGCACAGTCGTCCTCCGTCAAGGAAACCAGTCCGGCGCCGCTTTTGGAGAACAATGATTTGTGGTGGTCAAATAAGCAAAAGAGATTCAAGGGAACGTGGGACGACCGACTGGACGGCCTGTTCTCAGCAGAGGTCGACTACGCCGGGAAGTCCATTCTCGATGTTGGCTGCAACATGGGTGTTGTCGCCTATGAGATATCCAAGCTAGGACCGACTTCGATCCATGGGATCGACATTCTCAAGCCGCATATCGAGACGGCCAGGATGATCTTCCTGGGTTGTCCGGTTCAAAGCCGGTTCGATTGTCTCGATCTTGGCAGCCGGAAGCTGCAAAATGTTCTCCAACCGCAGTATGACATCGTCATGCTGCTGGCGGTCTACCATCACATGCAGTGGAGCCTCGGCGCGGACAAGGCGCGACGCGTGCTGTGCGATATCGCCAGGCGTGCTCAAACGATCGTTGCCCGCGTTCCTCCTGGCAAGGATAGAGAGATGATCGCGGTGCTTTCGGATGTGGGCTTTTCAATCAAAAGCAATCACACCTCGCCTCTTGGAAGCCATCTCATGGTCCTCGCGAAACACTGACCGGGCAGAGCGCGGCCGACGGCGAATGGCGCAAGAGCCGCGTGGCTGGGTCCGCTATGCTCGTATGCAAGGAACCGACGGTCGTAAGCCGATGACGTGCAAGGATCTGGTTCGGCATTGACTGCGGTCGGGAACGAAGCCACAGACAGGTGATCGAAACCGTTTCGCGCTTCAAGACAACACAAAGACCGGACGGGATCGCAACGGGCGGCGACGAGATGATTGCAAAGAAACGAGTGTCAACGGGCCCAGCATATCCGCTGATCAAGCGTCTGATTGGCGAAAATCTGCCGCCGCACAAGATGCTGTATGTGACAGGTTTGCTGTGCTCGATCGCTGCTGCTGCGGCGACCGGGGCAGCGGCCTGGATCATGAAAGTCATGATCAACACCATCTATGTCGAGCGAGACGCTGCCGCTGTATCGGGTATCAGCGTCGTCATCATCGGCATTTTCCTGGTCAAGGGCATAGCTGCCTACTGCCAGACCATCACCACGGGGAAGATTCGCCGGGCTATCGTTTCAGACCTTCAAAACCGTCAATTTTCCCGAATGCTGTATTTCGAGATCAGCCGTTTCGCGAACCAGCATCCGGCAAAATTTGTCTCCAAGATCATGTTCAACGCGCGCGCCGGGGCGACCGTTATTCTCACCCTCACGAGCAGCGCCGTCTCTGATCTGCTGACCCTGATTGCCTTGGCCAGCGTCATGGTCAAGCAGGACCCGGTAATGTCGCTGATATCCGTGGCGGTTCTGCCGATGCTGTTCCTGTCGGTCGGCGCGATAACCAGGAAGCTCAAGGCGCTGGCGAGGGGCGAGACGGAATTGGCCGCACAGGTCCAGTCGATCGGCACGGAAGCCGTCGAAGGCATCCGCACCATCAAATCCTTCCAGCTCGAGGACAAGGCGGTTGCCAGCTTTGCAAAGGCCGTCCGCAAGATGGAAAGACGTGGCATCCAGATCAACCGGACGTCAGCATTGATGAGCCCATTGATGGAGACCGGCGGCGGCGTGATCATCGGGCTTTTCGTTATGTACGCCAGCTGGCAGACCCTCGGCAACGGCAAGACGCCCGGCGAATTCATGGCCTTCATTACCGCGTTCCTGCTTGCCTATGAGCCTGCCAAGCGGTTGGCCCGGGTCAATGTCGACATCCAGAAGCAAATGGTCGCCGTCGAGCAGATGTATGATTTGATCGACACGCCCGAGCAGCGGCGCCTCGCAATCGCGGGCGAGCGCCTGGCCGACGTCGATGGTGGTATCCGGTTTGAAGATGTGGCCTTTTCCTATGACGGCAACAGCCCCGCGCTCGAGGGTGTTTCCTTCGACGTGCGACCTCGTGAGAAGCTGGCGATCGTCGGCCGCTCCGGCGCCGGCAAGACCACCATCGTCAATCTGATCCTGCGCCTGATGGAGCCGGACAAGGGCAGGATCCTGATCGACGGAAAGGACATTTCGAAGATCAGCCTGGCCGACGTTCGCGACAATATCGCACTGGTGTCACAGGACGTCTTCCTGTTCGAAGGCTCGATCCGCGACAACATTCGCGACGGCCGCCCGAACGCCACGGATCAGGAAATCGAGTCCGCTGCGAACCTCGCTCGGGTCACCAGCTTTGCTTCGGCGCTCGAAAACGGGCTCGACACGCTTGTCGGGCCGAGCGGCACCAATCTGTCGGGCGGGCAGAAACAGCGCGTCGCCATCGCACGCGCCCTGCTCAAGAACGCTGCGGTAATCGTCTATGATGAAGCGACATCGGCGCTTGACGGTGAAAACGAACGGGCAGTCATGGAGGCAGCCTTCGACAACACATTTCAGCGCACAGTGATCTGCATTGCCCACAGGCTGTCTACAATCAAGGCGGCCGATCGTATTCTCGTGTTTGACGCCGGACAGCTTGTCGATGCTGGAACGCATGACCAGCTTGCCAAGCACAGCGAGATATATCGTTCGATATTCCACCTGGAGACGCCCGATCCGATGGTCGAAAGCGGCAAAAAGCTGCGGCAGAGCGTATTGCGCTGAAGGCCGATGACCAGCTTTTATCACGGTTCCTATGTCCGGTATGTGATTGGTGGACTGGGCCTTCAGGTGCGCCGGTACAAAAAGGCGGTGCGCAGGTTGTTTTCGGGTCCCAAGCAGCCGCAGTCCATTCTTGAGCTGCAAGCCAAGGTTGAGGCCCTGATCGTTCGCAGGGACTGGAAAGGCCTTGAAGCCGGTACCAATGAGATAGCTGTCGCGGCCGATCATAATCGCGACCCGGAGCTGATGCAGAAGGCGGGCCAGGCATTCGAACGGCTTGGCAACTTTGCGCGGGCAGCTGAGCTTCGGCTTTCCGCTCGCCGGCTGCGGAAAGGGAAAAGCGCGAACGAGTGGACCGGCGAGAATCTCGGATCGGATACACTGCTGATCGACCTTGTGGAGGATGACCCGCGCAGCCTTGGCCGGGTTATCCGCCACGCGCGACTGGCCGGCGCTGCCGCTGCCTATGCGCAAAGCGCAACAATCCGGGTCGAGCCGCGCCTGGTACCAATTCTGCAGCGAACGTTCCCGAAGACGACCGTGGTCCCGGCGCAGCGGGATGTGGTCGCCAACAAACGTGCGACTTTCGAAGATCTCGCCTGGGTGTTCGGACGCGATGCCGAAAAGCTTGCTGCCGACTTTGTGCCGCTGCGGGCAGATCCTGAACACGTCGAGACATTCCGTAAGCGCTATCGCTCGATGACGGATCTGCCGCTGGTCGGCCTCTCCTGGGGCAGCAAATCCCACACCAAGGACGTGCCTGATTTTCCTGAATGGGCACGGTTCATCGCCCAGACACAAGCGACCTTCGTTTCGCTCCAGTACGGACAGATCAAGCCGGCGTTGCGGCGCCTTCGCAACGGCAATGACGCGCGTCTGATCTTTGACGACGGCGTCGACCAGATGGTCGACATGGACGGTTTCGCGGCACAGGTCGCCGCACTCGATGCTGTCGTGACGATCAGCAATACGGCAGCCCATCTTGCCGGAGCCCTTGGCGTGCCGACTGTTTTCCTGATCGACGATAATTTTCAGACGGCATGGCCGGTGACCGGCGACCGGACACCCTGGTATCCGAAGGGCATTGTCATTCGCAAGGAGGGGCGCCCTTGGTCGCTGGTGCTCGACGAGGCCGGCCGGCGGCTCTCATCGATCCTGACGACGCTTTCCGACGCTCCCCGAGGACGATAGAACATCGCCGTGCAGAACAGACGAACCATCCTTCAGAAAGCAAAAACCGCCGATCTGCGCCCGCAGGGCGCCGTCGGCAAGCGGCTGCAGAAGGTTCTCGAGCGGGCAAAGGAACTTCTTAGACGTCCCTCGCGCCACGCCGACGAAAGTGCCGAAAGGCATATGAGGCTGATGGAGGAAAGCGTGCAGCGTGGTGACTGGCAAACTGCTCGCGACCATGCACTGGCGCTTGGCGCGCTTGGTGAGCAGCTTGGCGATCTCGGCCTGATCAAGAAAGCGGGGCGCGGACTGAGGCGTCTCGACGGAGGAAATCGCATCTGGCAGTTGATGGCGGCGAGCAAGCAGCGCGGCAGACCCGATTGGGATGGCAGTGATCTTGCGGGTCGCACGCTTCTCGTCGATCGTCGCGAAGGCGACCTGGCAATCTTTTTCCAGTTCGCGTCGCTGCTTGGTCCAGTCGTCGCGGCTGCCGGTCGATGCATCGTCTTCGTCGAGCCGCGACTGGCACCGCTTTATCGCAGAACATATCCTGCGCTCGATGTCAGGATTGAAGGGGAAGAGGACATGGCGGCGGTGGACGCCGACGTCGTTGCCGGTTTCGAGACACTCGCAAAGCATTTCTGGCCGGACGACCCGGCGGCACGCGCGCCCTTCGTTCCGCTGGAGCCGGACCGCCGACTGGTTGCCGAGCTGCGCGGCACCTATCTCGATGGCGGCCCAGGTCCCCTGATCGGATTTGCCTGGGGAAGCCTCAACAAGAGCAAGGATCTGCCGGCCCTGGACGACTGGCGGACGCTGTTCGCCAGCCTGCCGGGGCGCCTCGTCAGCTTGCAATATGGCGATGTCGGGCCGGCCCTCTCCGAGTTCGAGCGCCAGGCGCCGGGCCGCATCATCCATGACGCTTCCGTCGATCAGTTGACGGACATGGACCGCTTTGCCGCCCAAATCGCGGCGCTCGACGCAGTGGTGACGATCAGCAATACCGGTGCCAACCTGGCGGGAGCGCTCGGCGTGCCGACGATTGTCATGCTCGACGACGGGTTTCGACTGTCCTGGCCTGCCTTCGGCGAGACCGTCGCCGCATATCCGAGCGTTCGACTGGTCCGAAAAGGCGGCCGAGCCTGGGCGTCGGCAGTGCAGGAAGCAGGCGGACGCGTCATGCAGATCATCGGCGGAGCTGGCGATGGAAGGTAGCCTACTTCTCGGCCGGTTGCGCCGCGCTGTCGCGCTTGCAGGCTACAAATACAAGGTCTGGTTCCGACGTCACCGGCGGCAGCTCTTCCTTCGCTGGCGTGACGGCGACATTGCCGATCAGATGGCGGATTATCGGCGAAGCGTCGAGTCCCGCGATTGGCCGGCGGCACTGCCGAAAGCCCTGGCTCTTGGATCCATTGCGAAGTCGAGGGGCGAGGTCCACCTGATCGACGAGCTCAGCAAGGCGCTGATGCGGATGGGCGCCTATGGCGCAGCCGCCGAACTCAGGATTGCACGACGCCACATCGTCAACGGCCGCGTCGATGGCGAGTGGCTGGGCCAGGATATTTCTGGCCAGACACTGCTGATCGATCTGATGGAAACCGAAAAGCAGGGTCTGGCCACCGCGATCCATCATGCGAGCTCCGTCGGCTGTGCCCTGGCGCGCGCCGCCCGTTCGATCGTCCTCGTCGAGCGCCGCCTGGTACCGCTCTTTCAGCGCACTTTTCCGACTGCCGATGTGCGGCCGGTCGGCGCTGGCGGCAAGGCCGTCTATGCCGAGGCGCAGGCCTTCGCCGGCGTCCAGCATCTGACTGCCGTTTTCGAAACCGACGAGGCGACGATCCGCGAGCATTTCGTGCCCCTTAAGCCGGATCCGGCCCGGGTCGCTGAACTTCGCGCCCGCTACCGGAAGGAAGGACGACCGCTGGTCGGTATCGCATGGGGCAGCTCCAATCCCGGCAAGGACCTGCCGCCGTTGTCCGCCTGGTGTAACCTGATCGGCCGACCGGACCTCCGGTTCGTCTCGCTGCAATACGGTCAGATCGACACCGACCTGAAAGTTCTGACCAACGGTGAGCCGGAGCGCATTCTTCATGACAGATCGGTCGATCAGCTCGTCGACATGGACCTTTTCGCCGCGCAGGTTGCCGCGATGGACGCCGTGGTGACCATCAGCAATACCGGAGCGCATCTGGCCGGCGCGCTCGGCATCCCCTCGGTTTTCATTCTGGGCGACGGCTTCAAGCGGTCCTGGCCGGTCGAGGGCGACCGCACGCCCTACTATCCATCGGCCGTGCTGGTCTCGAAACGGGAACGCCCCTGGTCCGTGGTGATGAGGGAGGCCGAGGCCATCCTGGCGCCATGGATCACAAAAGTGAGTGGCTAGTGCATGTCGTCCGAAAGCGCGTCACTGAATACGCATCGACGCGATCCGCATTAAGCGTTCGGCCGACGGATCGCTGAATGGAGCGCCCGTGTCGAACACTCGTCGCAACAGGCCAAAAAACATAAGGCATTCCGAACCGGGATATAGTAAAGGCCAATTCGCCCCGCAGAGGATCGCAATTCTTGCCGGCATTTCTGCCTTGTGTTCGAATCAGCCGTAGGCTTAGGCGCCCAGTAATGGGGTTGGTCTGGCCGGCAGCGGTTCGGGCGCCAGCTCTGATAATCTAAAGGAGGTCTCCCCCATGTCCTTTCTAAAATTTTTCCAGGCCAAAGCGCCGGCTCTTCCTCTTATCGTATCCTTTCCAAAATCAGGGCGCACGTGGCTGCGTGTCATGCTGGACGATCTCGGGGTTGAAGTTCAATACATTCACGACGGAACCGACCACAAGTTACTTCGACCAAAATCGAGCCTCAAGGAGAATAAATCTCGATACAAGAAGAGAAGAACAATAATGCTTGTTCGCGACCCAAGAGATACGGTGGTCTCAGGGTACTTTCAGGTTCAGAAGCGCCACATGCTTCCAGCCGGATCGTTCAGTGATTTTATCAGAAGCGACAATCATGGGATTGAAAAGATCATCAGGTTCAATCTGCAATGGTTCGCAGCCATGCCCCGGATGCGCGAAATCCGGTATCTTCAATATGAAGATATGCATCGGGATACGGCCGGTGTCCTTCGCGCGATCCTTAGATTCCTGAACCAGCAGGCTGACGATCAGACGCTTGTCGACGTGGCGAACAACCGAACCTTCGACAAGATGAAAGTGAGTGAATCGACCGGTGATCTGTCCGATCGATACGGCAAGATATTACAGCCGCGCGATGCGAATGATCCCGAAAGCTTCAAGGTGCGCAAAGGTAAGATAGGCGGTTACGGCGAATATCTTTCCGAGAACGACGTGGCCTATTGTAACGAGCAGTTGGCCAAGTTCGAATATTGGGAGAAGCTGGACAAGGTCTTTAGCACGAACGGCTTGTGCTATGCTCGCGTCGATAACCGCGCCCGGGTCGCCTTGGGTTAGGGGGCATTGCCGACATGGTGATGCGGACCGGATTCATTTGCGGCTGCGGCCATAGCGGGACGACGTTGATTGCAACGATCCTTGCGTCGCATCCTGACGTCTACCTGCCGCTCCAGGAAACCAACATTTTCTTCAAGTGGACGCCACTGGCCGTGTTCCGCTTCTGGAAACTGAAGCGGGCGGCGCGCGAGGCTGGAAAGAACGTGCTGCTTGAAAAGACACCGCGGCATATCCGCCGTGTGGCCCGCATCCGCCGGCTCGTACCCGGCGCGCGTTTCATCATGCCGGTGCGAGATGGGCGCGACGTCGTGGCGTCGCTGACCAAACGACTTGACGACCCAAAGGAGGCTCTCGACCGCTGGATCAACGATAATGCGCTGGTTCTCGCGGAACAGGGAAAGCCGGATGTGCTGATCTATCGCTATGAGGATCTGGTCGAGAATCCGGCCAAAGTCGTCGAGCAGATATGCGGCTTTCTTGATGTGACCTTCAGCCCGGATCTCCTCGACTACCACAAGAACCCGCAGCAATGGTTCAAGCCGACCGACGCCAGCGTCGAGACGCCACACGAGGTGCTCCGGAACCAACAGGTCAATCAGCCAATCTATGACGGGAGCGGGAGATGGCGCTCCGAACTTGGAAACGCCGAGTTACAGGACCTGGTACAAGGACGAGGTGCCCAGCTCATGAAAGCGTTCGGTTATGCATGATGTTGGTTCGGCATCTGCTGGAGTGCCGTCTACCAATCAATTTTGTCGATCAAACCCGTTTGGAATAGGCTGTGAGCGCCTTCGTACAGCATTGACTGTTCGCTCATCGCGCTGAGAGCGGCTTTACTGCTCGATACCTCATGATACTGGCGATATTTGGAAGCGCCGTTCCAATACTGACCTTCCGCCACCGCGACCTGCGCCTTGTCGTTGAAATCGGCGAAGAACTTGAAATGAAGCAGGCCGGCCAATCCCTTTATATAGTTTCGCCAGTAGGGCAGCGGTGCGTGAATCGACGTAAAAATCGTCTGGCGATCAACATATATCAGAGGAAACTTGGTCAACTTGTGCTGCCTGGCGAAAAGCCGGGTCCTCGGGCCGCCTGTGATCTTGAGATGCCGAGGGCTCCTCGTCACCTCATAGCCGCTGCCGTCGAAATGGTCCGCAACCTGCCATGGCGGCACGATGGGATCGAAGGGTACGTCCCAGATGTTTCCGCTCGGATACATGTCGATCATCGGCGCCAGCAGGCGTGTCATTCCGCGCCGCTTGAGCCAGGCGGCCATCGCGCCGAGCGGATTCTGATCCATGCCGTCATAGACAAGATATTCGTCCGCATCGACGGTCAGATACCAGCGAGGCTGACCATAAATCTGCACAAGACGCTGCCGCCAAAGGTTTCCCAGGTCCGACTGAGAATAGGTGAGCGGCGAGCTGAATAGATCGACATCTGGCTGCTCGGCCAGAAGCTCAGCTGTTCCGTCGGTCGAGCGATCATCGAGGACGGCGAATCTAGTGACGCCGAGCTCGCGATAGTGCTTCAGGAACGGGCGTAGCCTGTCCGCCTCGTTGCGGATGACGAGGATCAAAGGCAGGTCATTCACTTTGAGGGGCGTTATCGGCCGCAGCGATGACACTTCTGCCCGCCTTCCGAAGGTGCGTCTCAGCCGATATATGGCGGTGTCGGTAATCGTCCGGCGGACAATGGCGGGCCAGGTTGCTTTGCTCAAGCCGTCGATTCCCCCTCATAGCGGTCACTACCCGGCTGGAGCTGGCGCTGATCCGCTGTTTGCAGTTAATTTCTACATGCAGCACCGTCAGGCAAATCGCAAGCAGTCGCGGACAATGGACACAGGCCTGTTCTGAGTTCCGCGAGTGAGCTTTCCAACTGTTGCCGATGCGCGCTGGCCTCTATAGACATCGTCAGATGGCAACAAGGCCGGAGCCCTGACCCAATGCATGCCGGCATTCGTGGCATCGAAAATCAATTCGACAGGCCGATCCTGTTCGTGCGCCAGCGTTATGCGCCCTTTGGCGGCGGCGAGATCATGCTGGAACACATCATGGCTGCATTTGCCGCGCGTCAGCGGTCGGTGGCCGTGCTCTCCGGCGACTGGCCGCGCTATCAAGGCATAGAATTCATCCATTGCGCCGGCCGCCGCTTTCCGCGTTCGCTGCGGGCGGCGTCCTTTGCTCAAGCCGCCTGCCGCAAGATCGCCGAGATGCCACCGGCGCTGGTGCAGAGCAACGATCGCCTCCCGTGCTGCGATGTTTTCCGGGCCGGGGAGGGCGTTCATGCCGCCTATCTTGCCGAACGGCGGCGTTTCGAGACGCGGCTTGGCAGGGCGGCAATGGCGCTGAGCCCCTTTCACCGCCAGACGCTGCGCCTCGAGCGCGCAACCTATGCCAGCCCACGGCTCAAAGCTGTCATAGCGATTTCGAAGATGGTCGCCGAGGACATTGTCCGTCACTATGATTATCCGGCCGAAAATGTGCACCATATTCCCAACGGGGTGGATCTCGACCGCTTCAATCCGCAACTGCGCCAACAGCATCGGGCCGCGATCCGCGCGCAGCTCGATGTCGACGAAAACAGGCCGGTCGTCCTGTTTGTCGGCTCGGGCTTTGCGCGAAAAGGACTGCTTGCACTGATGAAGGCTGTCGCCAGGCTCGATGGCGAGCCGGAATTGTGGGTCATCGGCCACGATTCGCGCGCCAACGCCTTCAGGCAGGCCGGTAACAAGCTCGGTCTCGGCGCACGGCTCAAGATGCTGGGGCCGCAGAAAGACATGCTGCCGTGGTACGGCGCGGCCGATATTGCCGTGCTGCCTTCCATCTATGATCCTTTCGGCACAGTGGTCATCGAAGCGATGGCGAGTGGCTTACCCGTCGTGGTAAGCATCGGCTGCGGAGCGCGCGAGCTTGTCGAGCGGTTCGAGCCGACGCTCGTTTGCGATGCGGCCAGCGAAAGTGACCTCGCAGCAGCGCTCGCCCACGCGCTGCAGTTGGCGTCACGACCTGAAACCGGAGCCCGGGTGAGAGCGGCGGCCGAACACTATGATTTCAATGTCATGATCAAGCGAATGATGGCGCTGTATGAAAGCCTTGATCTGAAATGATTTTCGACTTTGTTGAATTAGGTTAGCAGCCCCAATATGCTAACGGGCCGGGAGCCGATGCTGCAGATGCATTCGAATGACAGTGGCAGCTTTGATGCCGGAACCTTCTGACCGTGCCGGCGCTCTCGGTCATTATCATCACCCGCAACGAGGAGGCGTCCATCGCGCGCTGCCTTCGCTCGGTGGATTTTGCGGACGAAATCATCGTTCTCGACAATGACAGCAGCGACAGCACCAGGGAGATTGCCGGTGACTTGGGGGCCAAGGTTTTGATGACCCTTGATTGGCCCGGTTTCGGCGCGCAAAAAAACCGTGCGCTGACCGCGGCAACGGGGGATTGGATCCTCTCGCTGGATGCCGATGAGTGGGTGGAGGCGCCGCTCGGCACGGAAATCAGGGCCGCAATCGCCGACCCAAAAGCCTATGACGGCTTCGAAATACCGAGAAGATCGCGCTTTTGCGGGCACATTGTCCGTCATAGTGGCTGGTCGCCCGATCTGGTGCTCAGGCTCTTCCGTCGCAGCTCCGGGCGCTTCAGCGACGACACCGTGCACGAGAAAGTGGTGTTGAACGGAAAGGTCGGGCGATTGTCCCAGCCGATCGAGCACGACTCGATCACCGACCTGGCAGATGCCCACGACAAGATCGGCCGGTACGCAGAAGCATCCGCCGCGCAGCTGCTTGCCGAGGGCAAAAAAAGCTCGATAGGCAAGGCAGTTTTGCGTTCCGTCTGGGCCTATGTGCGCAGCTATATTTTCCGGCTGGGATTTCTGGACGGTTCCATTGGTGCGATGGTGGCCGCGTATTCGGCCAGCTACACCTATCAGAAATGGGCGCGTGTCGCATTGGAAATGCGAGGTCAGGTCCACCCAAAAAAGCAAGGCTGAGGCCAGGACAAATCTGTGAGAAACCGGCTCGGTTGATCGCAATTGTTGCCGAGCCATCGCCAACTAGTTAGTGTACGACCGTTAAAATCGAAAGCCAGGGTAGTGAATATGACTGATGCGTTTAGGGTATTTATCGGATGGGACAGCCGTGAGCCGATCGCGTACGACGTCGCGCGACACTCGCTGCTCAAACATGCGTCGGCGCCTGTCTCCGTCATTCCGATCAAACAAGACGAGATGCGTGCCCGCAGGCTGTATTGGCGGGAAAAAGATCCACTCGCCTCGACGGAGTTCACCTACACGCGCTTCCTCACGCCTTTTCTCGCCGACTACACGGGTTGGGCCCTGTTTTGTGATTGCGATTTCCTGTGGCTTGGTGACGTCGCAGGCCTGCTGAAATATACGGACTCGGACAAGGCGGTCTATTGCGTCCAGCATGACTATACGCCGAAGGCCACAACCAAGATGGATGGCGTGGTCCAGACATCCTATCCTCGGAAAAACTGGTCGTCGTTGATGCTGTTCAATTGCGCGCATCCTTCGGTCAGATCGCTCACGCCAGAGGTCGTGAATCAGGAAAGTGGCGCCTATCTTCACCGAATGCAGTGGGTTGCCGACAAAGATTTGGGTTCATTGCCGGTAGAGTGGAATTGGCTCGAGGGCTGGAACGAAAAGCCTGCTGTCGGCACACCTAAGGCGGTCCACTATACGAGTGGCGGCCCGTGGTTTGCCGAGTGGCAGAATGTCGACTATGCCGACTTGTGGATAGCAGAACGCGACGAGTTCCTGGCTTCCGATCAGGCAGAATCTTCTCAGAGCGCAGTTCGATAAGAGCATCGTGTTTGGCAGGTGACCTGGGCGCTTCCGAAGTGGCATCGGCGTCGGCAACAACGCGTGGTGCCGCCTCGGGACGGGACCGGGGCAGATTGCGCCTAGGAATCTGGCGGTTCCGGCTGGGGAAGCATGACGCGCTGAGATAAGGATCAGCTCGCGGCAATATGATCGGTTGGGGTCCGTCAGCTCTTTCATCGGCCTAGCCGGCACGCGAAAGTCGACCATGTCGTCACTGCGAAGACGCTTCGATCGTTTCCTGGAAAACCGCGGGCCTAAAATACCGCGGCTACAGCTGAACCATGTCGAGCGCCTGGCGCTGGTCCGTCGCCATGGTGATTTTTCCCTTGCCTATTCGACCGCCGTGCAGAAGGGGCTTCACTACTTTGGCGATGCCCAGGGCTACATCGCTTACGGAACCAAAACGCGACATCACTTCGCGCTCGGTGATCCAATGGCTGCCCCGGCCGATCGGCGCGACTATATCGAACGTTTCATCGAGGTTGCCGGCAGCCCGTGGTTCGTGCAGATCGGCGGACAGACGGCGCACGTGCTTGCCGGACTTGGCTATCAGGTCAACCGCCTCGGCGTCGACACCAGGCTTGTCCTGCCCGGCCACGACTTTTCCGGAAAGCGTAATGAGACAGTGCGTTATTCCGAACGCTGGCTCTTGAGGAAGGGGTTTTCCTTCGCGGAGGACAATGGGACCGTCTTCCTCGACGAGATTGCCAGGCTCTCCCAGAATTGGCGGGCCGACCGCATCGTCAAGCGCTGGGAGATGAGGTTTCTCAACAGGCCTTTTGCCGATCACCTTGGCGTCGATATGCGCCGTTTCGTCCTGCACGGTCCGGATGGAGAACTCGTGGCCTTGCTGGATTTCGATCCGCTGTTCAGCGACGGCAAGGTCATCGGCTACACCACCTCGTTCAAGCGCAAGCACATCGATGCCTCGGCGCATGCCGAGATCGGCCTGACCAAATTCGCGGTCGACCGCTTTCGCGACGAAGGTGTTTCCGTGGTCACCCTCGGCCTGTCGCCGCTTGTCGAAATCGGACCTAGCGGGTTTGCCGAAAGCGATTTCTGGCGGCGCGCCTTCCAGCGTGCCTATGACTCGCCGTGGGTCAATCGCACCCGCTTCAACCTGCAGGGGCAGGCGGCCTTCAAGCGCCGGTTCCATGGTGTCGAAGAACCGACCTATCTCGCCTTTCGCAAAGGGACCTTTTTCGAAGCGCTTTCTTTGCTCCGGCTGATCAGGGCCGTCTAGAGCGCCGGACGCTCAGATTGAATCAAGAGGGATTCCAGTGAGACCGCGTTCGTGATTCACTTTCCGGTAGGAGGTGATTTGCGATGCCCAAGCCCTATTCGATCGATCTACGTGAACGCGTTGTCGGTTATGTCGAAGCCGGGCATTCGCGGCGTGCGGCGGCGGCACATTTTGGGGTGTCGGTTTCGTTCGTCGTGATCCTGATGAGGAACTATCGAAAGACCGAGAGCCTGGTGCCCAAGCCGAGCGGAGGCCGCCGCCATTCCAAGCTCGACCCGCATCGTGCGTTCCTGATTGGTTGTGTGGCCGAGAAGGACGACATCACCATGCCGGAGCTTGCCGCCGAGCTGGTTACTGCTACAGGCGTCCAAGTGGCTCCCGCCTCGATCTCACGTTGGCTCATCAGGAACGGCTACCGCTTCAAAAAAAACGCTGCTGGCCAGCGAGCAAGATCGACCCGACATCAGCAAGGCGCGCCAGCAGTGGCGGGCCAAACGCCAGCCGCGGATGCGGCTTGAGCCACATCGGCTGGTGTTTATCGACGAGACCGGAACCACTACGAAGATGACGCGCCTGCGCCGTCGCTGCCTGAAGGGCCAACGGCTGCGCTCAAAGGCACCGTTCGGACATTGGAAGACGCAGACCTTCATCGCCGGGCTGCGCTGCCATGGGCTCACCGCCCCTTTCGTCGTCGACACGCCGATGAACCGTCGCATCTTCGACACCTACGTCGAAACGCAGCTCGCTCCGACGCTGGCAAAGGGCGATGTCGTCATTCTCGACAATCTCGCAGCCCACAAGAGTCCGGCCGCCGAGGCAGCCATCCGGGCCAGAGGCGCATGGCTGCTCTTCCTGCCGCCCTACAGCCCCGATCTCAACCCGATCGAAATGGCCTTCGCCAAGCTTAAAGCGCATCTGCGCGCAAAGGCCATCAGAACCATCGACTCCCTGTGGCAGGCCATTGGCGATATCTGCAATCTCTTCTCCCCAACAGAATGCAGAAACTACTTCTCTGCCGCAGGATATGGACTCACATGAACGTCCGACGCTCTAGTGCCTGGAGATGAGGGCTCGTCGTGTCCCGGCATGGTCGACCTCACACCGGCCAGGCTTGGTTGTTTAGGTGGGAAAGGAATGCCGCGGCGGGAGCAAAAAGACCGGCTGCGAAGCGCCGGACCATTCTGCTGCGTCCCCCAGTCCCGCCGGCTACTTTTGGCAGCCCGAGAACGGCTCCGCATCAGCGCGCGCCAAGGGGCGGATTCACGGTTGCTGCTGCGCACCGCCAGGAATAACGAGAGTACCCTGGCCCGGCCTTGAGTATCTGAAGCCTATGAAGAACAAAGCAACGATGATCAAACAAATGACGATGACCGCGACGACGCTGCCAGGATGGTGTCCGGTATCTGGCGGTTGGACCATTGCCTTCCCGTATGGCTATCGCCGCTGACCTTCTTCATCTTCCAACCGAGCATGACGACTGTCAATGGATACAGGAGCTACCCCCGCCATCCAATCAGCAGCCGGTGTGTCGAACACGTTACGCGCTTGCCGACCGAAGCTGATGATGGACCGAACCACAACTTATCCTAAGCACGCCTCCATCGCTGCGAAGCGTCCGGCCGGCGGCGAACCCGCAGCGGAAAAGCGACGTTTTCGGCCACCGTCAGATGCGGAAACAGCGTGTAGCGTTGGAACACCATGCCGATGTTGCGCTTGTGCGAAGGCACTGCAAGCAGTGATTTTCCTTCCAGCAAGACATCGCCGGAAGTCGGGTCCTGAAAGCCGGCGATCGCCGAATGACCGAAATCATGGATGCAATCCGGTCGCGCAAGCCGGACGAGGCGGCGGCGCGGCGGCATGTCGAACGCGTGGCAGATCGCCCGCAACACGCTTCGCCTTGGCTGACTGGTATGCCGCCGGCGGTGCATCGTTCCACGGCAGGCATCTAACTGGTGCGTACAGTGACATTGTGACATGCCAATTTGCTTTCAGTTGCGGCGGCAAAATCGTATATCGCGTTAGTTAGGTGTTGTATCTCTTGCCAAATTGCTCTGTCATTCGAACGGAGTGTCGGACGGATTGAGACAGAGAAACTAGAAAAATGAATATGTTACGCCACAAAGTTGCCGTGGCGCCCATGATGGACTGGACGGACCGGCACTGTCGGTTCTTCCATCGCCAGCTGACGCGCGAGGCGCTGCTCTACACCGAGATGGTGGTGGCCGATGCGGTCATCCACGGCGCACGCGAGCGCCTGCTTGGCTTCGACGACAGCGAACATCCGGTGGCGCTGCAACTCGGCGGCGCCGATCCGGGAAAGCTGGCCGAGGCGGCGCGCATCGGCGAAGCCTTCGGCTATGATGAAATCAACCTCAATGTCGGCTGCCCGTCCGACCGCGTCCAGTCGGGCACCTTCGGAGCCTGCCTGATGAAGGCGCCTGTGCTCGTCGCAGATTGCGTTGCGGCGATGAAGGCGGCGGTGAAAATACCGGTTACCGTCAAGTGCCGCATCGGCGTCGATGAGCAGGATCCGGAACCGGCGCTCGATGCATTGGCCGATGGTGTTTTCGCGACCGGCGCCGACGCGCTGTGGGTGCACGCCCGCAAGGCCTGGCTGGAAGGACTGAGCCCAAAGGAAAATCGTGACATCCCACCGCTCGACTATGACCGCGTCTATCGGCTGAAAGCCAGAAAACAAAACAAATTCATCGGCATCAACGGGGGCATTCAATCTCTCGCAGAGGCGCTGACGCATCTCGACCATGTCGATGGCGCCATGCTCGGCCGCGCCGCCTATCACACGCCAGGGATACTGACCGGCATCGATGCCGCGTTTTACGGCAGCACGGCTGAGTCGTTCGACTTTGCCGCGCTGATCGACGCCATGGCGAACTATGCGGCACGCCATATCGAACAGGGTGGACGGCTCGGGCATGTCACCCGGCACATGGTCGGGCTGTTTCACGGCCTGCCCGGTGCACGCCGCTACCGGCAGATCCTCTCCACCGAGGCGACACGGCCGGGTGCCGGACCGGAGGTGCTGAAGTCAGCCTTCGCCGAGGTCGATTTCGGCAGGACCGCAGAGGCGGCCTGAGCGAACTCAATCCCGCAAGATCATGCGGTCGCCGCGCACGTCGAAACCCGACAGCGAGCTAATGAAATTCATGCCGAGCAGGCTCTGACCGAGGGTGCCGGGTGCGGCGATCATGATGGGCATGTCCTTGCGCACGATGCCGCCGATCGACAGTTCGTCGCTTCGCACCGCCGCTGCGCGCGTCATGCCGTTGGCGGTCGAGATCGGGATGGTGAAGTGGAGAGCCGCCGAATTGAACCCGGCCGCCAGAGCGTCCTCGGCGGTCAGCACTGTGCTGGTCGCGCCGGTATCGACAACCGTCAGGATCGGCGTGCCGTTGATCGTGACGCGCGCTTCGAAATGGCCGCTGCCGGCCTTGTCCAGGGTGACGGTGGCATGGCCTTCTTCCACGCCCAGCGCCAGCGGACTGCCGGGAACAAGGCCGGCGGTGACGCGGCTGGCGAAATCCTGCAACTCATAGCGGTACTGATAGCCGGCGATCAGCGCCAGCACGATGGCGCCCCAGGCGCCGAGGCTGCGGGCCATGGTGCCCAACGGCCTGCCCGATCTGAGCAGGCCGGCGCCGACGAGTGCCGCTAAGGCGCCAAGCCAGATCAACTGGCTGAAATCGTAATTCTCAATGCCGAATGTACTGCCGGCGGAATCGTGGAGCATGAGCAGGAGTACACCTGCCCCGATCGCGACGATCAGAATCCACAGCAGTCGGTTCATCTGTGCGGCCGGTTCACGAGAGGGCGTCGCGTTCGCGTGCCATGCGGCTGCGACGGGTTTCCCGGCGGGGGCGTCGCTCGACCGTTTCCAGCCTTGCCGGCAGCTCGGCCATGACGCTGCGGCGGGTTTGCGGGGTCATGTCGATCCAGGCTGCGATTTCCTCGCGCGTGCGGCCGCAACCGAAACAGAAGCCGGTTTTCATGTCGATCGAGCAGACCAAGATGCACGGGGATTCAATGGCCGTCATAAGGATTTCCTTGGCTAGCCTCCACATGGTGCAACGACAAAGTCAATGCAAGCCCTCCGGGATGCGCCGCCAACGGGTGCGTTCGCGTCAATACCTCGAAGTTTTGCCGAGGTTGTGCCGGCCCGCCAAGGCGGCTATGCCGCTCACCAATTCACAAGGACGATTGCCATCGACATGACCAGCGCACTGCCTTTCGACGATTTTCGCGACCTCCTGGTGAGCCTGCCGCCGGCAGATATGGCTGCCAACACCCGCGTTCGCCAGTTGTTTGCCAAGGCAGACAAGCCCGAAGGCTCGCTTGGCCGCATCGAGGACATCGCCGCCTGGCTCGCCGGCTGGAGCGGTCGCGCGCCGCCGGCGGTGACTCGACCATTGGTGGCGATCTTTGCCGGCAATCATGGCGTCACCCGCCACGGTATTTCGCCGCGCCCCGCCGCCGCTACGGCAAATGCAGTCGAGCTCTGCGCCGCCGGCGGTGCAGCGATCAACCAGATCTGCATCGCCAACGATCTCGGCTTGAAGGTGTTCGATCTGGCTCTGCACATTCCGACAGCCGACATCACCGAGGATGCGGCACTGGACGAGCGCGGTTGCGCCGCCACCATGGCCTTCGGCATGGAGGCGATTGCCGGCGGCACCGACCTGCTTTGCCTTGGCGACCTCGGTGTTGGCAATTCGACTGTCGCCGCGGCCCTTTGCACCGCACTGTTCGGCGGCACCGGCGCCGACTGGGTCGGTCCCGGATCAGGGGCCGACGCAGCGATGCAAAGGCGCAAGGCGGAGGTGGTCGATGCCGCGGTCGCGTTTCACGGCGCGAGCCTCAAGGACCCGCTGGAAGCGCTGCGCCGGGTCGGTGGACGGGAATTCGCAGCGATCTGCGGCGCCATTCTGGCGGCGCGGATGCAGAAGATCCCGGTGCTGCTCGACGGGTTTGCGGTGACTGCGGCCGCTGGCGTCCTACATACCGCCAACCCCGCCGCGCTCGATCACTGTCTCCTCGCAAGCCTGTCGCCGGAGCCTGGCCATGCCAAGGCCGCCGAGCGCCTCGGCCTTCGCCCGCTGCTCGATCTGGGCGTCAGTCAAGGCGAGGGGGTAGGAGCGGCGCTTGCCGCCGGCCTGGTCAAGGCGGCCGCGCTGACCAGCTCCGGCATGGCAGCCGCGGTCGGCGGTTAAGCATTCAGCGCCGGCGCGAAGCAACCGCCTTGGTCGGCAGCGCCGGCAGTTCCTCCATCACCCGGCTCAGCGGGAAGATGGCGATCGCCTCGGTGCCTTCGCGCAGCCGGGAATGGAGCTGGAATTCGCCGCCATGCATGGCCAGCAGGCCTTGCACGATCGGCAGGCCAAGCCCTGTACCCTGTTCGGCGCTCTTGATGGCGATCGAGCCCTGGCCGAAGGCCGAGAGCACGATCGGAATCTCGTCTTCCGGTATGCCCGGCCCATTGTCCTTGACGGAGAGATATTGCCCGCCGCCCGCCGTCCAGCCGACGCGCACGCGGATTTCGCCGCCGGTCGCGGTGAACTTGATGGCATTGGACAAGAGGTTGAGCACAATCTGCCGCACCGCGCGTTCGTCGGCAAACAGGCGCGGCAAGGCGTTTTCGAAATCCTGGACGATGCGGATGTCCTTGTTGCGCGCCTTCAACTCCATCATGTGGCAGCAATCCTCGACGACGGAAAGCAGCATCATCGGCTCCTCATTGAGCTGATAACGGCCCGCTTCGATACGCGACAGGTCGAGGATTTCGTTGATCAGGTCGAGCAGATGCTGTCCGGAGTCGTGCACGTCACGGGCATAGTCGCGGTATGTCGGGTTGCTCATCGGGCCGAGCACCTCGTTGGCCATCACTTCGGAAAAGCCGAGAATGGCGTTGAGCGGCGTGCGCAATTCGTGGCTCATCGAGGCCAGGAAACGCGATTTCGCCAGATTGGCGTCTTCCGCCCGCCGCCGTGCCTCGTCCGACATCGATTTCGCCGTCTCCAGTTCGGCGATCAGCGCATCCTTTTCGGAGCGGAACGAAAACAGCATCAGCGAGGAACGGTTGAGCTGGCGCGCCACATAGGCGAAGAACGGCAGCGACGAGATCAGCAACCCGGCCATGATCACTTCGACCGGCATCCATAATTTTGCACTGGCATAGGCATAGATGGCGACCGGGAGGGCGAAGGTCGCCAACAGCGCACCGCGAAGGGACGATGCCAGGATCGCGGTTGCCGACATGGCGAGCAGCAGCACCACCGCCTTGGCGACCTGGAACTGGTCGATTTGGCAAGCTTCGCAGCCAAGCCATGCGAACCAGGCCCAGCCAAGCCCGCAAAGAAAATGGCCGATCAGGAAATCCCTGTGCGTCTCCAGCGGGTTGAGCTCGGACGCTTGCGTGACGCGTCTGGCCATGAACGCAACGATGGTATAGCAGATGAATGTGAACAGCGCCCAGACGCCGATCTCCTTGCCGAGGCCCGCGAACAAGCCTGCCGCGGCCGTTGCCAGAACGAGCAGCGGGATAACGATCACGCCGCCGGTCATCGAAAGCGCGTGGAGCTTCAACAGCTCGCGGTCGAAGTCGGGATTTCCGGCTTGCTGCGAAAGACGGTCGCGCGTCTTGCGCACCGCGCGCGCGACATCGCTGTTGCGATGGCGTTTCCTGCGGTCCACAATAAACTTGTCCGCCGTGGTCGAGCGTTGCAGGGGCATGAAGTCTTCAATTTACGCGGGCAGCAATTTCAAATCGTTAAGCTACGTTCGAATGATTAACCAACGGTTTGCCATATGAGCCGTTCGTGGTCGCGATGGCCGCGCCAGCGATACTATGCGCCACGTCCGCGAAGCCTGTGGCGCCGACTGATGGACTATGGGCTGACACTCATCGTGCTGGGCCTGCTGATCCTCCTGGCGGCGCGCCTCGACCGGGTGGAGACGCGCAAGACGGAGGGTGCGGCCACCGTCAATGACGGCGATAGCATGACGCTCGGCAGCGAGCGCATCCGCATGCGTGGCATCGATGCGCCGGAATATTCGCAAATCTGCCGCAAGGACGGTGCCGACTATCCTTGCGGCAAGCTCGCGCGGCAATCCCTGGTGCGGTTGATAGCCGGCAAAGCGGTCTCCTGCAGCGGCTGGCAGCGCGACCGCTACGGCAGGCTGCTCGGCGACTGCAAGGCCGGCGGCAAGGATCTCAACCGCGCACAGGTCGAGGCCGGCTGGGCGGTCGCCTTTGGCGATTTCGAGACCGAGGAAGCTGCTGCGCGCGCGGGCAAAGCCGGCATCTGGGGCGGAACTTTCGACGAGCCGAAGAACTGGCGCGAGAGCCACGGCCATGAGCTGGTCGAAAGAAAGCACGGCGCCTTGGCGTCGATCGGCGATGCCCTGCGTGAAATTTTTCGCTTCTGGTGAGTTGTGCCTATAGTTCGTCGGGACGGACGAGGAGGATGGAGATGAAGCTGTTCGACGGCGGGCGCGCGCCCAATCCACGTCGGGTTCGGATTTTTCTGGCCGAAAAGGGACTTCAGGTTCCGCTGATGCCCGTCGACATGGGCGCGCTGGAGCACAAAGAGCAGCCGGTCAGCTCGCGCAATCCGCTGAAGCGTCTGCCGGTGCTCGAGCTCGATGACGGCACCATCATCACCGAATCCGTCGCAATCTGTCGTTACTTCGAGGAACTGCACCCCGAGCCGGCTTTGTTCGGGCATGGGGCGCTCGGCAAGGCAATCGTCGAGATGTGGCAAAGACGTCTGGAGTTCAATTTGTTCGGCTGCGTCGCCGCGGCCTTCCGGCACATCCACCCCGCAATGAGGGAATGGGAGATCCCGCAAATCCCCGAATGGGGCGAGGCCAACAAGCCGAAGGCGGTCGAATTCCTGAGATTTCTGGACACTGAGCTCGCCGGCAGGGAATTCGTCGCCGGCGATGCCTATTCGATCGCTGACATCACCGGGCTGGTCGCCATCGATTTCATGAAGCCGGCTCGCATCAAGGTACCCGAAGAGTGCACCAACGTGCTGCGCTGGCATCGGGAAATCTCCAGCCGGCCGAGTGCCGCCGCCTGATAACGAGTCCCAAATGAGCGAACAGTTGGAAGCCCTGGCGGCGAGGGTGCGTGCCTGCCGCATCTGCGTCGATAAGCCAGCCGGCAGGCCGTTGCCGCACCAGCCGCGTCCGGTGCTCCGGCCATCGTCGAGCGCCCGCATCCTGATCGCCAGCCAGGCGCCGGGTACCAAGGTCCACATCACAGGAATGCCGTTCACCGACGCCTCCGGCGACCGGCTGCGAAGCTGGCTGGGCGTCGGCAGCGAGGAATTCTATGATACGGACAAGTTTGCCATCGTGCCGATGGGTTTTTGCTTTCCCGGTCAGGACGCCAAGGGCGCCGACCTGCCGCCGCGCCGCGAATGTGCGCCGGCCTGGCGCGCATTGCTGATGGCGCTGATGCCGCAAGTCGATCTGGTACTGACGATCGGCATCTACGCCCAAAGCTGGCATATGGGCGCGGCGCGCCGTCCCTCGCTGACAGAAACAGTCATGGACTGGCGCGCCATCTGGGCAGCGTCGACTGACCCGAAGATCGTGCCGCTGCCGCACCCGTCCTGGCGCAACACCGGCTGGCTGAAGCGCAATCCCTGGTTTGAAATGGATTTGCTGCCCTTTCTGAGATCGGAAATCCGCTATCGCCTCGGCTAAGCGTTCAGCAAGAAATCACTCGCTTTTGCGCTATTAAACAGAATTTCTTTCTTGTAATAGGCTTGAACAAGAGGGAATATGGTAATCTATTCCTCGAAGCGCGTCGCATGACGGGACGCGCGTTAAATTCTTGTTTTCATGCATGTCGTTGTGCCAAAGCCGCGCATTTTGACGATTTGCGTCAGGGGAGCACCCAATGGACCGCCTCGATAGAAAAATTCTCCGCCTCCTGCAGGAGGATGCGACGCTTGCAGTCGCCGACGTCGCCAAGAAGGTCGGCCTGTCGACGACGCCGTGCTGGCGGCGCATCCAGAAGCTCGAAGAAGAGGGCGTCATCAAGCGGCGCGTTGCCATCCTCGATCATGAAAAGGTCAATGTGCGGGTGACGGTGTTCGTCTCGATCCGCACCAATTCGCACAGCCATGAATGGCTGCGGCGCTTTTCGGAGGTCATCCAGGAATTCCCGGAAGTGGTCGAATTCTACCGCATGAGCGGCGACGTCGACTATCTCTTGCGCGTCGTGGTGCCCGACATCGCCGCCTACGACGCCTTCTATAAGCGGCTGATCGCCAAGATCGAGATCCGCGACGTGTCGTCTTCCTTTGCCATGGAGCAGATCAAATACACGACCGAGATGCCGCTGGATTACATGGTGCTCGACAAGGAGTCCGGCGCCAACGCCGCCTGAGATTTTTCTGCTTAGTTTTTCTTTTTGTTGAGGAAAGTCCAGGGCGAGTTGACCGGCAGCGTGATCGTGTCCGGCACGGTGCCGACGTCGACCACCTCGGCCTTGCGCACAGCGTAGCCCGACTGGATGACACTTACACCGTCAAGGATAAAAAGCTGACTCTTCTCCATGCCGGGCTGCAAGGCGCCGGTCACCGAAACCGGCTGGTAGGCCTCAGACATCCGGTAGGGTTGGGCAGGCGTAACGAGGACGATCTGGTTGGGCGGCGGCGTCGGCATATGGCTGCAGGCCCCCGTCCAGGGCACCAGCAGGAATTGGTAGACGAGATCACCGTCGCGATCGACCGGCAGTGCATAGCCCGCGAGTTGTACGGTCTTGTCCTGCAAGTTGAGTGACAGCGTTTCGCCATGATCCGGCATTTTGGCCGCGATCATCGGCAGCCCGACGCTTTCGGCGGCTGCCTGGCTCGCCGGGCGCAGATCCTTCCAGAAAATATGCATCGTCCCGGCGCAAGCGTTGCCTGCGACAACAGAGGCGAACACTGCGGCTGCCAGCGTCGCGCCTGACTTGAGACGGTTTTTCATTCCTGCTCCACTGCTGAGCCTTGATCTGCGGCCTATGCCAGCAAGTAAAGCTGCCGCTGTCGCCAAGGTCAACGTTCAAGCCGCATGACATGCCGGCGCGAGCCGGTCATGCCGATCTCGCGAAAGCCGCGGGCGACGAACATGTCGCGAAAACCCATGAAGCTGTAGCTCGGCGATGCCTGGTCGACCGGATAAGCCTCGATCGTCGTGGCACCTTTGGCAAAGACGTGATCGATGGCTGCATCAAGCAATGCGCTTGCCAGCCCGCCGCCGCGCAACGCTCTCGGCACAAAGAAGCAGACGATCGACCAGATCCCGGCCTCGCGGTCGTCCTGCTGCCGTGACAACTTGCGGTAGGTCTGGCGCGGCGCGACCAAGCACCAGCCGACGGTCCGGCCATCGAACTGGGCGACAATGCCGACCGGTGTGCCGGCGTCGATCAGCGCCATCATCGCGCGTTTCTTCTCGTCGTTCTCGACATGCTCGCGGCGGTCGAGATTGCGCCAAGCCATACACCAGCAGTATTTCGGCCCGCCGGGTTGCTCGAACAGGTTTTCGAAATCGGCGCGCGTCGATTGCGTCACCTCCGTGAAGCGCACTTCGCTCAGGTCAAGCTTTTCTGGCGGCGAGCCGTTCGAGCGTCTTGGCATCGGAAAGTTCCTTCACGGCATCCTTGCCGATCCAGCGAGCAGTCCTGTCTGTCGAGGCCGCCAGTTTTAGCGCCACGGCAAGGGCATGGCCGTGCAAATTCATCGATCGCTTGCCGATCGAACGAAGCGCCCAGTTCACGGCCTTCTTCACAAAATTGCGGCCGTCGGTCGCATGCGCTTCGATGATCGGCAGGAATTCGAGGAAGGTCGTCTCGGGTTCCTTCTTCCGGTGGACCACCGACCAGGCCATCATCGCAAAAGCCGTGCGTCGAACAAATTCCCGTTCGTCGACCGCGAATTCGGCGATCAATTCCTTCCAGCAATCCGTATCGACAAAGAGATCGGAGACCCCGTCGACGATATCCCACGAGTCGAAAGTCGCCGCCCATCGTCTTGCATCCGCGGCGGAGAACCGCTCCGGATCGGCTGTCACGGAAGCGATGAACTGCGCCTCCATGATGCCTGTCTGCCAAAGCTCAAAGGCACGCTCATGGTTGCGCTTGATTTTCTTGGCAATCTGCCGCTGCACGCCATGCGAGATACCGAGCGCACGTTCGATCTTGATGCCGTAGCGCAGCATGCCAAGTCGATTTTCCTCCGAGGCGATCGAGCGCAGATGAGCGACAATTTCATCGGCGCTGGATTGAGGCGAAAGCTCGGCCACGGCGAAATCCTATTTCTCCAGCCGCGCCAGCAGCGAGGACGTGTCCCAGCGCTTGCCGCCCATCGCCTGCACGTCCTTGTAGAACTGGTCGACGAGTGCCGTCACCGGCAGTTTGGCGCCGTTGCGGTCGGCCTCGGCGAGGCAGATGCCAAGATCCTTGCGCATCCAGTCGACGGCGAAGCCGAAATCATATTTGCCGGCATTCATCGTCTTGTGCCGGTTCTCCATCTGCCAGGAACCGGCCGCACCCTTGGAAATCACCTCGATGACCTTTTCGATGTCGAGCCCAGCCTTCTTGCCGAAATGAATGCCCTCGGCCAGGCCCTGAACGAGGCCGGCGATGCAGATTTGGTTGATCATCTTGGTGAGCTGGCCAGCCCCGGCCGGTCCCATCAATCCGACCATGCGGGCATAAGCATCTATGACAGGCTTCGCCCTGTCGAAGGCGTCGGGCTCGCCGCCGACCATCACGGTCAGCATGCCGTTCTCGGCGCCTGCCTGACCGCCGGAGACCGGGGCGTCGAGGAACGAACAGCCGAGCGCTTGCGCCTGCTGCGCCAGTTCGCGCGCGACCTCGGCCGATGCGGTGGTGTTGTCGATGAAGATGGCGCCTTTCATCATGGAATTGAAGGCGCCTCCGGCGTCGGTCGTCACCGAGCGCAGGTCGTCGTCATTGCCGACGCAGGAAAAGACGAAATCCTTGCCCTCGGCCGCCTCGGCTGGCGTCGCGGCGAGGCTGCCGCCATACTGGGCAACCCACTGCTCGGCCTTCGCCCTGGTGCGGTTGTAGACGGTGACGTCGTGACCACCCTTATTCTTGAGATGCCCGGCCATCGGATGGCCCATGACGCCAAGACCGAGAAATGCCACCGAAGCCATGTTTTCGAATCCCTTAGAAGCCTGCTTTGCGGTCTTCTTACCGGATCAGACAAGGCGATGGGAGTCAGCGGTGCAGATGGATGGTGATGCGGCGTTCGATCCACTCAACGCCGTGGCGCAGTGTTTCAACGATGACCAGATAGATGATCGCCGCCCAGATATACGACTGGAACTCGAACGTGCGCGCATAGGTGAGCTTTGTAATCCCCATCAAATCGTAGACCGTGATGATGGCGACGATTGCCGAGCCCTTGATCATCAGGATGATCTCGTTGCCATAGGGGCGCAGCGCCACAATCAACGCCTGCGGCAGGATGATTTTCCACATCGTCTGTAGTTTATGCAGGCCGAGCGAGGCGGCACCTTCCCATTGGCCCCGCGGCACGCTCTCGATCGCGCCACGCAAGATCTCGGCCTGGTACGCGGCCGTATTCAGCGAAAAGGCGAAGATCGCGCAGTTGAACGCTTCGCGGAAGAAGCCCCATAGTCCGACCATCTCGAGCTCCGGCCGGAAGGAGCCGACCCCGTAGTAGACCAGGAAGGTCTGCGCCAACAGCGGCGTGCCGCGAAAGAAATAGACATAGGCATAGGCGAACCCCGAAAGGATCGGGTTCTTCGACATGCGTGCATAGGCGATCGGTACCGACAGGATCGCGCCAAGCACAATCGAGATGGCAACCAGCAACAGGGTGATGCCGAGGCCGGATATGTAACCGGGTGCATATTTCTGGAAGAACTCCGGGTTCCACGCAGCGACCAGGTAGACGACCATGCCAATGCCGAGAGCGATCCACAGGCCGACCAGGACATGGCCGAGGATGCGTTGGCGCGACCAGCCGCGTGCGGGCGGCGGCGGCCGGTCGACCTTCAGCGCGTCGGTGGCAAAGCTCATCTCTTGACCTCGCTGCCGCCGACCGCTCGTTCGATCGCGTTGATGCCGAAGGAGGAGACGATCGCCAGCAGGAGATAGATCAGGCCGGCAAAACCGTAAAACAGGAACGCGTGCTTGGTGACGCGAGCGGCAACCCCGCTCTGGCGGAGGATCTCGTTGAGGCCGACGGCCGAGACGAGGGCGGTGTCCTTGAGCAGGATAAGCCAGAGATTGGCAAGTCCGGGCAACGCGATGCGGATCAACTGCGGCAGCACGATCAGCCGCATAGTCTGGCCGCTGGACAGGCCAACCGAATAGCCTCCCTCATATTGCCCTTTTGGAATGGCGCGGAACGCGGATAAAAACACCTCGCTGGAATAAGAGGAAAAAATGAAGCACAGCGCGATCATACCGGCGACGAAGCTGTTGACGTCGGCGGACGTTCCGGGGCTCACCAGCCGGACAAAGTACTGCAGGATCAATGGGATGCCGAAGAAGATCAGAAACAGCGTGAGCAGCTCGGGTATTCCGCGAAAAATCGTGGTGTAGATGTTCCCGGCCAGTCTCAGCGACGGCTCTTCCGACTGTTTGGCCAGCGCCACGAAAAAGCCGAGCGTCAGCCCGAAGGGCAGAGTGGCCAGCGCAAGACATACCGTAACAAATACACCCGCAGCGATATCGTCGAGCCAGCCTTCGGGTCCCCAACTGAGAAGCGTCAGTGCGCTCTGCATCCGCCTGCCTGTTCTCCTTTAGGCTGTGAGACCCGTACCGCATCACCCCTGGTGCGCGGCAACCTTATAAGAACGGCGGGAATCTCCCGCCGTTCACGTCTTCCTATGTCGGTCGATCAGGACTCGCCGCCATAAACATCATATTTGAAGTATTTGTCGTTGATTTCCTTGTACTTTCCGTTTGCGCGGATGGCGTCGATCGCCGCATTGAACTTGTTGACGAGGTCGGTCTCGCCCTTGCGCACGGCAATGCCGGCGCCCGGACCGTGGATTTCGATAACCGGCTTGATTGTGCCGACCAGCTTGCAGCAGGCGCCGTCCGGCGAATCCAGCCATTGCTGCAGCACGACGACGTCGTCATTGGCGGCATCGAGCCGACCATTGGCCAGATCGAGCTGGTATTCCTGTGCGGTCGGGTAGGGCTTGACGGTGCTTTCGGTATAAGTCTTGGTCGAATAGTTGAAATGCGTGGTGGACGCCTGCACGCCGATCGTCTTGCCGGCCAAATCTTCCTTGGTGACACCCTTGATGTCGGTGTCCTTGGGCGCGGCGATCGCCGGCGGCGTATTGTAATATTTGTGGGTGAAGTCGACCTTCTCGGCGCGTTCCGGCGTGATCGACATCGATGCGACGATGGCGTCGAACTTGCCTGCCTGAAGGGCTGGAATGATGCCGTCCCAGTCCTGCGCGACGAAGGTGCACTTCACCTTCATCTCGTCGCACAGCGCCTTGGCGATGTCGATATCAAAGCCCACGAGTTGGCCGTCGGCGGTGAGGTTGTTGAATGGCGGATACGCTCCCTCGGTGCCGATCCTCAAGGTTTTTTCCTGGGCCTGGGCAACGCCAAGCGTCAGCAGCGCAGCCGAAGCGGCGAGCGCGATACGCAGTGCAATACGCATAATGGTCCTCTCTGTTGGTCCCGGCCGTCGTTCCCGAACGGCTCTGTGGGCGGTGCTTTTGACCGCCCGCTGGCGCGATACTCCCATTGTTTCCCAAGAAAAAGCAACTGCAAAAACCGTCGCTTGAGGGAAGGTCATGTTCAGAAAACGGTGACGTTGGGTCAAACGCCTAAATGGAGAGAAAGTGGCCGGAACCCCCTGCGGCCGCGATCTCAGCGCGTCAGGCCGGTGGCGCGCTCGATGAAGTCAGCTATCGAATTCGTGTCGTCGAGATCGAAGGCCGGCAGGTCTTCGCCGACAATGTGGAAGTCGGAGGCGATGGCGACAACGTGCGGATCGGCTGCAGAGAGCGGTGTCCGGTCCTTGGCCTCGAGCCGTCGCGTCTCGATTTTCTTGTGCGCCTCGCGCTTGTAACCCTCGACCAGCACGATATCGGAGGGTGCCAGCCGTGACAGGATCGCGTCCAGCGTCGGCTCGTCCTCGCCGCGCAATTCGTGCATCAGCGCCCAGCGCCTGCCCGACACGACCGCGACCTCCATCGCTCCCGCCTGCCGGTGGCGAAAGCTGTCCGCTCCGGGTTTGTCGATGTCGAAATCATGATGGGCGTGTTTTACCGTCGACACTTTCCAGCCGCGCCGGACGAGCTCGGCCACCAGCTTTTCGGTCAATGTCGTCTTGCCGGAGTTCTTCCAGCCGGTGATGCCAAAGATACGTCTTTTCATGGCTCGATGCTCTGCAACAGATGCGCGGCCTGGGCAAGGTCGTCGGGAGTGTTGATGTTGAAGAACGGATCGATCTCGGCTCCGCCGGATTTCAGGATGGGAAATTCCACCTCGACAAAACCGTGCCGGTCGATGAACGCCGCAACGCGCCGGTTGTCTTCCTCGACGAGAAATTGTCGCAAGGCCTGATCTAACCCTAGCGGCCACAGTGCAAAGGTCGGATGTCGTTTTCCGCCGGAACAGGAGACCGCGATAGAGCCCGGGCGCGCATAGGCTGCCGCGAGCAGCCGCTCGACCATGTCCTTGGGCAGGAAAGGCGTATCGCCGGCAGCCGTGACCAGCGCCTGGCAGGCCGTGTCGGAAGCCCATTCGAGGCCGGTCAGTATCCCGGCAAGCGGCCCGGCATAACCTTTGACGGTGTCGGCAAGCACCGGAAGCCCCGTCGCGGCAAACCGTGTCGGATCGCCATTGGCGTTTAGCGCAAGCGGGCCGACCTGCGGGCCAAGGCGCGAAACGACACGGTCGAGCAAGGTGCCGTCGCCAAGCGCAAGCAGGGTCTTGTCGCCGCCACCCATCCGGCTCGATCGGCCGCCGGCCAGAATGATCCCTGCGATATGTCGGCCCATCGTTTGCTGCCTAGACCCAATGACCAAAATCCAGTTTTCAAATCGGACAGTCGTCGACAGTCATCCTATATGCCGTCCGGCGCCATGTCCGGTCCAGTGCTTTCGGCGGCTGTTTTTCGCCGGCCGACGATCCGTTCGCGGTAGAGTGCATAGAGGCCTGAGGCGATGATGATCGTGGCACCGACGATCATCGGCAGATCCGGGACATCGCCGAAGATCGTGAAGCCAAGCAGGATCGACCAGAGCAGGGCGGTGTAACGGAACGGCGCGATGAAGGAGATATCGCCCACCCGCATCGCCGTGATGATGAAGTGGTAGCCGATGAGCACGAGCACTGCCGCCAGCGCCAGAAACGCCGTGCTTTGTCCTGTCATCGGTGTCCAACCGCCCATCGGTGAAAGCAATGCCGCGCCCAGAAACGTCATGGCAAGGGCGGTGGCGCTCGACACCAGCAATGTCGGAATTGCCTGCGGTATCCGCTTGGTGGCGAGATCGCGCACCGCACAGCATGCCACGCTGGCCAGCGCCAGCAGAGAAAAGACGCTGAACCCTTCGAAGCCCGGCCGCACGATGATCAGCACGCCGGCAAAACCGACGGCAATAGCCAGCCAGCGCCGCCAGCCGACGCCCTCGTTGAACACAAGCGCTGCGCCCATCGTCACCGCCAGCGGCAGCGCCTGCAGCACGGCGGAGACATTGGCGATCGGAAGATGCGCCAGAGCAACCAGGAACGACACCGTGGCGCCGGCCTCGCTGGCAACGCGCAGCGCAACGGTCGGCTGCAGCATCGAACCTGGCCGGGCAAGCGCGCCGCGTTGCCACGCAAGCAGGCCAACGAAAAGCGAAGCGAAGGCGCCGCGGATCAGCATGACCTGCGCCATGTTCATCGATTCCGACGAGAATTTAGTGATAGCGTCGTTGACGGTGAAACCAGCCATGGCCACCATCATGAACAACGCGCCGCGCAGGTTTGGCGAAAGAGGCAAGGCAGATTACCGGGTGAGTCCTGCAGCAAGCGTCTAGCAGGCACCCGCAAAACAGCAACGTCAAAGGGCTGGGCCACAGCCTTTCCATGGCCCGTAACATCTGTCGCGCAAGAGCGGCAGGGCTTATTTGGGCGTCAGTACCTCGGTGCCGTTGCCTTCCTTGCCGGCAATCGTCCACAGGCCACGCAGCGAGCCGTCGTCCTGCACCTTGTAGACGACAAGACCGACCGCCTTGCCCATGACATAGCCGGCGGAGAAGGCATCGTCGTTGCGCATGCAGATGCCGTCCGAGGACGAGCCGCCTGTCTCCCAATGGATCGTGCAGGTCGTCTCGCTGGTCAGCGTGATCGTCGCGTCGCCACCATAAGACGACCCATCGAAATTGGTGCCGGCCACGGCATAGGTGCCGCCGATCGACTGGGCCGCCGCGGGCAGGGCCGCGAGGCTGAGCAATGCAAGAGAAAGAATGAGTTTGCGCATATCGTATTCCCCCACTGGGCGAAGAACCGCTCCAGAGCAGAGGCTAGGCCCGAATGGGCTTGCGGTAAATCCGGTGACCGTTTGCGGACAAGACCTTTTCTGGGTGTGACCCCGAAAGGTGCCCTTTTAAAGATTCGGTTCGGATAGCAAATCGATCACACTGCCGCTCGAGGAAAATTCTCGACGAGATCAATTTGCTCGGCAAGAGTCGCCAAATTGGTCATTGTAGGCTTCTGATCTTGTCCGGGGACGTGGTCCATGACGAATGCACGAGGCAATGCGGCCAGGCTTGGCACAGGCAGCAGGCGGCACGTTTCGTCGGCTTTCCGGTTCTCTTCTGCACTGGCGGTCATCTTCATGGCGATAGCGCCTGCGTTGGCCGAGAACGGCGCTTCGGCGTCGGCAGTCGAACGGATGTCCACGCCGGGTCACGAAGCGAATGAGCTCGCTCGCCGCATCGGGAAATGGAACGTCGTCAACACGATCTGGCCAACCCCCGGTGCGCAGCCGATCCTGATGACCGGGCTGGTGGCCGAACGTACGATGATCGGCCCCTTCATGCAGGAGGTGATGCGCCCGGCGCCCGGGTCGAAAATCCCGGACTTCCAGCGGATAGCCTATTTGAGCTATGACCGGGTGGAGGGCCGCTGGAAGTATGTCTCCATGGACACCCGTTTCCCGGCAGGGATCATGCCTGCCTGGAGTTTTGGTGGCGAGGAGGACGGCAAGATTTCACTGCTTTTCGAGCCGCTTGGTTTCGTCGGCTTCGGGCCCGAGGTCGAAGGGCGATTTACGGCCTCCGATTTCATCATTTCCAGGGACGGCGACAATCACGAAGTGGCCGAGCAACACTTCCTCCAGGCCAATGGCAGCGGCAAACAATGGCTTGCCGTACGATACGACTACACGCGCCAACAACCGTGACTCGCAAGCAAAAACAATAGGCTGCGAATAAGTTCTGACGTTGCCGGATGCTCACGGTCCCTTGAGGCTACCGGCGATCGCATCGACGAGCGGGTCGTATTTCGATTTCAGGGCTCGCGGGTAGTCGATCCAGACCGTGCGGATGACACCGTCTTTTCCGAACAGGCGGCGTTCGTAGAAGATGTTCCCGCCTTTGATGCCCGACAGCACCGCCCAGTCCTTGCCGGTCTTGCTGTAGGTGATCCTGTAGCCAGGTTCCTTGCTGGCCCTCTCGGCGGAGACGAAGGCTGTCGGGGTGTCATCATCGACATTGAGAATGCCTGAACAGATCAGGCTGGCGCCATCAGCAGTGAGCCACTGTTGTCCATCGCCATTATCCGGCTCAGGCTGGCGAAGAGTGAAGATTTCATCCGGAAAGGTGCAGACGGTACCGAAGCGCTCGTTCGTATAGGTAAGTGACGCGGCAACTGCCACGGTCCCCGCCATCACTCCGAAAAACGTCAGGACTACAAGAAACCGCTGCACGCCTTGCCTCGCGCTGATACCAAGGCGGTTGTTCTTGCACGAAATCGGCTAAAAATCAGCCGCCGGTGACGCTCATATGCCGCGACACCGACGGACGGTTGGTGCGGCGATCGATGATGAAGTCATGGCCTTTGGGCTTGCGGTCGATTGCGTCGTCGATGGCATCGGCGACCAGCTCGTTGCCTTCCGACGCACGCAGTGGCGCGCGCAGGTCTGCGGCATCTTCCTGGCCGAGGCACATGTAAAGGGTGCCGGTACAGGTCAGCCGGACCCGGTTGCAGCTTTCGCAGAAATTATGCGTCATCGGCGTGATGAAGCCCAGCCGCCCGCCGGTCTCGGCGACATGGACGTAGCGGGCCGGGCCACCGGTCTTGTAGGGAATATCGCTCAGCGTGAATTGGCGCTCGAGTGCTGCACGCAGCAGCGACAGCGGCAAATACTGATCGGTGCGGTCGGCATCGATCTCGCCCATCGGCATGGTTTCGATGACCGTCAGATCCATGCCGCGGCCATGCGCCCAGCGTAGCATGTCCGGCAATTCGGCGTCATTGAAGTCCTTCAACGCCACAGCGTTGAGCTTTACCTTCAGCCCGGCCGCCTGCGCGGCGTCGATGCCATCCATGACCTTGTCCAGATTGCCCCAGCGGGTGATCTGTCGAAATTTGTCGGCATCGAGAGTATCGAGCGAGACGTTAATGCGTTTGACGCCGCAGTCGGCGAGCTCGGCGGCAAAGCGGGAAAGCTGCGATCCATTGGTGGTCAGCGTCAGCTCTTCCAGCGCACCGCTCTCGAGATGCCGCGAAAGCTGGCGCACAAGATGCATGATGTTCTTGCGTACCAGCGGCTCACCGCCGGTGAGGCGGAGCTTGCGCACGCCCTTTTCGATGAAGACCGTGCAGAGCCGGTCGAGCTCTTCCAGCGACAGCAGGTCCTTCTTGGGCAGGAAGGTCATGTCCTCGGCCATGCAATAGGTGCAGCGAAAATCGCAGCGGTCCGTAACCGACACGCGCAGGTAGGTGATCGTGCGACCGAAAGGATCGATCATATCCATGCTGTACGCTTCCCGTGGCCGTGAACGGCTTCGTTATATATAGCTATGTGATACGAGCCAACTTGCCATTCAAGATATCAGCTCGCGATCTCCGGTAACATTCCGACGCCGACAGATCATGTCGGAACTTTCGATGCGGCCTTTTCCCTCGACACGAAGCGGCGTAGGGAAGGGCGGTTCTCCGCAGGATCCACCACCATGACAGCGCCGAAGGAACTCAGGGTCTCGAAAGATCGCAAGCTGCTTTCCGTGACCTTTCCGGGACATCAGCCGTTCGAGTTGCCGGCCGAGCTTCTGCGGGTCGCCTCGCCATCGGCCGAGGTGCAGGGCCATTCGCCCGAACAGCGCGTCACCGTTCCCGGCAAGCGCAATGTGGCGATCCTGAAGATCGAGCCAGTCGGCAACTATGCCGTGCGCATCACCTTCGACGATTTCCACGACACCGGTATCTTCACCTGGAACTACCTGCATACGCTGGGTCATGAGAAGGACGCACGCTGGGCCGCCTATCTCGCCGAGCTGGAAGAGAAGGGGCTGAGCCGCGACCGCTGAATGGTTTCGCGGTATGCTCAGCGCAGGATCGCCAGTATCTCGCCGGTGTCATAGTAAAACGGCGTGCCTTCGATCAGTCGGTCATCCTTGAAGCGCAAGACTTCGGCAAACGGCTGTATGATTGTTGCACCAGTGGCTCGCGACGTCAGCGAAAGCATGCAGCTCATGAACACCACATTATCGTTCTGGGCGGTTTGAAGATCCTCCACCGCCACGTCGCTCCAGATTTCCCGCATCTTGCGGAAAAGAGCGCCAACGCCGTCGAGGCCATTCCAGTCACCGGCATAGGGCAGGGACTGCGGCTCATGCACCACAATCTCGGCATGGAATGCGCTGGCAAGCACATCGAGGCTTTCCGACCCCGATTGCAGGAAGCGCATTTCAACATTGAACATGTTTTCAATAAGTTCCATGGCGGTGCGTCGCCGGTCGAGCGGTTTATCCATTTTCGGTCTCCGTATCCGTCGGTGCGATTGTGTAAGTGAAAGCGGTTTGCCCTTGTTCGCGTTGCCTCGACACCCGTTTCCTGATGACCGGCAAGCGGGCACCATGTCGTGAAAACGTCATGCATCTGGAGTAGCGCCGGCAAAGCTTTGGGGACGAAAACATGTCCATGATCACCAGCGTCGAACAGCTCGAAGCGCTCTATGGCCTGCCTGGCGAGGCGTCGGTGGTCAAAGAACTCGACCAGCTGATTCCCGAATACACAGCCATCATCGAGGCTTCGCCGTTCGCCGTGCTCGCAACCTGCGGGCCTGAAGGGCTGGACTGCTCGCCGCGCGGCGATCTCGCCGGCTTCGTCCGCATCCACGATCCGAAAACGCTGATGATGCCGGACCGGCGCGGCAACAACCGTGCCGATTCGCTAAGGAACATCCTTCGCGATCCGCGCGTCGCGCTCCTGTTCCTGGTGCCGGGTTCGGGCACGACGCTGCGCGTCAATGGCCGTGCCCACATCACCATCGATACCGCGCTCTGCGCCTCGTTCGCAGTCGAGGGCAAGCCGGCGCGCTCGGTGACGGTCATCGAGGTCGATGCGGTCTATTTCCAGTGCGCCCGCGCCATCCACCGGTCGGAGTTGTGGAATCCGGCAAGGCATGTCGACCCGAGATCGCTGCCGACTCCCGGCCAAATCCTGGAAATCACCAGCCGCAAGAACATCGACGGCGAGGTCTACGACAAGGAATGGCCGGAGCGCGCGAAAAAATCGATGTGGTGAAGCACTTGTTGGTGGAGCGCTGGGCTGTCAGGCGGTCTTCAAAACCTCGGCAACCCTACGCATCTGTTCGCCGATCATGTCGCATTGCTCCGGCGTCGACTGGCTCATCGCCTTCTCGATCAGCGCCATATGGACCTTCAGCGCCTGCATCAGCAGTGCCTCGCCGGTCTCGGTCAACGTCAGCCGCAGCACGCGCTTGTCCTTCTCGTCGCCCTCGCGGCGCAGCAGGCCACGAGTCTCCAGCTGCGGCAAAAGCATGGTGATGTTGGAGCGACCGACCAGCAGCCGGCGAGCGAGGTCGTGCTGCGACATGCCGGGATGACGGTAGAGGTTCATCAGCACGTCGAGCTGCGCCGGCTTCAGGTCGAGCGGCGCCAGCTTCACCGCCAGGGTGCGTTCCAGCACGTGGCATGCGCGCGCCACTGCCACCCAGTTGCGAAAGCGCGGGTTGTCCCAGGGCAGGTCTTGCTTAATGTTCATGTTTGAACTATTATGTTCATGCTTGAACCAATGAATGGATCGCCACTATGGCATCATTTGGACTGAAGGTCATCCGCGGCACGTTCGGAGTGGCTGAGCATGTGGCACCGCGACTCACCGGGCGCGCTGCATTCGAGCTGTTCTGCCGCACGCCGCATGAGAAGAGCTTGAGTGAAGGCGAGCGCCGCGCAATCGATCGCGCCGCCGATTTCATGACCCAGGCACGACATCACCGGCTAAAGACCAGAACCGGCTGCGTCATGGTGCATGAATTCCGGCCCGAGCCGGGCAGGGCCACTGCCGGCACCGTGCTCGTCATCCATGGTTGGCGTTCGCGCACCGAATACATGCGCACGCTGATCGAGGCCTATCGCGATGCTGGCTATAAGGTCGTCTCGCTCGACCTGCCGGGCCACGGCCAGTCGCAGGGCCGCCGGCTTACCCTGGTCAGTGCGGTCGATGCGGCACGGGTTGCCGACGAATGGTTCGGGCCGTTTGCCGCGATCGTGGGCCATTCCTTTGGTGGTGCCGTTGCCGCCAATGCAGTTGCCGGGCGGCCGGGCGACTGGTGCTTATCGCTGCGCCGAGCTCCCTGCCGGCAATCTTTGCTGATTTCAGTCGCATGCTGAATGTCGGCTCGCGCTCGCAGGTCGCCATGGCCGACCGGGTCGAGCGTATCGCCGGCCGGCCGTTGCACGAGTTTACCGGTGATCGCCAGCTGGCAAGCACGCTGCTGCCGACGCTGGTGATCCACGCGCCGGACGACCGCGAAGTGTCCGCCGATCATGCAAGGCTCTACGCGCGCGCCGGAGACCATGTGCGGCTGTACTGGGCCAACGGGCTCGGCCACCGCCGCATTCTCGCCGACAAGGGTGTGGTGGAGCGTGCCGTTGGCTTCGTTGCCGGCAGGCTGGAGCCGTTTCTGCAGTGATCTGAATGTCTGTTCTTGTCTGCCGGGTTCGATCGTCACGCCGCCCCGGTGCCGGCCATCGCTATCCAAGCCGCCATTGCCCCGGCCACCGTCGCCAGAAGGGCCGAGCGCGACGCGCCGTCGCGCGCCTGGATCGACATGCCGTGCTGCACGGTGGCGTAGAAGGTCGCGGCCGTACCGCAGTCGAAATCGGCCGGCAACTCTCCTTCGGCCACGCCACGCTCGAAGCGTCTCAGCAAGGCTTCGCGGTTTTCGGCGCGGCGACGGCGCAGATCATCACAGATGGCGCCGCGGCTTGAGTCCTGGTGCAATGCGCCGAGCGCGATAAGGCAGCCTTGCGGACGACCGGTCTGTGAATAGGCCCTGGCAGTCTGCCGCAGGAACCGCTCGACGGCCTGGCGCGCGGTCGGCGCCTTTTCCAGCGCAGACCAGATCTCGGTTCCCTCGACCCGCGTGTAAAGCTCGGTTGCCTCGAGAAATAGCGCTTCCTTGCTGCCGAAGGCGGCATAGAGGCTGGGTGAGTTGATGCCCATTGCAGCGGTCAGATCGCTTATCGACGCGCCCTCATAACCCTTGACCCAAAACACTTCCATTGCGCGCCGCAAGGCGGCGGCTCGATCGAAGGTGCGGGGGCGGCCTCGTTCCGGCATGGTATCCTTTCTGTATTGATCGATATATAATTCAGTTGACGTGGTTCAGCAAGGCTGGCAGATATTTATGTATCAATCACTACAAAATGGAGAAGCAGATGTCATCCAGAAGCTTGAACGGCAAGGCCGCCCTCGTCACCGGCGGCAGCCGCGGCATTGGTGCGGCGATCGCAAGAAGGCTCGCGGCCGACGGCGCAGGCGTGGCGATCACCTATGTGAATGGTGAGGAAAGGGCACTCGCGGTGGTCAGGGAAATCGAGGCGGCCGGCGGCCGGGGCTTTGCCATCAAGGCCGACAATCGCGATGCTGCGGCGATCGAGGCGGCAGTCGATGAGGCAGCAAAAGCCTTCGGACGGCTCGACATCCTCGTCAACAGCGCCGGCATCTGGCGCGCTGCGCCGATCGATGCTCTGTCGCTTGCCGACTTCGATGAGACGATGGCGGTCAACCTCAGGGCCCCGTTCGTCGCCGTCAAGGCGGCAGCAGCACATATGGGCGAGGGTGGCCGGATCATCTCGATCGGCAGCAATCTGGCCGAGCGTGCCACCGACGCCGGCCTGAGCGCTTATTCGGCCAGCAAGGCTGCCTTGGTTGGCCTGACCAAGGCCTTTGCCCGCGATCTCGGTCCGCGCGGCATCACCGCCAATGTCGTCCATCCGGGGTCGACCGATACCGACATGAATCCGGCAGCCGGCCCGCACGCCGAGCATCAGCGCCAGAAGATGGCGATGCCTCGCTTCGGAACGGCCGACGAGATCGCCGGCATGGTCGCCTGGCTTGCCGGTCCCGAAGGACGCTTCGTGACAGGCGCGGCATTGACCATCGACGGCGGCGCAAACGCGTGAGACTTGGTCACTGGACGGTTGCCGTTCTGGCCGAGGACGGCGACGGATTCGCTTGACCCCTCACGATGTTGTGAAACCGTTCTGCAACAGACGTTCCGAAATTTATGGAAGCTTAACGAAATCAGTATGAATCAGTGTAGTCATGCCTTACATCCGCCATGGGGTGGGCGAGACCGTGAAAGCGGTGCGGAACGGGATCCGGTTCAACCGGAGCGGGTGATCCATGAAACTCCTTGGAAACAAAGCAACCGTGCTGCCGTTCGCGGTGGTCGCGGCAATGCTGGCCTTCGGGACGCCGCAGGTTGAAGCGCAAGGGTTCTTCGACATGCTTTTCGGCGGCGGCGTCAAACACGCACCGCCGAAAGGTAACTTTCCGCCGCCACCGTCAAAATACAAGCCCAAGGCGCCAGCCGCTTCCGGTGGGGGTGGTGGTGCGCAAATCAGCAGCCCGTCCTATTACACCTACAAGAGCGATCCGCTGGTGCGCGTCGATTTTTCGGCACTGTCGGCAGCGCCTGAACCGGCAACGCCTCAGGATGCTGCATTCGAGCCGACGGCCACCGGGGCTGCATTCCGCGAAGCCATTGCCGGGCTCGACGGCTATGATCTCTACGCCGAGAAGGACATCGCCAAGGCGCTGATCGCGTACTACTCAGCCAATCCGGATTTCATCTGGGTGACGGGAACCAGTCCCAACAGCCGTGCCGAGGATGCTGTGCGGGTGCTGGGCGAGGCCGCGAGCTACGGCCTGACGCCCGCCGACTACACCGTCGAAGTTCCGGCAGCAGGCGCATCGGCGGGCAATGCCGATGAGCGCCTTAAAGAGCTGGTTCGCTTCGAGATGGCGATGTCGGCCCGTGTCCTGCGCTACGCCCGTGACGCACAAAGCGGCCGCGTCGATCCCAACCGCATCACCGGCTACTACGATTTTCCGCCGAAGCCGCTCGACATGGAAGGGGTACTGAAGACGCTGGCCCATACCCAGCAAGTGCGTACTTATCTCGAATCACGGCATCCACAGAATTCCGAGTATCAGGCGCTGCGCGTCGAACTGGAATCGCTACAGGCAAGCGCCGAGGACGAGATCGTCGTCGATCCCAATCTGCTGTTGAAACCGGGGCAGACCAGCCCCGAGCTGCCGAAGCTTTTGACAAGGATCGCGCGCAATCTCGATGACGAGATGGGCGGTGCCTATGGCGAGGTGCTGGCGAGGCTCGCCACCAGCGAGGTCTACGATCCGGAGCTGGTGCCGGTGATCAAGGCGGTGCAGAAACGGGCCGGCATGAAAGGCGACGGCGTCATCGGCCCGCGTACCGTCGCATCGTTGGCCGGAACGTCCAAGGCCGACAAAATTCAGAAGGTTCGGGTTGCGCTCGAAGAATTGCGCTGGCTGCCTTCCGACCTCGGCAGCCCGCGCGTCTTCATCAACCAGCCGGCTTTCACCGCGAGCTATATCGACGACGGCGAGGAGAAGCTGAAGACCCGCGCCGTAGTCGGCAGGCCCACCAACCAGACTGCTTTCTTCTATGATCAGATCGAGCAGGTCGACTTTCATCCCTATTGGGGCGTGCCGCAGTCGATCCTGGTCAACGAGATGTTGCCGCGGCTGCGGCGGGATCCTGGCTATCTCGACCGCGCCGGCTATGAGGTGGTCAATGCCCGCGGCAAGCGCATTCCCTCATCCTCAGTCGATTGGGGTGCCTATGGCGCAAAGATACCCTACGGCGTGCGCCAGCTGCCGAGCGAGGCCAATGCGCTGGGCGAGCTGAAGATACTGTTTCCCAACAAGCACGCCATCTACATGCACGACACACCACAGAAGTCATTTTTCCAGCGCGACATGCGCGCGCTCAGCCATGGTTGCGTTCGCTTGCAGGATCCGCGCGGCATGGCGGCTGCCGTGCTCGGTACCTCGGTCGACTACATCGAGGACAGACTGAAACACGGACATTCGACCGAGGACGTGACACGCAAGATCCCGGTCTATGTCGCCTATTTCACCGCATGGCCGGACCTGTCCGGCAAGGTCGAATACTTCAACGACGTCTACGGCCGCGATACAAGGCTGCAGCAGGCGCTCGACAGCACGGAAGCGGTGCGTTCGCCGGCAAGCTGACGAATGCGGTTCTAGCGCTGAAACAGTGGACGCCGGAAACCGGCATCGCGTCCGGCGATGAGCCAATAGACCAAGCCCGCGACAACGCCTGCGGCGGCAATGATGCCGATATCGGCCCAGCGCTCCGGGTTCGTGTCGTCCGGTACACTGGGCCAGATCACGGCGAAGCCGCCAACCCCGGCCGCCGCGCCGAAGATCATGTGCAGCCAAAAACTGCGCAGCGAGAAAAACTCGGCAATCAGTGCGAAGATCAGCGTCTGCAGGCCGGTCAGCACGATTGTCAGAAAATAGATGAACATGCCGAGCGGCGGCAACAGCAGCACCGCAGCCGGGGTGACGCCCATGACGTCGAAATAATTCGGTGCATTTGGCAGCGAACTCAGCCCGCCATAGATCGCCGCCACCGCGATCAGCCCAACCAGTACCGCTATGAAATAACCCGCGAGCATCATCAGAAAGCGTTTCAATACGTGCTTTACCGTCGCCATGCCCACCCCCGCGCGCAATGATAGCACCCAGTCAGCCATCAAAGTCATATCTACGCAAGGGTGTGCCGAAGGCCGCGGGCCTTCGAGGAGCGGCATTTTTTAGAATCTGGACCGTTGGCGGCCAGCCTCATTTCGGCGCGGCTGTCACCGGATCATAGGTGATTTCAACTTTCGCCTTGTCGTTCGTGTAATAAATGACGGTGTAGGCGCCGCTGTCCCAATCGATTTCCTTGATGTAGCGGAAGTCGTCGCGCTGCTCGACCTTGGCGATGATTTCCGACAGCTTCTTGGCATTCTGCGGCGGCACCGGATTTTCGTCCGCGGCAAAGGCCGATCCGCCGACAAGCAGCACGGCGGCCGCCAAAACAAGTCTGGACATGGCTTTCCCTCACATTTCGATGAGCAGAAACTCATCTACATACGGGTTTGTTCCCGGACTCGGGCTTGCGGATCGTCCAGACCGGCAATTGTGCCAAGCGTAAGTATGCCTGTCAGTCTTATAGCTTGCGGAAAAAGCGCACGGAAAACCAATGCGATCATGCGCTGGTTCTCGATCACGGCAGCCTTCCCCGTCGGTGATGGCTAAGTGCCGAAAAGATGGTGGGCGATGCAGGGATTGAACCTGCGACCCCACCCGTGTGAAGGGTGTGCTCTCCCGCTGAGCTAATCGCCCGCTCGTTGCCCGAAGGCCAAGCGCGCCGCGATATAAGGGAGGCCGGCCTGCGAAGTCAACCACTTGTCGGCCGTCATTTGGCCGTCTGGACTATGACCGGCTTCAGCCTTCCGCCGCGGCCATCAGCCCTTGTACCAGATCGAGCGTCAGCGAATCGAAATGCGAGATCACCGCCGACGGTTCGAACTCCCGCACATGACGATCGGTGTAGCCGAAATCGACTGCCACTACCGGAATGCCGGCGGCCTTTGCCGTGTCGATGTCGGTCTGCGAATCACCGACCATCAGTGCACGGTGAGGGTCGCCACCGGCGCGCGCGATGGTCTGCGTGAGATGGCGCGGGTCGGGCTTGCGGAACGGAAAACTATCCTGACCGCAGATCGCCGCGAAATGCCTGGTCATACCGAGCGCCTCGATCAGCGCCACCGAATTGGCCTCATATTTATTGGTGCAGATGGCCAGCAGGTAACCGGCTGCCTCGAACCGTGCGATCGCCTCGGGAACGCCCGGGTAGGGGCGCGATTTGCCGGGAATGTTAACGGTGTAATGGTCCAGAAACAGCTTTAGCAGGCGATCGTGCTCCTCCACGGCCAGCGACCTGTGTTGCGCTGCATGGGCGCGCTCGATCATCACGCGGCCGCCATGGCCGACGAAACGCTTGAAGCCGGCTTCGTCGACGGCCGCGAGCTGGCTGGCGGCAAGGCTGTGGTTGAGACTGTCGAGCAGGTCCGGCGCCGTGTCGATCAGCGTCCCGTCGAGGTCGAACACGATGGTCGGTCGGGTCATGGCCTGTCCTGTGACGATTCGATTGCCGGCAGGCGATAACCGCTGCGGCCCGTTCAGGCAAGCCGGCTTATCCACCGCGGGCAAGGTCCTTTGACCAGCTCGGCAAAAATGCTACGAGCGCCGAAACAAATCTTGGGGCCCGGCATGGATGCGAGGCAATTGAAGGTTGAGGCCGCGCGGACAGCGCTGGCCCATGTGACGGATGGCATGCGGCTCGGCATCGGCACCGGCACGACAGCGGATGAGTTCGTGCGGCTGCTCGCCGACAAGGTCGCCACCGGCCTGACTGTCATCGGCGTGCCGACCTCGGAGCGCACCGCCGTCCTTTGCACCCAGCTTGGTGTGCCGCTGTCGACCCTCGAGGAAACACCGGAGCTCGACCTCACCATCGACGGCGCCGACGAGATCGATCCGGCGCTGACATTGGTCAAGGGCGGCGGTGGCGCGCTGCTGCGCGAGAAGATTGTCGCGGCGGCCTCCGCCCGCATGATCGTCATCGCCGACAGCTCCAAGATGGTCGAGATGATCGGACGCTTTCCGCTGCCCATCGAAGTCAACCGGTTTGGCCTGCGCGCCACCGAAATTGCGGTTGGCGTGGCGGCTGCAAACCTGGGCCTTTCCGGCCCTGTTACATTGAGGATGACGGGGACCCAGCCATTTGTTACAGACGGCGGCCATTTTATCCTCGATGCATCTTTTGGCCGCATTCCGGATACAAGAGCGCTTTCGAATGCTCTCCACTCCATTCCCGGCGTGGTCGAGCACGGTCTTTTCATCGGGCTGGCGACAACGGCCATCATAGCCGGCGGCGACGGCATCCAAACCGTCCATGCCGCCCGAAAACCAAGGAGTTTTACCGATCATGATGTTGCATAACCGGGTTGGCCGCTTTTTTGCCATTCTGGCGGCCTCGGCCGTTTTCGCGTTTTCGTCCCCGGCGTTTTCGCAGGACGTCACTGATGCGCATCTGAAGGCGGCGCGTGCCGCGGTCGCGGCGATCCATGCGACGGATACGTTCGACAACATCCTGCCGCAAGCGGCCGCGGCGCTCGAGCAGCAGCTGATCCAGAAGAACCCGGACATGCAGGAACTGATCGCCAAGACGATCAACGAGAAGGCGATGGCCTTGGCATCGCGCCGCGCCGACCTGGAAAAGGAAGCAGCGCTTGCCTATGCAAAGGTGTTCTCGGAAAAGGAACTCAATGAAATCGCCGCCTTCTACAATTCCGAGTCCGGCAAGAAGCTGCTCGACAACGGCCCGATCGTGACGCGCGAACTGGTGAAGGCTGCCGAGATCTGGCAGAACGGCTTGGCTCGCGATCTCGCCCAGCAGGTCGGCGAGACCCTGGGTGCAGCGGCGAATGCCAAGGCGCAGGCTGCACCTGCCGAGGGTGCCGCCCCGGCAGACGGCGCTGCTCCCGCGGACGCCACGCCGAATTGATCGCGGACTTCCGAGTGGCCTGACCGCCACTGGACCAGAAAGCCCGGCAAGTCCGGGCTTTTCTTTTGGTGGCTGGCAGCCTACCTGTCTCGTTGTTTGAGGGGCAGGAGCTGGACCATGGCCGGTTACGACTACGATCTTTTCGTCATCGGCGGCGGCTCCGGCGGGGTGAGGGCGGCGCGCGTCGCGGCTCTACTCGGCAAGCGTGTCGGCATTGCCGAGGAATTCCGCTACGGCGGCACCTGCGTGATCCGCGGCTGCGTGCCGAAGAAGCTTTATGTCTACGCCTCGCAATTCCCCGAGCATTTCGCCGACGCTGCCGGTTTTGGCTGGACGGTGCCTGAGGCGCATTTCGACTGGCAGAAGCTGGTCGCCAACAAGGACCGCGAAATCAGCCGGCTGGAGGCCGTCTACAAGAAGAACGTCCACGGTGCCGGCGGTGAGGTCTTTCATTCGCGCGCCACCCTGGTCGATCCGCATGTGGTGCATCTTCTCGGTGAGGATCGCACCGTTACCGCCGACCAGATCCTGATCGCTACCGGCGGGCGCCCGGCGCCGCATCCGGCGTTGCCCGGCCATGAGCACTGCATCTTTTCCAACGAAGCCTTCGACCTCAAGGAGCTGCCGAAGGCAATCATGATCGAGGGCGGCGGCTATATCGCCGTCGAATTCGCCAATATCTTTCATGGGCTGGGCGTCGACACGACTCTGGTCTATCGCGGCAAGGAGATACTCAGCCGCTTCGACATGGACCTCAGACGCATGCTGCACGAGACGATGGAAAAGAAGGGGATAAAAATCCTCTGCCACGCCGTGTCCGAGTGGGTCAGGAAGCGCCCTGACGGCCGGCTCGACGCGCTTGTCACCGGCGGCACCGTGCTGACGGTCGACCAGGTCATGCTCGCCATCGGCCGCATTCCCAATACCGAGAACATGGGGCTGGAAGGCGTCGGCATCGAGATGACCAAAACCGGGGCAATCCAGGTCGACGAATACTCCCGCACGAACATCGACAACATCTGGGCGATCGGTGACGTTACCCACCGCGTGCAATTGACGCCGGTGGCGATCCACGAGGCGATGTGCTTCGTCGAGACCGCCTTCAAGGACAATCCGATGGCGCCCGACCATGACACGATCGCTACCGCAGTCTTTTCACAGCCCGAGATTGGCACGGTCGGCCTGTCGGAGGATGAGGCGGCAAAGCGCTTTTCGGATCTTGAAATCTACCGCGCCACCTTCCGGCCGATGCGGCACACGCTTTCCGGCCGCGATGAAAAGATGCTGATGAAGCTGGTCGTCGACGGCGCGTCGAAAAGAGTCCTCGGCGCCCATATCCTCGGGCCGGACGCCGGCGAAATGGCGCAGCTTCTCGGCATACCGCTGAAGGCCGGGCTGACCAAAGATGATTTCGATCGCACCATGGCGGTGCATCCGACCGCGGCGGAAGAACTCGTCACCATGTACAAACCGACTTACCGGGTGAGGGATGGTGAGCGCGTCTGACGCGACGACGACCATCGCGGCAACGAGATTGCCGCGATGGAAGTGCGTGATCTTACAGCAACGTTCCGCGCAGGATCACAAGCGCCACAGAAAAATAGATCACCAGCCCGGTGACGTCGACCAGCGTGGCGACGAACGGGGCTGATGCGCTGGCCGGGTCGAAGCCGACGCGCTTCAGGGCGAACGGCAGCATTGATCCAGACAGCGAGCCGAAGGCGACGATGCCAACCAGCGTGGCGCCGATCGTCATTGCGATCAGCGGCCAGTGCGGGCCGTAGTCGTAGAAGCCGAAATATTGCCAGAGCGCGATGCGGCAGACGCCGACTACGCCAAGGATCGAGCCAAGCACCAGGCCGGTGGGCAGCTCCCGCAGGGCCACCCGCCACCAGTCGCCAAGGCCGATCTCGCGCAGCGCCAGGGCTCGGATGACGAGCGAGGTCGCCTGCGAGCCGGAATTGCCGCCGGAGCTCATGATCAATGGAATAAACAGGGTCAGCACGATCGCCTTTTCCAGCTCGCCCTCGTAGCTCTGCATCGCGTTGGCGGTCAACATCTCGCTGATAAACAGCGCACACAGCCACCCGGCGCGCTTCTGGATCATCGCCAGAAAACCCATCTTCATATAGGGCTCGTCGAGAGCCTCCATGCCGCCGAAACGATGCACGTCCTCGGTCGTTTCCGAGATCATCGTATCGATGATGTCGTCGATGGTGACGATGCCGAGGAGCTTGCCGTTGTCCACGACCGGGACGGCGAGCAGATCATATTTGGAGATCAACTGAGCAACCTTTTCACTATCGGTCAGCGGTGAAACAGTGATAGGCGCACGATCCGGCGCTATTGCCATGATCAGTTCGTCGGGTTCGCCAGCGATCAGTCGACGCAGGCTGGTCGAGCGCAACAGGACCTGCGTTTGCGGATCGACGATGTAGATCGCGTAGACGGTTTCGCGCGTCCGCTCGACCTTGCGAATGTAATCCAGCGTGCGGGCAACGCTCCAGTCCGGCGGCACGCCGACATATTCAGTCGTCATGAGCGAGGCGGCGCTGCCCTCGGGGTAGCCGAGAATAGCAAGCAGCGTCGCGCGCAGCGGTGGCGCCAGGCCGCCGAGCAGCTCGGAACGAGCCGGTTCGTTCAGATCGCGCAGTATGTCGGCGGCGCGGTCGACCGACATGGCGGCAAGCAGTCTGCCTGCCTTGATGCGGGGTAGTGCCTCGACGAGTTCGGATGCGCCGTTGAGCTTCGGCTGGTCGAAGATCTCGACCAGCCGCTCGAACGGCACTTCGCAAAGCAGCTCCGATGCCGTCTCGCGAGGCTCCTGGTTCAGCGCCTCGACCATGTCGGCGACATGTTCGTTGGCAAGTACGCGGGCGATGGCATCGCCGCCCGCAACGGGGGAAAACTCGTTCATGGCTCACTCCTTGCCGTCCGGCAGGACGTGAGCCTGTCAGATCACGTCAAGCGGACGGCGGTTGCGTTCGACTGTGACTGTCGCCAGGCATGGCGCTGTGACCTTTCTGCTCGCGGGTTCGAGTTGAGATTCTGCAAGCCGGCGCAACATAGGAGCGTGCCTTGCCAAGTCAATCGCGAGAGCGGGTTAAAACGGCGGCAGACCGACCGGATCGCGAGACTGTGATCGGGCTACGTCACAGGCAGGCTGGATGCTGGCAATGGTGCCGCAGCTATCTCTGCTTGAGCCGGCGGGGAAAGCGCAGCCACTTGTCCTCGGCCGGCCGCGTCGGCTGCGTGAGGATGGTGGTGAGCTCGACCGGCAAGCTCGGAACCAGCGGCTTCTTGGTGGCGACGCCGTCGGCGATCGCAACGACGCTGTGGTAGAATTCGGTGCCCGCGAGCGATCTCGGTGGCGTCGCCTCATGCATGATCGAGATCACAGTTGCATCAGGGCAATTGTCCTTGATCGCCTGGTGGAAGGCGATCCGTCCATCGGGATCGAGAGCGCCAGTGGCTTCATCGAGGAACAGCAATCCCGGCTGCTGCAGCACGATACGGGCGACAACCAGTTTCTGTTTCTGCCCACCCGAGAGAACCTGATCCCAGATCTTTCCTTCACGGCTCTCATCGGCCAAATGCTCGATGAAATCGCCGAGGCCGGCCTTGTGCAGGGCGGATGCGACCTGCACGTCGGGATAATCATGCTCGGAACCCGGCAGGCAGACCAATTGCTTCAGCGAAACCTGCTGCAGCTTCACCTCCTGGGCGGCGTAGAAACTCCTGACCCCTTCCGGGAAGACGATGGTGCCGCGGCCATAGGGCCAAAGGCCGTTGATCGCCTTGATCAGCGAGGTCTTGCCGCAACCGGATTCGCCCTTCAGGAAAGTCCATTCGCCACGCCGGAAGCGCAAGTTCGCGGCACTCAGGAAGGGCGTTGCGTCCTCGCCCTGATGCGCTAGCTCTAGTTTCTGGATGGTCAGGCCGAAAACAGGGTTTTGGCGGTCGTAGCGAAAATCGGAGCGGCCGGTCTGCTGATAAAATTCCTGCGGGTGCTGAACGTTTTCGATCGCGTTTGCGAGTTCGGTGACGCGCTGGCTGTTGGCCCGCAGCGCGGCGATGGCAGGCATGACATGGATGAACCACGAGCATTGACTGATCAGCGAGTTGACCATCTCAGAGCCGGTTATGTAGCCCTTGAGATCGAACCCGTTATGGATGAAGGGAACCAAGCCTGGCCCGTAGGCGACAATGCGGGCACCGATGAAATTGTAGATCAGCTCGAACGAATTGTAGCCTGTGTTGACGATGTTCAGCCGCGCCCAGGTGCGGTCGATGTCGACATAGCGCTGGCTGTGCACTGCCTTCTGCACGTTCTCGCCTTGCGATGCGGCGACATGAAAACTGCGGCGCAGAAAGGTGATCAGCTCGCCGCGATAGCTGCCTTCGGCCTGCTGCATCCTGACATTGAGCCGTTCCAGCAGCCTGCCCAGCTTGACGGCGATCCAGGTGTTCAACGGTACGTAAGTGGCGACTGCCAGAAAGGCGAGGACGGCGCTGCCATAGCTGCCGAGGAACTCCAGCCCTTTGACCTCCGCCGAGTGTGCAAGCAGTTGCTGGCCGACGAAATACAATGAAGTAGCAACGGCCAAAACCCCCATCGCGAGGCCGATGGCGCCCCCCGTCATATCCTTGATCGATTCCTGGATGCGCTGGTCGATATTGTCGGGAGCGGCGGCACCTGACGAGCCATGCTGAGCGTGGAAATGGGTGTGATTGGAATCAAGCAGGGCTTCGTTGAACTGGCTGTCCAGCCAGCCGCGCCACTTGCGATGCAACGTTGCGGACACCAGGCTGCGGATACCGGTAAAACCCGCATCCTTGAGCAAGACCAGGAGGACAAGTATCCCGGCATTGGCCAGCAGTGTCTGAAGCGGGGTGGTGTTCGCGGCATCATGGAAAAAGGCGATCGAGTTGACCAGCTCTCCGGATGCTACGGCAAACCACACGCCTGACTTGCTGGAGAGCGCGGTGAGCAGGGCGATCACCAGCGTCAAGGTCCAGGCTTCCACCCACTTGTCCGAAAACCAGTAGGCCCGCATCAGGCCCCAGAAGCTGCGCATCGACGATACGGGCGTAAGGGGCGACTGCCTTGCGGCACCGCGGAGCCATTTTTCCGATATTGAATGTCGCGTTGGTCTATCGACCCGAATCACTATCCCGCCCAAACGATTTTTCTTTTGTTACGGACAGTAACACCAATTGATCATTTTACATTAGCTTTTCACTGGTCGCGGGTAGCTTAGCTCGCCAGCCGTTGCAGTGGAGCAACAGAATGAATGGGTCACGGCGCTATGCTGTCACGTTTCTGGGGCTGAATACCAAGGCAATTTCAACTAGTTACTTGCCTGCGCCGGAGCAGGTAGAGACCTTCCCCTAGGGAAGGTCTTCACACAGCTTTGTGAACATAGAAGCGCCGTCCAGCGGTCGATCTTCACAGCCCGAATCCGCCTTCGAGGCCAGTCCGGCGTCGTCGGCGGCCAGAACGTGACCGTATGATTCGTGGTTGAAGCTGCCATGTCAGGAACGCCTACGTTTGACAAAGATGCGCTTCGGATCGAACCTGCCGGACGCATCCAGGTTTGAACCGGGGGGAAGTTCTTCATGCTTGCACGGACATTGTTTGTGGCGATGCTCGCGATGTTTGCCTGGCTGCCGCAAACATATGCCGGCAGCCAGACCGTTCCCGCAAACGCCGAGGGACAGATCGAGTTCAACCGCCGTCCGGCAATATTGGCTGCATCTACACGCCGAAGGGCGGCACCAGCACCTACGAGCCGCAGGATGGCGGACCGGAGCTGAGCTGTTCGCGCGTCGAGCCCAGCTACGTCACCGTCGTCCTCGGCCCGAAAGGCCAGGCGACGCTGATCAAGAATCCGGGCGAGCAAGGCTGCTGCGGCGACGTCGCCAAGCTGGCCTACGGCAACAGCTGGAGCAAGGGGCTGTTTTCCTGCCAGTCCTCCACCAAGGGATTGACCTGCACCGACAAGCATGGCCATGGCTTTTTCGTCAGCAAGGCCAAGGTGACGGTGAAATAGTCGAAAATAGTCCGGCTCAGTTCGCCGCCTCCAGTTCGCCGCGTGCCTTGGCCGCAGCCACCTGGCGCAGCGCATCGGCAAGCGTATCGGCGTCCTGGGCGCCCATCACCGCATATTTACCTTCAAGCAGAAAGCACGGCACGCCCGATATGCCCATGCGCGAAGCGGTGGCGATTTCGGTGCGCACCGCCTCGACATCCGCGTCCGTCGACAGAAGCGTTTCGACGACGGAGGCATCCATGCCGGCCTCGCGGGCGGCTTCGATCAGCACGGCATGATCGCCGAGATTGGCGCCTTCTTCGAAATTCAGCTGGAACAGCCGACGCACCAGCCGGTTCTGAACGGCCTCGCCGGCCGTCCCGGCCCAGCGAATGAGCCGGTGCGCATCCAGCGTATTGGGCGCGACCTTGATGGCGTCGAAGGCAAAGGAAATCCCCTCAGCCTCGCCCAACGGCTCGATCCGGGCATGGATTTCGCGGATGCGTTGCTCGCTGCCGAATTTCGCCACCATGTAGTCGCGGCGGTTCTTGCCTTCGGGCGGAATCGTCGGGTCGAGCTGGAAGGGCCGCCAACGTATGTGAACGTCGAGGTCGACGGCGGCAATCGCCTTGTCGAGCCGTTTCTGGCCGATAAAGCACCAGGGGCACACGACGTCGGAGACCACATCGACGGTAATCGAGTTCTCGTCGTTCATCTTGATCTCCTGTTCTGAAGAGGTCACTTCGGTTTGCGCCACCAGGTCGGCAACTGATAACCGTATATGGGCGTCTTTTGCGGATGTTCCAGATAGTTCCAATAAGCGAGCCATTGCTGGTTGTTGTGCTGGGTCGGCACCATGTAATTGCCTGAGATCAGCAGCCGGTCGAGGACCCGGACAGCAGCGACATAGTCCTCCTTCGAGCGAGCTCTCAACATCGCCTCGATCGCCGCGTCCACTGCGGGGTCGGCGACACCCGCTAGGTTGAACGAGCCTTCGGCCTTGGCGGCAGCGGATCCCCAGCGCCCGGCTTGCTCGATACCGGGCGACAGTGAGTTGTTGAAACCGGTCGAGCCGACCAGCACCTCGAAATCGAAACGCTGCTTGCGCGACTGGATCTGATCGCCGTCGAGGCTGCGGATGCCGACATCGATGCCGAGCTTCTCAAGCGTGCGCTGATAGATAGCGGCAAGTCGCTCTTCGTCCTGCGAGGCGGTCAGGATCTCGAAACCGAACGGCTTTCCCTGGGGATCGAGCATCGCGCCGTCCTGCACCGTATAGCCCGCGCTCTTCAGCAGCTCGAATGCCGCCTTCAGCACCTTGCGGTCCTGGCCGGAGCCATCGGTAACGGGCGGCCTGTAGGTGCCGTCCATGACATCTGCGGGCACGCGGCCGGGGTAGGGGGCCAGCAGGGCCTTTTCCTTTTCGCTGGCCGGGTGGCCGAGCGCGGACAGCTCGGAATTCTGCCAAAAGCTCATCGTGCGCGTGTATTTGCCGCCGAACAGATTCTTGTTGGCCCATTCGAAATCGTAGAGCATGCCGAGCGCGCGCCGCACGACCGGATTGGAAAATTTCGGCAGCCGCGTGTTGAACAGGAAACCGTTGACCACCGGCGGAATGCCGGTATCGAAAGTTTCGGCGATGACCTCGCCCCTGTGGAAGGCCGGAAAGTCGAGATCGCGCTCGCGTTTGACCGGGTCGCTGTCGTCGTCGATGGCGCAGATGCCTTTCTTGAACGCTTCCTGCTTGGCGTTGGCGTTGAGGAAATACTCGATGGTGATCTGGTCGTAATTGTCGAAGCCGCGCTTGGACGGCACGTCCTTGCCCCAATAGTCCGGATTGCGCTTGAACACGATGCGCTGGCCGGGCACGACTTGCGCCACCGTGTAAGGCCCGCTGCCGATCACCGGCTTCAGCGTCGTCCTGTCGAAAGTGTCCTTGTTGAACGCGTGTTTCGGGATGATCGGCGTCAGCGCAATGATTAGGGGAAATTCGCGGTCCGCCTTTTCGTTGAAAGTGAAGCGCACACTACGGTCGCCGGTCTTTTCGAGCTTGGCGATCGCTTTCATTCGCTGGCTGTAAGGTGGCCGGCCCTTCTCGGTGAAGACATCATAGGTGAACAACACGTCTTCCGGCGTCACCGGCTCGCCGTCCGACCATTTGGCCCTGGGATCGAGGTGGAATTCGATGCTCTTGCGCTCGGGATCCATGTCGGCGGTATCGGCGAGCAGGCCGTAGAGACTGAAGGCCTCGTCGTAGTTGCGCTGCATCAACGGCTCGAAGACAAGATTGCCAAAAGCTTGATCCATCATGCCGCGCGCGGTGGTGCGCAGACTTCTCAGGATGAACGGATTGAGATTGTCGAAGCTGCCGACGACACAATAGGTAATGCTGCCGCCTTTCGGCGCGTCGGGATTGACGTAGTTGAAATGATCATAGTCGGCCGGCAGCGCCGGCTCGCCCTGCATGGCAAGCGCGCGCTTCGGTTCCGACAGGGCCGGCTGCAGGGAAAGGCCGACAAACAAGATTGTGGCGATCAGCCAAACGACAACGCGGCCCATGACCGTCTCCTTCCCGATTCGATGCGCAGCATACATGAGCCGGTCGTGCACCGGCCAATCCCTCGACCCAGTCCCTCGGCCAAGATTCGCGCGGCCCGGGCTGGATTCGGCGCTGCTTGCAGTGTAACACGCCGTCCGAAGTCATTCTGTTGCCTCATTTCGGCAACAGGTAGCTGGACCACACGGCATGAAAAAAGCCGGTCCCGGGATCATTTGAGAGGAATGCACGACATGACGAGCCTGAACAGCAACGCGTACCGCCTGTCGGTCATGGCCGCTGGCGTGGCCGGCATTCTGGGCGCCGGCATTCCCGCTGCTGTCGCGCAGCAGCAACAGCAGATTCCGCAAGGCTGGTTCAAGGCCTGCACCAAGCAGGAAGATGTCGACATTTGCAATGTCCAGAACATCACCACCGCCGGTAATGGTCAGCTCATCACCGGCGTCAGCCTGATCGAATTGAAGGGCAAGGTGAACCGCAAGGTGTTCCAGGTGACGGTTCCGACCGGCCGTCTGGTTCCTCCCGGCATCGGCCTCCAGATCGACGCCGGCAAGGCGCAGAAGCTCGAGTACGTGATCTGTTTCCCGGATCGCTGCGTGGCGGAAGTGCCGCTGACCGATCAGCTCGTCGCGTCCTTCAAGAAAGGTTCGAACCTGACGCTGACCTCGGTCAATTTCCAGAACCAGCCGAACCCGATCAAGATCGCGCTGACCGGCTTCAGCGGCGCCTTCGACGGCCCGCCGCTGCAGCAGTCGGACATCGAGGACCGACAGAAGAAGCTCCAGGAGTTCGTCGCCAAGAACAATCAGGATTTTGCCAAGAAGCTCAAGGAAGAGCAGGAAAAGGCGAAGGCCGCCAACTGATCGACGGGTTTTCGAACAAAACAAAAGCGGGGTTCATGCCCCGCTTTTTTATTGAATCGGCTGATTATCGGGTCAAGACTTGTCTCAAGCCTGTCTGAGCCCAGCCAGATCCCGACTAAGTCAATGTCTCAATTGGTGCTTCGGCTCGTAGCGCCCGTCCGGCTTCTTGTCGAACATTTCACCAATCTGCGGATGCCGAACCGGTTCGCCCGACCGGTCCTCGAGTAAATTCTGCTCGGACACATAGGCGATGTATTCCGTCTCCGAATTCTCGGCGAGCAGATGATAGAAGGGCTGGTCCTTGCGCGGCCGCACGTCGGCGGGGATCGCCTCGTACCATTCGTCGGTATTGGCGAATTGCGGATCGACGTCGAAAATGACGCCGCGGAACGGAAACAGCCGGTGGCGAACCACCTGTCCGATCGAGAATTTGGCTGTTTTCATCGCACTCACCACTTGAACTTCTTGAACGCCACGCATCCTGGAACACGCAAGGAAACGCTCCAGAATTTTAGATTCTTACACACCGGTCAGGCAAAGATCGGCCCAGGCCTCACGGTCGACATCGTCATTATTTGGCGCAGACGCCGCGTCAATTCAATCCCGATCAGCTTGATGCCGGGTTGAGCATCACAAGATGCGGATCAAGGGCGGCGCCACGATCACTATCGCGCAGCCGCTTTTCGCAATCCGCCAAAAAACGCCGCAAAACCGCTGCCGGGTCGAAGACCCTCGCGCATGAAAAACGCCCGCAACGGCGCAAACCCCTCAAGCGCGCCAAGACCAGCGCTGCGCATCAGCTGGGCCGGCAGCATGTCGGAAAGCAACGACATGTTCAGCAGGTTGACCGCGCTGCTGCGCGCCAGAATGTCCGGCCGCCGCTTGAAATCATAGGCTGCAAGCGCCTGGGCGGCGCCCGGGTCCGAGCGGTTTCTGCTTGCGGTACCAATCAGGTCGTCAATGTCCCGGATGCCGAGATTAAGCCCTTGCGCGCCGATTGGGGGAAACACGTGGGCGGCTTCACCGACAAGTGCCACGCGGCGATGCGCAAACCGCCACGGGCTCACCGCTGAAAGTGGGTAGACCTGCCGGCCGGGCTCAACCGACACGCGGCCCAGCATCGATTGCATCCGCTGTTCGACCCGCGTCGAAAGCTCGGCCTCGTCAAGTGCTGCAAGATCCTTGGCGATTTCGGGTTCGAGCACCCAGACAAGGCTGGACCGGTTGCCGGGCAGGGGAACCTGTGTGAACGGACCGGTCTCGGTGTGGAATTCGGTCGAGGTGAATGCATGGTCGCTGCGGTGACCGAAATTGAGCACCAGCGCCGCCTGCGGAAAGGATCGGACCAAGGTCCGGATGCCGGCTGCCTCGCGGGCCGGCGATTGACGGCCATCGGCGGCAACTGCCAACGATGCCTCGATCTCGCTACCGTCGGCGAGAACGGCATGGGCATGGTCGGCATCGAGGCGCCATGCCTCCACCATCGACTTTCGCCATTCGATGCCCGAATGCGCGACAGCCTCGGCTAGCGTGCGGTTGAGAACGCTGTTGGGCAAGTTCAGCCCGAATTGCTCTTCGTTGATCTCGCTGGCGCGAAAGGTCACTGTCGGGCTGCGGATCAGCCGGTTGGTTGCGTCAACGATACGCATCACCTTGAGCGGCGCTGCGTGCGGCCTGATTCCGTCGAAGATCCCTAGCCGTTCGAACATCTCTAGGGCAGGGTTCATCAAGGCTGTCGTCCGGCCGTCGGGGCCAGCTGCGTCGGGTCCGACGAGCGTCACGGGAAAGCCCGCCTCGGCAAAGCCAAGCGCCGCGATCAGCCCCGCAGGGCCGCTGCCGGCGACCAGTATCCGTGCTGTTTCCCGATGCTTCAATTCGGCTTCCGGATTGCGAGGTGAGGCCTGTCCGACCTGCTGGTCCATATAGGTCAGGTGATGCGGCTTGATCAACGCGGCGATTCGGCCCATTCGGTTGCCATGACCGGCCAACAAGACAATTTCAGCCACCTCGACGGTACCGGCCGCGCGATGGCGAGCGTTGCGCGCAGCCCTCGACTGACCGTGAGCGTTGTTGCCGGCATGGGCGTTGCCCTTGCCTGGCTCCTTCTCGGCGCAATGGCAGTTCGGGGGGCGGTGAGCCGGCTCCCGGGCGCCGACGTACCCGGCGACGCCGTGCTGGAATACCTGCAGCTACTGCCGTTGCCGGATTTCCTTGCGCGTTTCTTCGCCCTCTGCCTTGCGCCGGCGCCGCTTCGCGCAAGCCTAGGCGCGCAAGGCGGGGCACTCACCGCGATGTGGCTGTTGATGGCCATCGCGACCATGCTGCCCTCCGCGGCGCCGATGATCCGCACCTATTGCGAGATCGCGGATACCGCCCGGATCAAGAGGGAGCCGGCCGTCCATCCGCTGATCCTGGTCGCTGGATATTTGAGCGTCTGGCTTGTCGCCTCGACAATGTTCGCTGCCCTGACGCTCGCAATCCATGCATTCGCCTCATCCGGGCAGATGCTCGATCCGCTGGTTGGAATTGCCGGGGCAGCCGCGCTGTCGATCGCTGGTCTCTATCAGTTCAGCTGGCTGAAGGAAGTCTGTCTGGACAAGTGCAGAAATCCGTTCTCGGTCCTGTTCGCCAACTGGAGCGCCAGGCCTATTCGCATTTGCGGCTCGGCATGAAGCAGGGCCTGTGGTGCCTTGGATGCTGCTGGGCTCTAATGCTGGTAATGTTTGCCGTCGGTGTGATGAACGTGTTCTGGATGGCGCTGATCGGCTTGTTCAGCCTGGTCGAAAAGCAGACGGCAGGCAATCTGCCGACGCGGCTGGCCGGTGCGATACTGCTTGTCTGGGCAGCAGCGCTACTAGTAGTCTCGACATGAGGGGGACAATTCGATGACAGACCAAAACTGGGCAATGAAGGGAGAACTCGTCCTCTCCTGCAATTGCACGGTTTTTTGCCCTTGCGTTCTGTCGCTCGGCAACCATCCGCCAACGGAAGGCTATTGCCAAACCTGGGCGGGGTTCCGCATCGATGCCGGCCATTTCGGCGAGGTCGACCTGTCCGGTCTCAATCTTGGGCTGATCATGGAAATCCCCGGCTATATGAGCCGCGGCAACTGGACGGCTGGCCTTTTCATCGACAAGCGCGCCTCGGTTTACGCTGTGAAGGGACTGACGAAGATATTCACCGGCAAGGCCGGTGGAACCACATCGCTGCTCTCCATCCTGGTCGGACAGTTCCTCGGCGTCGAGCAGGTGCCGATCACCTACGAGACGCGTGAGAAAACACGCATCTTCCAGATACCGAAGATCATCGATGGTGCGGTGACGCCGATCGCCGGCAAGGATCGCGACAAGGATACGGTCATCAGCAATTCGGAATACTGGATTGCGCCGGAAATCATCATCGCCAAATCCGACAAGAGCAAAATGCGGGCCTTTGGCCGCAACTGGAACTTTGCTGGCCGCTCGGCCGAAATCTGCAAGCTGGATTGGCGGGGCCCGTGAGCAAGAAGACGACGGCCAGGAAAATCGCCGACCGGATTCCGCGGCCGAAGAAGAAAGTCACATGGCCTCAGGCGCGGGCGTTCTCGGTCCATCTCTTGACCGCGTCGGGCTCATTCCTGGCGTTTCTGTCGCTGGTGGCAGCAAGCGAGCAGAGGTGGACGGCGATGTTCTGGTGGCTGGGCCTGGCGCTTTTCGTCGACGGCATCGACGGGCCGATCGCCAGGAAGCTCGACGTCAAGGAAATCCTTCCGACATGGTCGGGCGAACTGCTCGACAACATCATCGACTACGTGACCTACGTGTTGATTCCGGCCTTCGCGCTCTATCAGCGCGGCTTCATGGGCGAGCGCCTGTCGTTCCTGTCTGCGGCGATAATCGTGGTGTCGAGCGCGATCTACTATGCCGATACCGGCATGAAGACGAAGGAGAATTTCTTCAAAGGCTTTCCGGTCGTCTGGAACATGGTGGTGTTCACGCTGTTCGTCATCGAACCAGGACAATGGGTTTCCTTCGCCGTGGTCGTGGTGGCCGGCATTCTCACCTTCGTGCCGATCAATTTCATCCATCCGGTCCGGGTGAAGCGGCTGCGGCGCGTCAATCTCGGCATGACGCTGCTTTGGTGCGCTTTCGGCGCGCTGGCGCTGGCGCAGGCCGCACTTGCCTCCTTCTACGACCAGATCGGCGTGCTGGGCGAGCAGGTCAGCGACTTCATCAAGATCGGGATCACGGTCACCGGGCTTTACCTCGCCTGCATCGGCGCTATCATGCAGTTCTTTCCAAATCTCGGCGCCAAGCCGGACAAGAAAGCCTGATCCCAAGAGAGCCTGAAAATGTCCAAAGCGATCCGCATCCATGCCCATGGCGGTCCGGAGGTCCTGACCTATGAGGATGCCGATCCCGGGCAGCCAGGCTCGGGACAGATCCTGGTCAAGCACAGCGCGATCGGTCTCAATTTCATCGACGTCTATTATCGCTCGGGCCTTTATCCGCCGCAGGGCGGATTTCCGCTGATCCCCGGCGGTGAGGCGGCCGGCGTGGTCTTTAAGGTCGGCTCGGATGTCGACTGGCTCAAACCCGGCGATCGCGTCGCCTATGCCGTGACCACCGGCGCCTATTCCGAGCAGCGCGTGATCGCTGCCGACCGCGTGGTGAAGGTGCCGGACGGCATCAGCGACGAGCAGGCCGCAGCCATGATGCTAAAGGGCATGACGGCCGAGTATCTGTTGCGCCGTACATTCAAGGTGAAAGCCGGCGACACGATCCTGTTTCATGCGGCGGCCGGCGGTGTCGGGCTGATCCTCGGTCAATGGGCCAAGCATCTCGGCGCGACGGTGATCGGCACCGCGAGTTCGATCGACAAGATCTAACTCGCCAGGGCGCATGGCTTCGACCACGTGATCAACTATCGCGAACAGGATTTCGTCGCCGGCGTTGCCGCTATCACCAGTGGCAAGAAATGCGACGTCGTCTATGATTCGGTCGGCAACGACACGTTTCCAGCCTCGCTCGATTGCCTGCGGCCGCTCGGCACGTTCGTCAGCTTCGGTCAATCGTCTGGGCCGATCCCGCCCTTCAGCATCTCGTTGCTGGCGCAGAAGGGCTCGCTGTTCGCAACGCGGCCGACGCTGTTCGTCTACAATGCCAGGCGCGAAGACCTCGAGGCTTCCGCCGCCGCATTGTTCGACGTGGTGCTCAGCGGCGCCGTCAAGATCAAGATCAACCAGCGTTACGCGCTCAGCGAGGCCGGCAAGGCGCATTCCGATCTCGAAGGGCGCAGGACCACCGGGACAACGATACTTATCCCTTGAGCGCCCGCAGTTTCGGCCCGCCGACGCCGCGGTTCTTGCGAACTGCTCTTTACCGCTTGAGTTTCCGCTGAAATTCTTGAAGCTCTTTCAAGTCGTGAGGCGCTTACCGTAGAGAGCAGGGCGCGCATACGATGCTTGCGGGAACACAGAACATGTCTGGCAAACCAGATGGAGGCACCGTGAGTGCAGATCAGGACGGCGCAAACCTGCTTGAGGTTCGCGGCCTCACAAAGATATTCGGCACGCTGACAGCCTGCGACCATGTCGATCTCAACATCGCCAAGGGCGAGATCCATGCGTTGCTTGGCGAGAACGGCGCCGGCAAGTCGACGCTGGTGAAAATGCTTTTTGGATCGCTGGAACCGAATTCTGGCGAGATTTTCTGGAATGGCCAGGCGGTCAGGATCACCAGCCCAGGCACCGCAAAAAAGCTCGGCATCGGCATGGTTTTCCAGCATTTTTCCCTGTTCGAAGCGCTGACCGCGGCGGAGAACATCGCGCTGTCGCTGGATGACGGCTCGCCGATCAGCACGATCGCGGCCAAGGCGAGGGCGCTCTCCTACAGTTACGGCCTGCCTCTCGATCCGCTATCGCTGGTCGGTGATCTGTCGGTCGGCGAGCGCCAGCGTATCGAAATCATCCGCTGCCTTCTCCAGACGCCGCAACTCATCATCCTCGACGAGCCAACTTCGGTGCTGACGCCTCAGGAGGCCGATAAGTTGTTCGAGACGCTCGAACGGCTGCGTTCGGAAGGAAAGTCCATCCTCTACATTTCGCACCGGCTGGAAGAAGTCAAACGCATCTGCGACCGCGCCACCGTGCTGCGTCACGGCAAGGTGGTCGGCCATTGCAATCCGCGCCAGGAAACCGCGTCTTCGTTGGCGCGGATGATGGTCGGCAACGAGGTCCAGGCCGTGGTGCGGGCGCCGGCCGAGGGTATCGAGACCGCGCCGGTGCTGCTTCAAATCCGCGAACTCACCCGCAAGCCGGCGACCCCGTTCTCGATCCCGCTCAGGAACATCAATCTTGAAGTCCGGGCCGGCGAGGTGATCGGCATTGCCGGTGTGGCCGGCAACGGCCAGGGTGAATTCTTCGAATCCGTTTCCGGCGAGGTGCTGCAGGAGGATACCGGCTCGGTCCGCATCCGTGGCAAGGATGCCGGCGGCCTCGCCATCACTGGCAGGCGCCTGATGGGCGCTGCCTTCGTTCCGGAAGAGCGGCTCGGCCACGGCGCAGCACCGCGCATGAAGCTTTCGGAAAACCTGCTTCTGTCGCGCCACGCCACCGACGGGAAGATGTTTGTCGGCGCCGGTGGAATGGTCAAGAGCGATGCGATCTATACCGCTGCCCAGCGCATCATAAAAGCAATGGACGTGCGCAAGAGCGCGCCGGATTCGGAGGCTGCGGCTCTTTCGGGCGGCAATCTGCAGAAATTCATCGTCGGCCGCGAACTCGACCGCCGGCCAAGCGTCTTGGTGGTCAATCAGCCGACCTGGGGGGTCGACGCGGGTGCGGCGGCCCACATCCGCCAGGCGCTGATCGAACTGGCGCGCAGCGGCTCGGCGGTGCTGGTGATCAGCCAGGACCTCGACGAGCTGTTCGAGATTTCCGATGCGATCACGGTCATGCACAATGGCGAACTGTCGAAGCCGCTGCCGATAGCTGAAGCGACATTCGAGAAAATCGGGCTGCTGATGGGCGGCGCCGAACCCGGTCATGCCGAACATACGCTGGAGACGGCTTGATGCGCCTCGAACTTGTAAAACGCCCGCAGCGCTCGATGCTGTTTTCGGCACTCTCGCCTTTCATCGCTTTCGTTTTGACGATCATAGCCGGTGCCATCATGTTCGCGCTGCTCGGCGTCAACCCGTTGACTGCGTTCCGCATCTACTTCATCGAACCGATCAGCCAGGTCTGGCAGTTGCATGAGCTGGCAATCAAGGCCGCCCCCCTGATCCTGATCGCGGTCGGACTGTCGGTCTGCTATAAGGCCAACATCTGGAACATCGGCGCCGAAGGCCAGTTCATCCTGGGCGGCATTGTCGGCTCGACCTTCCCTGTGCTGTTTCCGCAGTTCGAAGGCCCATTGGTGCTGCCGCTGATGCTTCTTTTCGGCATGGTCGGTGGGGCTGGCTATGCTGCAATCCCGGCACTGCTGAAGACGCGCTTCAACACCAACGAGATCCTGACCAGCCTGATGCTGGTCTATGTCGCCCAGCTCTTCCTCGATTGGCTCGTACGCGGGCCGTGGCGCGATCCGCAGGGCCACGGTTTCCCGCAAACCATCCAGTTCAACGACTCGGCCATACTGCCAGAACTCCTCCCGGAATCCGGCCGGGCAAACTGGGGATTTGTCTTCGCGTTGGTCGCGGCGATACTGATCTGGATCCTGATGAGCCGTATGCTGAAAGGCTTCGAGGTCCGCGTGCTCGGCTCAAGCCCGAGGGCAGGGCGCTTCGCCGGGTTTGGCCTTAACCGTATGGTCTTCTTTGCCTTCCTGCTGTCGGGCGCACTGGCCGGACTTGCCGGGATTTCGGAGGTCTCGGGAGCCATCGGACAATTGCAGCCGGTGATTTCGCCCGGCTACGGATTTACCGCTATCATCGTGGCATTCCTCGGCCGGCTCAATCCGCTCGGCATCGTCGCCGCAGGCCTTGTGCTGGCGCTGACTTATCTGGGCGGCGAGGCAGTGCAAAGCGCGCTCGGCATCTCCGACAAGGTGGCGCGCGTGTTCCAGGGCATGCTTTTGTTCTTCGTGCTCGGCTGCGACACGCTCATCCATTACCGCATTCGCCTGATCGGCTTTTCCGCGCCGAAGCTCGAGGCAGCGCCGAAGCTGGAGGGAGCCCGCTGATGGACATCACCGTCAACATCCTCTTGACCATTGCGACCGCGGCGACGCCGCTGCTGATCGCGGCGATCGGCGAACTGGTGGTCGAACGTTCGGGTGTGCTCAATCTCGGTGTCGAAGGAATGATGATCATGGGTGCGGTCGGCGGTTTCGGCGCCGGCTATCTCACCGGCTCGCCTTGGATAGGGCTGTTGGCGGCAATCACCATGGGGGCAGTGTTCTCGCTTCTGTTCGCTGTCATGACGCTGTCGCTGGCCACCAACCAGGTGGCAACCGGCCTGTCGCTGACACTGCTCGGCCTCGGGCTTTCCGGCATGATGGGGACGAATTTTGTCGGCCAGCCTGGCGAGAGGCTGCCAAACCTCGACATTCCCGGCCTGACCGCAATCCCCGTCGTCGGCAGGCTGCTGTTCGGCCAGGATCCGATCTTCTACATCTCGATCGCGCTTACCGCTGCCGTGATGTGGTTCCTGTTCAAGACCCGCACCGGGCTCACGCTGCGCTCGATCGGCGACAGCCATGCATCCGCCCATGCGCTTGGTATCCATGTCATCCGCTATCGTTATCTCTCAGTGATTTTCGGCGGGGCTTGTGCCGGCCTAGCCGGCGGCCACCTATCGCTGGTCTACACGCCGCAATGGGTGGAGAACATGACCGCCGGCCGCGGCTGGATCGCGCTGGCTCTGGTCGTCTTCGCTTCCTGGCGGCCGTGGCGGGTGCTGGCCGGCGCCTATATTTTCGGCGCGGTCTGGATCGGCCAGCTTCATGCACAGGCATTCGGCATTCCGGTCCCCTCGCAACTGCTTTCTTCGCTGCCCTATCTGGCAACCGTCGTGGTTCTCGTTCTAATCTCGCGCAACAAGCGTTTGACGATGATGAACACGCCGGCCTCCTTGGGCCAGCCATTCGTTCCGGATCGTTGACAACAAAAAGACGGAAGCTCCAAGGCTTAACTCAGAGAGGTAACAAAATGAAAAAACTGCTTATTGCCCTGCTGGCGACGACGGCCGCATTGTCGCTGGCGGCCTCAGCCGAGGCGGCGGACAAGCTGAAGGCATGCTGGGTCTATACCGGCCCGATCGGCGATTTCGGCTACTCCTACCAGCACGACCAGGGCCGCCTCGAGGTGGAAAAGGCACTCGGGGACAAGGTCGAGACCGCCTATCTCGAAAACGTCTCCGAAGGCCCCGATGCCGACCGCGCCTTCGAGCGCCTGGCGCGCGAGGGATGCAAGATCATTTTCGGCACATCCTTCGGCTTCATGGACCCGGAAGTGAAGATCGCCAAAAAATTCCCCAAGGTGATGTTCGAGCACGCCACTGGCTACAAGACCGCCAAAAATCTCGGCATCTACAATGCGCGCTTCTATGAAGGCCGCTACGTACTTGGCCAGATCGCGGCCAAGCAATCGAAGTCGGGTGTCGCCGGCTACATCGTTTCCTTCCCGATCCCGGAAGTGGTGATGGGTATTAATTCCTTCATGCTAGGTGCACAGTCGATCAATCCAAACTTCAAAGCCAAAATCGTCTGGGTGAACTCCTGGTTCGATCCGGGCAAGGAAGCCGACGCCGCCAAGGCATTGTTCGACCAAGGGGCCGACATCATCGTCCAGCACACCGACTCGACCGCTGCGTTGCAGGTGGCGGAGGAGCGCAAGCTGCACGGCTTCGGCCAGTCCTCCGATATGATCAAGTTCGCACCGCACGCGCAACTGACCGCACTGACCGACGAATGGGGCCCGTACTACATCAGCCGGGTCCAGGCGGCACTCGACGGCACCTGGAAGCCCGACAATGTCTGGCTCGGCATCAAGGACGGCGCCGTCAAGCTGGCGCCGTTCACCAACATGCCCGATGATGTCAAGGCGATGGCCGAGGCCACCACCAAGAAGATCGCCGACGGCTGGAATCCCTTTACCGGGCCGATCGCCAAGCAGGACGGCACACCTTGGCTGAAGGAGGGCGAGGTCGCCGACGACGCCACGTTGCTCGGCATGAATTTCTACGTGAAGGGCGTCGACGACAAGCTGCCGCAGTAGGCAACCGGAAGCACACCGAATGAAAGAGCGCCGCGAGGCGCCCTTTCATTTCGGACTGAATCAGACGGCCGAGCCGTAGAGGTCGTAAGCGTCGGCGCGATCGATCTTGACCGTGACGATGTCGCCGGCGCGCAGTGGCCGTCGCGACTGGATATGGACCGAGCCGTCGATTTCGGGCGCGTCGTATTTGGTCCGGCCCTTGGCCGAATTGCCATGCGCCTCGTCGATCAGGACCGGCAGTCGCTTGCCAATTTTCCTGGTGAGCTGCGTTGCCGAAATCTTCTGCTGGCGCTGCATGAAGCGGTGCCAGCGGGCTTCCTTGATCTCCTGCGGCACCTGCTCGAGGCCGAGCTCGTTGGAGCGGGCGCCTCTGACCGGCTCGTATTTGAAACAGCCGGCGCGGTCGATCTTCGCCTCGTCCAGCCAGTCGAGCAGCATCTCGAAATCGTCGTCCGTCTCGCCAGGGAAACCGACGATGAAGGTGGAGCGGATGGCAAGGTCCGGGCAGACGTCCCGCCAGCTGCGAATGCGCTCGAGCGTCTTTTCGCCATGAGCGGGCCGGCGCATGTTCTTCAGCACCTGCGGCGAGGCATGCTGGAACGGAATGTCGAGATAGGGAAGAATCTTGCCTTCGGCCATCAGGGGGATGACGTCTGCGACATGCGGGTAGGGATAGACATAGTGCATGCGCACCCAGACACCGAGCTTACCCAGTTCTTCCGATAGATCGAGGAACTTCGCCCGCACTTCGCGGTCGCCGAACATGCTGGTCTGGTATTTGATATCGATGCCGTAGGCGCTGGTATCCTGCGAGATGACGAGGATCTCCTTGACCCCGGCCTTGGCCAGCTTCTCGGCTTCGCGCAACACGTCGGCGGCCGGCCGCGATACGAGGTCGCCACGCAGCGCCGGGATGATGCAGAAGGTGCAGCGGTTGTTGCAGCCTTCCGAAATCTTGAGATACGCATAGTGGCGCGGTGTAAGCTTGACCCCTTGCGGCGGCAAAAGGTCCATGTAGGGATCGTGGCTCGGCGGTGCTGCCTCATGCACTGCCGCCATAACGCTTTCATAGGCTTGTGGGCCAGTGATGGCGAGGACGTTGGGGTGTCTTTCACGGATGATGTCCGGCTCGGCGCCGAGGCAGCCGGTGACGATAACCCTGCCGTTCTCCGAAAGTGCGGAGCCGATGGCGTTGAGCGATTCGTCGCGAGCCGAATCGAGGAAGCCACAGGTGTTGACGACGACCAGGTCGGCGCCGTCGTGCTTGCGGGCGATCTCGTAGCCTTCAGCCCGCAGGCGGGTGATAATGCGCTCGGAATCCACAAGGGCTTTCGGGCATCCAAGGCTGACGAAACTGACGCGAGGGGCGGACATCAAGCTTTTCCGGATTCAGGATTGGCGGCGCAGTACCACAGTTGTTGCCGCATTGGTATGGGCAGCGGCTGCGGCGAAACGCAACCGCCGGCATCGCCGAAGGCTCGCCGAAATCGAAGTCGCGGCCGATGCGAATTCGAGTCGATGCGTCAGCTCACCGCACTGCTGACATGCGGCAAGACTTCCACCGCGCCTCGATAGATCATATCGAGTGCGACATAGAAGATGATCAAAAGGCCGATATAGGCGATCCAGCGATGGCGGTGCAGCAGCTTGGCGATGAAGCTCGCGGCAAGGCCCATCAGCGCGATCGACAGGACGAGGCCGATCACCAGCACCTGGAAGTGATCGCGCGCTGCGCCGGCGACCGCCAGCACGTTGTCGAGCGACATCGACACGTCGGCGATGACGATCTGCAATGCCGCCTGACCCAAGGTCTTCTTACGCGCCTTGCCGGCCACCATATCATCGCTGTTGATATCGGAATTGGACAGCGCTTCCGTCGCCTCCACCTCGTCGGCATGCGACGTGCGCAGCTCGCGATACATCTTCCAGCACACCCACAGCAGCAAGATGCCGCCGGCCAGCAGCAGGCCGACAATCTGCAGCAGGGTGACGGTGATCGCGGCAAAACCGATGCGCAGCACCGTTGCCGCCACCACGCCGATGAGAATCGCTCTCTTGCGCTGCTCGACCGGCAAGCCCGCTGCGGCCAGGCCGATGACGATGGCGTTATCGCCTGCAAGCACGAGATCGATGGCGATGACCTGGAGCAGGGCAGAGAAGCCCGCGGCAGTGAAAATTTCCATCGACTGGAAGTCCCTTGCTGGTTGGCCGACCGTTTGCGTCGAATGCCTGGAGGGCCTAACGTGTATGGTTCCCGCACGTCAAGGGACTGGTTAGAACAAGGTCGGCAATATACAGAGTTTGCGACTATCGGCCCGAAACACCTGCAAAATGCGGCCACAGGTCGCGAATGCCTAGTTATAGAGATTGTATTTGGGCCAGTCGCTTTCCGGAATTTCATCACCGATCCGGTAGCGGAGCTGCAGGACTTCCATATGGTCCGGCGCTGTCTCGCATTTGAATTTCAGCCGGTACCATTGTCCCTTGCTGCGAAACGCAGCACCCGGGCTCCTGATCGCATCGGCGCCCATTTCGGGCGTCGCAAAAGCGTAGGCGACGACACGATCGGCTTTGTATTTGTGGTCGTCGCGGGTAATCCGGTCGAGAATTTCGGCGTCGCATCGCTGCTCCAGCCGGGTTTGCGGATCGAGTTTCAGCAGGCCGGCGCGCAATGCGCTGTCCATTGCGCTGGCCGGCCAAGGCAGCGCCATCCATGCGAGGACCGCAAAAAATAACCTATTCATGGGCGGGAGAAGCACCATCTTTCGTCGCAAAAATCAATCCGATCGGGGGCTCGCTCATGTCCCGGTCATCTCGATGCAAGCCCGGGAGATTGCGTTCGGGACAAAGAGCGTCACTGGCGGAGGGAGTGGGATTCGAACCCACGGTGGGCTTGCACCCACGCCGGTTTTCAAGACCGGTGCCTTAAACCGCTCGGCCATCCCTCCAGGGTGATTTTTCAATCACTTAGGATATCGCGAGAGGAGCGGGTTCGAGCTGTCGGTACCGGATTGGCACCAGGACGTTCCCCGATCGGTTCGCGCTCCATTCCTGTAAAGCTGCATTCGACGCCAAGTCAACCGTGGCGGCCGCACCTTTCGGCGCGATCCAGGACGGTGAGCAGCGTCATGGCGAGCTGTTTGTGCCGAGTGTGGAAAATCGTTTTTAAAACCCGCACGGACTATTAATCGTTGCGCGCTGATATGTTGGGCGCATTAGGCACATGTAAGTAAAATCGTCTTCTGGAGTTGAATTTTGGCCGTACTTGGCGCTCTCCCGCCCGGTCTTCGCTGTAGACCAATTCGCGAAACCGACTGGGAGGGAGTGGTTGATTGTCTGTGCAGGGGCTTTCCGGCGCGTAACCGAAGTTACTGGATCCGGGCTCTGACCCGTTTGTCGAAGCGGCCTGCGGTTGCCGAGTTCCCACAATATGGCTTTGCTTTGGAGCATGCCGATCGGATCGTCGGCGTTGTGCTCACCCTTTATGCGCGCTACCAGGGGTCGGAGAGCGAGGAAATCCGCTGCAATCTTTCGAGCTGGTCAGTCGACGCAGAATTCCGTTCCTATGGCGCCATGTTGGTTGCGGCGGTTCTCAAGCGGAAGGACGTGACCTACACGAACATTTCGCCGGCGCAAGCGACATTGAAAGCCAACCGGGCGCTCGGCTTTCGGCTCTTCTCCAGCGGACAATTTACCTTCTTGCCGGCTTTAAGTTCGGCGCCGCGGTCATGTCGCGTGGTCGAAGTGCGTCCCGATCTTCCGGAACTGGCGATGCTGTCCGAGAGTGAGAGATACATACTCTCGGAACACGCCGCGCTGGGGTGCCTGTCGTTGATCTGCATCTGCGATGGAGCAGCGTTCCCCCTGGTGTTGATGCCGCGCCGAATGTTGCACGGTCTTATCCGGTGCCATCAGGTCATCTATTGCCGCTCGCTCGCGGATTTGAGCCGCTGCGCCGGTGCCATGGGGCGCTTTCTCTTGCGAAGCGGAATCCTGGTTTGCTTTGTCGACGCCAAGGAGCCGATTCCAGGTTTGGTGGGATGGTACCGCCCCAACAAGGGGCTGAAATACTTCAAGGGTCCCAGACCACCCGCACCTGGAGATCTGACGTTCACCGAGCTCGTGATCTTCGGTCCCTGAGTCTGCGCTCGCAGACACGCCAGGCGAGGTTCAAAGCCCGCCACGAACGGCGTTTTGCTGATCTAAGCGATGACTTCATCCCGACCGGCGAGACGGTCCGCGCCACAATCTCGCCCGGTTCCGACCACAATCGGTTAATACGGTGATAAACAATTCCTGCGCACAAAAGCATTGGGGTAGGGCGTTGCCGGCGTTTCTGGAGTGGGTGCTTTGGCATCGCTGACGTTTATGCTGCGGTGCCTTCGTCGATGCTATAGGGGACAATCAAAATATGCAGACCACGGCGCGCCCGCGTCTTCGTCGCGCTTTCGCTTTCGCGCTGTTTGCCTTGTCGGCAGCGTTTCTTGCGGCATGTGCCGCGCCGCAGCAGAAGGCGATGGTCAACAAGAAACCTCGCTCCAAGGAATATTTTTCCGAAGCCGAATATGGCGTGAAAGCCAGCCCGCGCGTGATGTTCAAGACGTCTCGGGGGCGCAACCAGCTCGGCAAGCCCTATCAGGTGCGCGGCAAGTGGTATTATCCGAGGGAAGACAAACGTTACGCCAAGGTTGGCCTAGCGTCCTGGTATGGTGAGGCGTTCCACGGCCGGTTGACCGCCAATGGCGAAGTCTACGACATGGCAGATCTGACGGCGGCGCATCCGACTATGCCGCTCCCGAGCTATGCGCGGGTCACAAACATGAAGACCGGCAGCTCGGTGATCGTGCGCGTCAACGATCGCGGACCCTATCATGATGGACGCATCATCGATGTGTCGAAGCGCGCTGCTGAAATGCTCGATTATGCCAATATCGGTACGGCCGAGGTGAAGGTCGAATATGTCGGCCGTGCGCCGCTCGAAGGCAATGACGGGCAGTATCTTATGGCTTCGTATCGTCCAGGCAACAGGGCGCCGGATCCGTCGGACGGTCTGCCCAGCGGTGTCATGGTCGCCATGAATGGGCCGTCGCCAAGCCTGGCGGTGAGCGCTGCAGCCGTGCCGTTCCCCGGTCAGCTGACGAATACCGGGCAGGGATCCGATGCAGGGCCTGTCATAGCGGTGCAAGCGTCTGCTTCGGGAGACATTGTACTGCCCGATTTCGGCCCGATCGTGCCGGAGCGTCCGGAGATCAACCTGCCGGCGCAATCTCCATTCACCATGGCGTCGCTGTCTTACGCCGACGAGCGCGTGCAGCGCGCCTCCAACGCGTTTGCCGAGCTGGACGACACCGGCATGTCGCCCGCCGAGCTTCTTCAATCGTGGAAGCGGCAAGCTCCTCCAACCCGGTCGCCCACGGACTATGTCGCGGCGGGTTCGTTCGAGGATGCCGCCGAGGCCGAGCGTGTGGCTGCCCAGCTTTCCAGCTTCGGCAAGACCGAAATCCAGCGCTCGGAACTTGAAGGCAAGGACTGGTACTCGGTCAACCTCTATGCCGACGGCCGTGGCAGCCTGGACGAGATGCTGCAGGCATCGTGGTCGCATGGTGCGCCCGATGCGCTTGCTGTACGCGACTGAGCTCGGGGTTGCCTGGTTTTTCGTGCGCGATTGATCCGCCAGGCAAAAGCCTGATAGGTTCTGCCAACGTGCAAGAGCGCCGGCTCACTGGTCGAATCTGATGAAATTTTTTCGCCCTTTCACTGGGCTTATAGCGCTCGGCCTGCTGCTGCTCTCGCTTGCGCCGGCCTCGGCACAGCTTTTCGAGACCAAGGCCGCGCAGGCCTTCATGATCGATGCCGAAACCGGAACCGTGCTGTTTTCCAAGGACGCCGACAGGTTGATCCCGCCGGCCTCGTTGGCCAAGCTGATGACGATGGAAGTGGTCTTCAACGCCATCAAATCGGGGCGCATGACGCTCGACGATACCTTCGTGGTGAGCGAAAACGCCTGGCGCAAGGGCGGCGCTCCTTCGGGGACATCGACTATGTTCGCGAAACTCAAGTCGACGATCCGGCTTGAAGACCTGATCCAGGGCGTGACCGTGCAGGCGGCCAATGACGGCTGCATCGTCATCGCTGAAGGAATCGCGGGGTCCGAGGCAAACTTCGCGGCGCAGATGACCGAGCGTGCCCGCCAGATCGGCTTGCAGAAATCGACCTTCGTCAACTCCACCGGTCTGCCGGCAGATGGGCAGCAAACGAGCGTTCGCGAACTCGCGCTTCTGGCGCTGCATATCTGGCGCAACTACCCGGATCTCTATCGCTATTACGGCCAGAAGGATTTTACCTGGAACAAGATTTCCCAGAGAAACCGCAATCCGCTGCTGGCCATGGATATAGGCGCAGACGGGCTCGCGGTCGGCGCCAGCGAGCAATCCGGGTTCGGCATTGTCGGCTCGGCCAGCCACAACGGCACAAGGGTGATCGCGGCGATGAGCGGCCTGGCAAACGACCGCGAGCGTGCTGAGGAAGCGCGAAAGCTGCTCGACTGGGGCGTTCGCTCCTTCGAGAAGACTGAAGTATTCGCCAAGGACGAAGTGGTTGGCGAAGCCCAGGTCTTTGGCGGCGCCAAGTCCGGAGTCGCGTTAAAGGCAAAAGGACCGGTGCAGATCTTCCTGCCGATCACCAACCGCGACAAGCTCACCGCCAAGATCGTCTATGACGGACCGGTTGCCGCGCCGGTGGAGGAGGGGCAGCCGGTCGGTACGCTGCGCGTCTGGATCGGCGATACTCTGAGCCAGGAGACGCCGCTGTTTGCCGCCGAGTCGATCGGTGTCGGTTCGCTGCCGCAGCGCGCGCTCGACGCCGCCAAGGAACTGGCCGTCGGCTGGCTGCGTTAGCACCGTCGCGGTGGACCTTTTTTCCCGCCGGGACTATACGGTCCCCGAAGTATGGACAAAGGCTTTGGCGCGCGGATTTTTCATCACTTTTGAAGGCGGCGAAGGAGCAGGCAAGTCGACGCAGATCGAGCGGCTGGCAAAGAAGATGCGCGCCAAGAAATACGATGTGCTGGTAACGCGTGAGCCGGGTGGCTCGCCGGGCGCGGAGGCGGTCAGGCATGTCCTGCTTTCAGGCGCAGCCGAGCCGTTCGGCCCCAAGATGGAAGCGTTGCTTTTCGCCGCTGCGCGATCCGACCATGTCGAACAGGTCATCCGGCCGGCGGTCGAGCGCGGTTCGGTCGTGCTTTGCGATCGTTTCATGGATTCTTCCCGCGTCTACCAGGGCGTCACCGGCGGCCTGGACCCGGCATTCATGGACGCATTGGAGAAGGTCGCCATCAACGGCATGGTGCCGGACATGACGCTGATCTTCGATATCGATCCCGCCGAGGGCCTGAGGCGCGCTACCGCCCGGCGGGGGAGCAGTGACGGACCGGACCGCTTCGAGAAGGAAACATTAGCCATCCACCAACGCCGGCGCGAGGCGTTTCTCGCGATCGCCGCAGCTGAACCCGAACGCTGCGTCGTCGTCGATGCGTCAGCCGACCTCGACACCGTGGAGGATGTCGTTACCGCCATCGTCTTCGCGGCTCTTGAGAGGATGATGCCGGCGCAAAGAAGGCAGGCGGCGCCGGCATGATTTTCGAACGCATCGCGCCCGAACAGCACGACACGCTGGACGGGGTGCCCGAGCCATCCGAGACGCCGCGTCTTGTCGGTCACCCGCAGACGGCCAACATGCTCGCCACCGCTTACCGCTCGGGAAAACTGCCGCACGCACTGATCTTTGCCGGACCGGTGGGCATAGGCAAGGCGACGCTGGCCTTTCATCTGGCGCATCATCTGTTGAAGCACCCGGCCTTCGAGCAGGCGCCGGAAAGCCTTGCCGTTCCAGATCCGGCTTCGTCGCTGTTTCGCCAGATCGCCACCGGGGCACATCCTTCGGTGCTGCATCTTACACGCCCCGCGAATGACAAGACCAAGAGCTTCAAGACAGTGGTCACGGTCGACGAAATCCGCAAGGTCAGCCGTTTTCTGTCGCTGACGTCGCACGACGGCAGCTACCGGGTGGTTATCGTCGATCCCGCCGACGACATGAACACCAATGCTGCCAATGCCTTGCTGAAGAATCTTGAAGAGCCACCGGCGCGGACCTTGTTCATCCTCATCGTCCATGCGCCGGGCAGTTTGCTGCCGACGATCCGGTCGCGCTGCCAGATGGTGCGATTGGCCCCGCTCGATGCCAAGAGCTTGATGGCGGTTCTGGAGGGCATCGAGCCGCCGCCACCGGAGGATCCTGCGGCGCGCGCGGCGCTGGCGGAGCGGGCAGGGGGCAGCGCGCGCAACGCGATCCTGTTGACGCAGTATGGCGGGCTTGAAATCGCCGCCACCCTCGATGCCCTGGTGATGTCCAAAAAGATGGATGTCGCAGGCGCCTACCGTCTTGCCGAGGCGGTCGCCGGCCGCGACCAGGCAATCCCGTTCGAGATATTCAATCGCCGCGCGCTCGACCTGCTGTCGGCCGGCGCCAGCCAGGCCGCGCTCGCCGGCGATCTCGCGCGGGCCAAAACGCTGTCGGATACTTGGCACGAGGCTTTGAACGCTATATCTGAAACGGAGACCTACAATCTCGACAAAAAGCAGCACGCCCTGACCATGATCGACCGCCTGAATTCTGCAATGCGAATGTGACGGCCGCTGGCGTGGCTTTGGAAGCCCCTCAGCATTGATCCCAATCAATCGCAGGAACTTCGAAGCCACCACATTGGCGTCGGATGGCAATTGCCGTTTCGATGCGATATCTCACCGCGACATCTTTCATTCAGACATTCATGACGGCTCATCCATGTCACGCGAAAAATACTACGTCACGACGCCGATCTTCTATCCGAACGGAAAGCCGCATATCGGCCATGCCTACAATGTGATCGCCAGCGACACGCTTGCCCGCTTCCAGCGGCTCGACGGCAAGGACGTCTTCTTCGTCTCGGGGACCGACGAGCACGGCTTGAAGATGCAGCAGACGGCGGACGCCGAAGGCCTGACGCCGAAGGCGCTTGCTGATCGCAATTCGGCGATCTTCCGTTCGATGCTCGAAGCGACCGGCTGCTCGAACGACGTTTTTATCCGAACTACCGAGGAGCGGCACTACAAGGCTTGCCAGGCGATCTGGACACGCATGGCTGAGAATGGCGACATTTACCTCGACCGCTACAGCGGCTGGTATTCGGTTCGGCAGGAAGCCTATTTCGATGAGGCCGAAACCAAGGTCGGCGACGACGGCGTGCGCCGCGAACCGCTCGGCTCGCCTGTCGAATGGACCGAAGAAGAAAGCTACTTCTTTCGGCTTTCCGCCTATCAGGACAGGCTGCTCGCACTATACGAGAACAGCCCCGAATTCGTCGGGCCGGCGGAGCGGCGCAATGAAATCGTCAGCTTCGTCAAATCCGGCCTCAGGGATCTGTCCATCTCGCGCACCACGTTTAACTGGGGCGTGCCGGTCCCGGGCGACGACAAGCATGTGATGTATGTCTGGGTCGATGCACTGACCAACTACATCACCGCTGCCGGTTATCCGGATCCGGCCAGCGAGAGATGGTCTTTCTGGCCTGCAAACGTTCATGTCATCGGCAAGGATATCGTGCGCTTTCACGCGGTCTACTGGCCGGCTTTCCTGATGTCGGCTGGCATCGAATTGCCGAAGCGCGTGTTCGCGCATGGTTTTTTGTTCAACCGCGGCGAGAAAATGTCGAAGTCGGTCGGCAACGTCATCGACCCGTTCGCCATGATCGAGCACTACGGTCTCGACCAGGTGCGCTATTTCTTCCTGCGAGAAGTGCCGTTCGGTCAGGACGGTAGCTACAGCCATGATGCGATCGTCAACCGCACCAATGCCGACCTTGCCAACGATCTCGGCAATCTGGCGCAGCGCTCGCTGTCGATGATCGCCAAGAACTGCGGCGGCGTGGTGCCGAAGCGTGGCGAATTGAGCGACGCCGACAAGGCGATCCTCGATCAGGCAGATGCCGCCCTTGTCACGGCGCGCAGGACGATGGCCGACCAGGGCATCCATTTGGCGCTGGCGGCGATCTTTGGCGTGGTGGCCGAAGCCAACCGCTATTTCGCCGGGCAGGAGCCATGGGCGCTGAAGAAGACCGATCCGGCACGCATGGAAACGGTGCTGTGGACGACGGCTGAGGTGATCCGGCGTGTCGGATTGCTGTGCCAGCCCTTCATTCCAGGCTCGGCGGCAAAGCTGCTCGATCTTTTGGCGGTGCCGGCGGACAGCCGCGACTTCGCGCATGTCGCCGAAGCTCATGCGCTGGTGTCCGGTACGGCACTGCCGGCGCCGGAACCAGTATTTCCACGCTATGTCGAGCAAACGGATACAAGCGCCTGATGCTGGTCGACAGTCACTGCCATCTCGACTTTCCGGATTTCGCCGAAGAGCGGGCGACCATCGTCGCCCGCGCCCTCGCGGCCGGCGTCGGCCGTATGGTGACGATCTCGACGAGGGTGAAGCGATTTAGCCAAGTGCTTGAGATTGCAGAGACTTTCGATGAGGTCTATTGCTCGGTGGGCACCCATCCGCACAATGCGGCGGAAGAGCTTGACGTCACTGTCGATGATCTGGTGCGGCTCTCTGCTCATCGCAAAGTGGTGGCGATCGGCGAGGCGGGGCTCGACTATTTCTACGATCATGCGCCGCGCGACGCACAGGCTCAGGGCTTTCGCACCCACATCGCCGCGGCGCGCGTGACCGGTCTGCCGCTGGTCATCCATTCGCGCGACGCCGACGACGACATGGCTGACATCCTCGAAGAAGAAACAGGGAAGGGCGCCTTCCCCTTCATCCTGCACTGTTTTTCGTCTGGGCGCAGGCTAGCCGAGATCGGTGTCGCGCTCGGCGGCTACGTTTCGTTTTCCGGTATCCTGACCTTCAAGAACTCCGCCGAGCTGCGCGCCGTCGCCGCCGATGTGCCGCGCGACCGTCTGCTGGTCGAGACCGACGCGCCATACCTTGCGCCGATCCCGTTTCGCGGCAAGCGCAATGAGCCCGCCTATGTCGCGCATACAGCCAAGGTGCTGGCCGAGACGATCGGCTTCAGCGAGGCCGAGATCGCTGATATCACCACGGATAATTTCTTCCGGCTGTTCAGGAAAATGCCGCGCCCGAGCGCGCCGGGCGCCTGACGCATGAGCGACCGGTTACGTCTTACCGTCCTCGGCTGCGGCTCATCGCCGGGCACGCCACGCATCACCGGCGACTGGGGCAGTTGCGATCCCGCGAACCCCCGAAACCGGCGCACGCGCACCGCAGCGCTCGTCGAGCGGATCGCGGCGAATGGCGTCCGGACCACGGTCGTCATCGACACCGGCCCGGATTTCCGCGAGCAGATGCTGCTGGCATCGGTCAGGCGCATCGATGCGGTGGTCTATACACATCCGCATGCCGACCATATCCACGGCATCGACGATTTGCGCGGCTTCGTACTGGAGCAGCGCCACCGGATCGACATCCATGCCGATCAGGCCACCATGCTGCGCTTACGCGAGGCGTTCCGCTACTGTTTCGAAACACCGAAAGGCAGTTCGTATCCGCCGATCGTGAACGCCCATATCATCGACCACGACAGGCCGGTGGTGATCGAGGGCGAGGGCGGCGCCCTCACCCTCGAACCGCTGGTGCAGCTTCATGGCGACATCACCTCGCTGGGTTTCCGCATCGGCGGGCTAGCTTATTGCCCTGATGTCAGCGACTTTCCGGACGCGACCGCCGAGCGCTTGCGCGGGTTGGACGTGCTGGTCATCGACGCGCTGCAATACACCGTCCATCCGAGCCATCTGTCGCTTGGCCAGGCGCTTGGCTGGATCGAAAGGCTGGCGCCGAAGAACGCGGTGCTGACGCATATGCATGTGCCACTCGACTACGCCACGGTAATGGCCGAGACGCCGGCCAACGTCGAGCCTGCTTATGATGGCATGACGATCGAAATCCCTTACGAATCAGCGTGAAGGACCAAGTTTTTACGGCTGGGTTTCTGAGTGGGATCTCGCAAGGTGCGTGAAACCAATTTCTCGGCCCAGCGGCTCGCTGGTGCTACTTCCACGCCACATCCTTATCTGCCATTTCAGTTCCATAATCTATCTTATGCGACCAGGGGCGCGCGGGAGTTGGACAAGGTTTCCATCCCGCTGCTGCCGGCCAGGCGCGAAGATTCGCAACCGGCATGCTACGGTTGCGAATCATGAAGCGACTTGGGCTCTTCACAAGTTTCGTCCTCACCCTCGCCTGCGTGCTCACTGGCGCGCGAGCGCAGGACTTTGATCGTGCGCCAGGCGAGAACGACCTGGCTTTCGCCAAACGTGTTGTCGGGTTCGCCGACAATGCTGATCCGCACACCACAGCCGTGAGCTGGAGCGGCCTCCAGACACTCTTCGTCGATTACCAGACCGCTGAGGACTATCCGGAACGCCCGCTCGTCGCGCTGCAACGGCTAGCTGACAACAGATATCGCGCAATCCAGGTCACGATCGGTGAACAAGAGGGCGACACGCCGGACATAGCGCTCGGCCTCGCCAACGCCGACCACGACCCGGCAAAGGAACTGATCGTGATACTTTCCTGGGCTCAGATGCACTACGATGTCGAAGGGACGCTCTACGAAGTTCGCATCTTCGATGGCCCCAAGCCAGGCCAGAAGGCGCTGACTCAATTGAAAGCGAGCCGGAAGTTCGACGCCACATGCGACTGCCATTGGCGCGACGGCACAACGAAGCACTTCCGCTTCAAGACGATCGCAGCGGTCAAGACTGAACTGAAGCGCCTGGGTTATTAGCCGCCGGCGAGGGCTCGCTTCCCGGATGCTGCCCTCGCCATCTCGCCTATGCTGACCCGCAATCGTCACCAGCGCCGGCACAGGCACAGTCTGGGTCGCTCGTCAGAACTCCATATCACCGAAGTCACCGCCATTGTCGGAGCTGGCATCGCCTGCCTGATCGGCTTCGTCCGGCTGCGGCGTCGGCTGTTCAGCGGCCTTCGCTTCGCTGCCGCCAAAAATGCCGGCGATCGCGTTGCCGAGCAGCACTCCGCCGGCCACGCCCATCGCGGTCTGCGCAGCGCCAGCAAGAAAACCGCCGCCTGCCCGCTGTGGCGTGTCCTGCGGCCCTTCAGTTGCGACGGAGGCGGCGCGCCCTACCCGCGGAACCGAGCCCGAGCGCCTGCCGCCGCTGCGGCCGAAGAAGCCGCTGAGCGGTCCACCGCCGGCGGGCTGCTGCGCCTGCTCTTCCAGTTCTTCGATGCGCGCCTGAGCTGCGTTCAGGGCCTGCTCCTGCACCACGATCGTCTGGGCCATGTAATATGGCGCGCCAGGCTGCTGGCCGATCTGATCCTGGATAAAGCGCTCTGCTTCCGCATCGCGCGGCGGCGCCTGGCGCTCGACATTTGCCAATTTCTCGAAGAGGTGTCCGATCGCCTGTTGATCGTTTCTGTCCATGGTATCCGCCTCCGGTCGTGGTCCGACGCCGGCTATTCGCGCTCGCCGGTGAAGTTCAACAGCAGTTGGAAGATGTTGATGAAGTTCAGATAGAGCGAGAATGCACCGAAGACAGCGAGCTTCTGCTGTGATTCCGCACCGAAGTTTTCCGCATACTGCTCCTTGATAGTCTGGGTATCCCAGGCGGTGAGGCCGATGAAGACGGCGATGCCGATCACCGAGATCGCGAACTGGAGCGCGGTCGAGCCCAGGAAGATATTGACGATGCTGGCGATCACCACGCCGATCAGGCCCATGATCAGGAACGACGAGAACTGCGTCAGGTCGCGTTTGGTCGTGTACCCGTAAAGGCTGGTCGCGCCGAACATGGTGGCGGCGATGAAGAAGGTGCGTGCGATGCTGGTGCCGGTAAAGACCAGGAACACGGAAGCCAGCGACAGCCCCATGACCGCGCAGAATGCCCAGAACATCGCCTGGGCGCCGGCCGCCGACATCGTCTGCATCCGGAACGAGAACAAGAGCACAAAGGCCAGTGGTGCCAACATAACCACCCATTTCAGCGGTGTGGAGAAGATCGGCACGTAAAGCGCGGGTGTGGAAGCCACCACGAAAGCGATCACGCCCGTAACGACGAGGCCAAGGCCCATGTAGTTGTAGACGCGCAGCATGTGCCGGCGCAGGCCTTCGTCGTAGACGGCTCCGGCCCCGATATATCCGAGATTGTTCATGTGGTTCTCCTTCTTGAAGGTCGATCAGTAAAGCGTCTTGGCGAGCGCTTCGGCCGTGAGATCTATGCCTTGGATGTCGCTACGTGCGACGACCGCGTAGGCGACCTCGCCGATCTGGAAATAAGCTGAGGAAACGTCGCCCGAGGGAACGACAGTCGGCTTGACGACGTCGAATGTCCCGGGCCTGATTGCGAACAACGAGACCAGCCCCATCTCTTTCGTCTCGACAGCCATCTCGACGCTCGGGCCGAACTGCGATGGGTAGATCTGCACGTCCCGGACCGTCCAGTCCGCTGGCAGCGATGGCATAATGATCGCCGTCGCGGCGCGAATTTCGTCGGCATTGTAGCCGGGCGCTTCGGGTTGCGACGACATCGCCTCGCGCACGAGCGTCGTGCGGTGCGCCCGGACCGCGTCCTCCACATAGGCGGGCGGATGGGTCGAAGCGACGACTTCCGTCACCGATATCGGTCCGATGAGCCCGTTCGCAAGCCAGCCGGCGGCGACGAAGACAGCGACTGCCGCCGCTCGCTGCAAAGCACCAAGGACGCGGCCGCGCGCCAATCCCCGCTCCAGCCGCCGTGCAGCATCGGCCGTCGCGGGCCGCGCCATGCCTTTCGATCCGGCAAGCGCTACGCGCAATTCGTCACGCATCCGCAGGTCGGACATCACCCGCGCGGCCGCCTCCGGCCGGGCCGAAAGGAACGCCTCGACCTCGATGCGACGCGCCACGTCCAGCTGATCGTCGACATAGGCGTCGAGATCGGTGTCGGTCACGGGATCGCGCAGTTGGTTCATCATCGACCTCCGACGATCTTCAGATGGCCTTTCGCCCGTGCCGGTGCCGCGTCCTCCATCTCGCGGAGTGCCGCACGTGCCCTGCCGATGCGCGACATCAGCGTGCCAAGCGGCACGCCGCTAACCTCGGCCGCCTCGCTGTAGCTGAGCCCCTCGATGGCGACGAGATGCAGCGCGCAACGTTGCTCTTCCGGCAATGTGAAAAAAGCGTCGCGCACCTGTGCCAGACGGACCGAATGTTCCTGCGCAGCCTGGACGCTGGCCTCGGCGAGATAGCCGGCCTGTTCGATGCGCATTGCTTCGGATTTGCGGGATCGCAAGCCGTCGATGAACGCGTTGTGGACGATCGACAGCAGCCATACGCGAAGGTTTCCGCCGGAGCGGAAGCTGCCGCGTCGCTCATAGGCACGCACCAGCGCATCATGCACCAGATCCTCTGCATCGGCGCTGTCGCGTGTCAGCGAGCGTGCATAGCGGCGCAGTGAACCGAGCTGTCCCAGAATGTCGAAGCGTGGCATCGGCCGTTTCATGTCCTGTTTACGGAGCAGGTCGGAATTTTAATCCCGCTCTCCCCGAATTTTCGGCTCGCCGCGCTCTCTCTGGGAGATATCGCGCCTGCCCTCGCCCGGCAGATAGTATCGGCCGCCCTCGAGGCAAACCGACGCCGAGTTGGCGCATATGAAACTGCTGGCAAAGCACGGCCGGTTTGCGTATCACTCCGCCGCCAACGGAAACTTATCGATGTTCGAAAATCTCCAGCCCGCGCCTGCCGACAAGATCCTGGCCTTGATCGGCCTCTATCGCGCCGACCCGCGTCCCGACAAGGTCGATCTCGGGGTCGGCGTCTATAAGGATCGCGACGGCAAGACGCCGGTGATGCGCGCGGTGCGCGAAGCCGAAAAGCGGTTGCTGCACAGCCAGGATACCAAGACCTATCTCGGCCTTGCCGGGGATACCGCCTTCAACGCGGCGATGGCCAGGTTGGTGTTCGGCCCAGCCGCCGACATGACGCGCATTCGTGCGGCACAGGCGCCCGGCGGCTCCGGCGCGCTGCGGCTGGTGGCAGAGCTGCTGAAAAGGACCCGCACAGACGCGATGGTCTGGCTGTCGGATCCGACATGGCCGAACCACACGCCGGTGATGCGCGCCGCTGGCCTGCAGACACGGGAATATCCCTATTTCGACGCTGCTTCTGGTGCGGTTCGCTTCGACGACATGCTGAATGCATTGAGAACCGCGAATCCTGGCGACGTCGTATTGTTGCATGGCTGTTGCCATAACCCGACGGGCGCCAATCTAGACATCCCGCAATGGGCTGCCATTGCCGATCTTGTCGTTGAGCGCGGCCTGCTGCCCTTTGTCGACATCGCCTATCAGGGCTTTGGCGACGGGCTTGATGCGGATGCCGCCGGCTTGCGCCTTCTGGCGGCAAAAGTTCCGGAAATGGTCGTTGCCTCGAGCTGCTCGAAGAACTTTGCCGTCTATCGCGACCGAGTCGGTGCAGCGCTGATCATGGCAAAAGACGGCGCGCAGGCGGATTTGGCGATGGGCCAGATGCTGTCGGCGGCACGTGCCATGTATTCGATGCCGCCGGACCACGGCGCGGCGGCGGTGCGCATCGTGCTCGAAGACCCCGCATTGCGTTCCGATTGGGAGGCAGAGCTTGAAGAGATGCGGCTGCGCATGCTGCGGCTGCGCGTCCAGTTCTCCGAGGCGCTGCGCCGGCAGTCCAACTCCGACCGTTTCGATTTCGTCGCCAGCCATCGCGGCATGTTTTCCCGGCTCGGCCTGTCGGAAGCGCAAGTCGAGCGGCTGCGCGCCGAGCATGGCATCTACATGGTCGGCGACAGCCGCATCAACGTTGCCGGGCTGCCCGAGGACGGCATGGATGCGCTCGCCAAGGCGATCGTCTCCGTGCTCGACTGATGCTTTTGCTAACTAGGATCTTCCGGAAACCGGCTTCCACTTTCGTATCATGGTCTGGCGGCCCATCTGTGGACAAGGCGCCCTCACCGGCTGAAGCCGTTGGCCGCACAGCCGTGTACAGGATAGCGTTTCCCAGATGAAACCCTCGAAAGACATTTCCCGGCTGATCGAGATCATGGCAGCGCTGCGGGCGCCGGAAACCGGTTGCCCGTGGGATATCGAGCAGGACTTTTCGACAATCGCGCCATACACGATCGAGGAAGCCTACGAAGTGGCGGACGCCATTGCGCGCGGCGACCTCGACGATCTGCGGGAAGAACTCGGCGATCTCCTTCTGCAAGTGATCTACCACGCGCAAATGGCCGAGGAGGCCGGCGAATTTTCATTCGGCGATGTGGTCCAGGCCATCACCACAAAAATGATCCGCCGCCATCCCCATGTCTTCGGCGACGACAAGGCGCGCAGCGCCGGCATGGCCAAGGGCATGTGGGAAAAGATCAAGGCAGAGGAAAAGGCGGAGAAGCGCAGTGCGCGCCTCACCCGTGGGCTCGACCCGGAAGACCATGGTAAGGGCTTTCTCGACAGCGTGCCGGTCGCGCTGCCCGCGCTGACCCGGGCGCTCAAGCTGCAGGAAAAGGCCGCCCGCGTCGGCTTCGACTGGAGCGAGGCGGCACCGATCCTCGAAAAGATAGAGGAGGAGATCGGCGAATTGCGCGAAGCGCTGGCCAAAGGCGACAGCGCGCCGATCAAGGATGAGTTCGGCGATATGCTGTTTGCGGTCGTCAATCTCGGCCGGCACCTCAAAATTGATTCCGAAGCGGCACTCAGCGGCACCAACGAAAAATTCCGATCGCGCTTCCACTATGTCGAGCGGACGCTGCAAGCGTCGGGAAACAGCCTCGAAGAAGCGACGCTGGACGAGATGGAAGCGCTCTGGCAGCAAGCGAAAAGCGCGAAGTAAGGCCCCTACCCGTTGTTTTGACGGCGCAATCGGCTTTCGATCTCCTGCCGGGCGCTGTGCGTGGCCTTGAGCGCGATGGTCACGCTGCCATCCTCATTGTCATCACGCAAGACGATGTCGCCGTTGCGGTAAAGCCAGTCGACGACGGCGAGTTGGTCGGGCTTGAGCGTGACGGTGAACGTCTCCAGTTCGCCCGACATCATCGTCTCGATGATCGCCTTCAGCGCTTCGATGCCCTCGCCGGTCACCGCCGATATGGCGATTGGCGGTGCCTTCTTGCCGTCAGCACCATCAGCAAGCAGCCGCGCCCGGTTGCCCTCGTCGAGCCGGTCGATCTTGTTCCATACTTCGATGACGCGCTTGCTATCGCGGGCATCGACGCCGAGATCGGCAAGGATGCGCTCGACATCTTCGGCTTGCGCGGCCGTATCGGGATCGGAGATGTCGCGCAGATGAATGACGAGGTCTGCCTCGACCACTTCCTCCAGCGTCGCCCTGAAGGCCGCGACCAGATGCGTTGGCAGGTCGGAAATGAAGCCGACCGTATCGGAAAGGATGATCGGCGTACCGTGCGGCAGGCGCACGCGGCGCAGCGTCGGGTCGAGCGTGGCAAACAGCATGTCTTCGGCCAACACCCCTGCTCCGGTCAGCCTGTTGAACAGCGTCGACTTGCCGGCATTGGTGTAGCCGACGATCGCCACCACCGGAAATGGCACCTTCTTGCGCTTGGCGCGGTGCAGGTCGCGGGTGCGGCGCACGGTTTCGAGCTCGTGCTTCAGCTTGGTGATCTTGTCCTGCAGCACACGCCGATCCGACTCGATCTGGGTCTCGCCAGGACCGCCGAGAAAGCCGGCGCCGCCGCGCTGGCGCTCGAGGTGGGTCCAGCTTCGGACAAGGCGGCCCTTCTGGTAGTTGAGATGGGCAAGGTCGACCTGCAGCGTGCCTTCCTTGGTGCGGGCGCGCTCGCCGAAAATCTCCAGGATCAGCCCGGTGCGGTCGAGCACCTTGGCGTTCAACTCTTTTTCGAGGTTGCGCTGCTGTACCGGGGTCAGCGGATGATCGACAATGACCACTTCCGCGTGGCCCTCTTTGACGATCTCGGCGAACTCCGCGACCTTGCCGCTGCCGAGCAGGGTCGCCGGACGTGGATCATTGACGGTCAACACCGCCGTGTGGACCAAGTCAAGGTCGATGGCGCTGGCGAGGCCGACCGCCTCGTCGCGACGGGCCTCGGCGGAACGGGTCAGGCGCGGACGATTGGTATCGTCGTCGCCACGCGGCTGCCGGGTAAGCACCGGCACGATGACCACCGCCCGGGTCCGACCGTTGGCCTCTGTCCCGGTCTGATGTGCTGGTTTTCCGCGAACGCTGCGGTCCGCGTCTTTCTCATGTGCCAATCAGGCGCCCTGCCTTTCCTCACCATCGAACATCTGAACCGGCTGGCTCGGCATGATCGTGGAAATAGCGTGCTTGTAGACAAGCTGGGAATGGCCGTCGCGACGCAGCAGAACACAGAAATTATCGAACGAAGTGACCACGCCGGTCAGCTTCACGCCGTTGATGAGAAAGATGGTGAGTGGGTTTTTGCTCTTGCGAACTGAATTCAGGAACAGGTCCTGGAGATTTTGCGATCGTTCCGCCATTGTTCTTGTCTTTCGCCGATCCCCTTCGGTTTGCAGGCCAATGCGCCAAATTAGCCGGCACATGTCAAGCACGCAAACACCATCTTGCCGTCAGTAACGACAAGCAGAACGAGATATATTGATGTTCATTCCATCTGTGCGGTTATCAGGCTGGACTTTTTTCCGCAACGTCAAAAAAGGCCTGCCGTAATGAAACTGTTATCGAGCCCGGGTGGCCGTTGGCGACGGGAGCGCCATCGATCGCCACCACCGGCATGGCAATCGTGGTTGCAGAGCTGATGAAAACCTCGCGCGCGGCCTTGGCTTCGGCAACCGAAAAGCCGCGCTCCTCAATCTTCAGGCCGAGCTTGGCGGCGACATCGAACAGCGTCGTGCGGGTGATGCCGCGCAGGATGCCGTGCTCGGCGGGCCGTGTCACCAGCACGCCGTCCCTGGTGATGATCCACGCGTTCGACGATCCACCTTCCTTGACGGTACCGTCAACATCAACGAACCAGGCCTCCTGAGCGCCGGCTTCCTTGGCTTTCTGCTTGGCCAGCACGTTCGGCAGCAGCCCGACCGACTTGATATCGACCCGATCCCATCGGTTCTCCGGCACCGTGATGACCCGGATCCCGCTCTCGGCCCGCTTCGCGGCAACTGCAGGATCGGCTTTTTTCGCGATCACCACCAGCGACGGCTTCGTGCCCGCCGGCGGGAAGAAAAACTCGCGGCTGGCGACGCCGCGTGTCACCTGGACGTAGACCAGACCGTCGACGACATGGTTGCGGCGCACCACCTCGCGCATGACGAGCGGCAGCACGCCGCGCGTGATCGGCCAATCGATCGAGAGTTCGGTAAGTGAGCGGTTCAATCGAGCGAGATGGCGCGACATGTCGACGATGAAGCCTCGTGCCACCTCGCAGACCTCGTAGACGCCATCGGCGAATTGATAGCCACGGTCTTCGATATGCACGGAAGCTTCGGCGTGAGCGACATAGCGCCCGTTAACATAGGCAATGCGCGGCATGGCAAATCCCTGGAAGAAGTCCCAGCTTTCTTATGCGATTCCAAGGACCGCAGTAACCGATAATTGCGTGGGCCACGACTGGTTTGGCTGTCAGACGCCCAGCGACTTCAGCTTGCGGTGCAATGCAGAGCGTTCCATGCCGATAAACTCTGCCGTCTTCGAGATGTTGCCGCCAAAACGGTTGATCTGGGCGATCAGATAATCCTTTTCGAATTGTTCGCGTGCTTCACGCAGCGGCAGCGCCATTATGTGCTGATCGGACTTGTTTGGAGTGCGCGGCATGACGTCGCCGATCTCGGCAGGCAAAAGGTCGGCGGTGATCGGCGCATCGACATCGTCGCCACGCGCCAGGATCATCAGACGCTCGACATTGTTTCGCAACTGCCGAACGTTGCCCGGCCAGTTGTGCGCCTGCAGCACCGCCAGCGCGTCGTCGCCGATGCGACGCGGCTTGATGCCGGCCTGGCGAGCGATCTGCTTCATGAAATTGTCGACCAGATAAGGAATGTCCTCGCGACGCTCGGCCAGTCCCGGCACCATGACCGGAACCACGGCCAGGCGATGATAAAGGTCCTCACGGAAACGGCCGTCGGCGATCATGGCTTCGAGGTTCTGCGAGGTCGACGAGATGATGCGCACGTCGACCTTGACCCGCTTGGTGCCCCCTACCCGCTCGAACTGCTGTTCGACCAGCACGCGCAGGATCTTGTTTTGCGTCTCGCGCGGCATGTCGGCCACTTCATCGATGTAGAGAATGCCGCGATGGGCTTCCTCCAGCGCGCCGACCTTGCGTTCGACGCCGTTCGATTCGGTGCCGAACAGCTCGATCTCCATACGCTCAGGCGTGATGTTGGCGGCGCTCAGCGTCACAAAAGGTGCACTCTTGCGCGCCGACAATGCGTGGATGGCGCGCGCCGCCAGTTCCTTGCCCGAGCCGGAGGGGCCGATAATCATGACGCGGCTGTTGGTCGGCGCGACGCGCTCGATGGTCTGGCGCAATTGGCTCATTGCCGACGACATGCCGATGAGGTCGAAAGTCTCGCCGCTGCGCAACTTGAGATCCGAAACCTCGCGTCTCAATTTGGACGTTTCAAGCGCCCGTTCGGCAATAAGGATCAGCCTGTCGGCCTTGAACGGCTTTTCAATAAAATCATAGGCGCCGCGGCGGATGGCCGAGACCGCCGTTTCGATATTGCCGTGGCCCGAGATCATCACCACCGGCAGGTTCGGGTGCATCGTCTTGATCTCGTCCAGCAAAGCGAGGCCATCGAGCCGCGAACCCTGCAGCCAGATGTCGAGGAAGATCAGCCGGGGTGCTCGGTCGGCGACCGCCGCCAGCGCGCTGTCGGCGTCAAACGCCGTGCGTGTTTCGTGACCTTCGTCGCTCAGGATACCGGCGACGAGTTCGCGGATGTCTTCCTCGTCATCGACGATGAGAATATCAGACGCCATTACCGACCTTTTCAGTTTCTTTTTCGTGTTCCGTCTTGCCCTCGCCGCGTATCGGAACTGTGGCGGCAACCGGCAGGATGATGCTGATCATTGCACCCCGCCCATCGTGGAAGTCCGCTGGTGCATCGTGCAATTCGAGTCGCCCGCCATGGTCCTCCACGATCTTCTTGACGATAGCGAGGCCAAGCCCGGTGCCTTTCTCGCGTGTCGTCATGTAAGGCTCGAGCAAGCGCTGCCGGTTTTCGCGCGGCAAGCCCCTGCCGTTGTCGATGACGTCGATTCGAATCGCGCCATTCTGACGCCCGGCTTGAATCCGGATTATGCCGTGCGGACGATCCTCTGCATCAAGTCCGTCGATGGCTTCGGCAGCATTCTTGATGACGTTGCCGAACGCCTGCGCCATCAGGCGGCTGTCGAACGTGCCTTTGAGCGGCTCATTGCCGAAGACGCGCTCGAAGGTGATGTCGGCGCGGCTTACTTCGACCAGGAACGAGGCCTCGCGCAACGAATCGCGCAGATCGGTTGCCTTCATTTCCGGTTTCGGCATGCGGGCGAACGCCGAGAACTCGTCGACCATGCGGCCGATGTCCTCCACTTGCCGGATGATGGTGTCGGTGCATTGATCGAAAACCTCACGGTCCTCGGTGATGACCTTGCCGTAACGGCGCTTGATGCGCTCGGCCGAAAGCTGGATCGGCGTCAGCGGGTTCTTGATCTCGTGGGCGATGCGCCGCGCCACGTCGGCCCATGCAGAGGAACGCTGTGCCTGGACCAGATCGGTAATGTCGTCGACTGTCACGACGTAGGACTTATCCTCCGAACCGTCGTCGCCGGCTTCAATCGTGATCTGCACGTTGAAGGTCCGTTCGGTGCCGGCACGATAGAAGGTAACCTGTTCGCGATAGACCGGCTTGCCCGATTTGCGGCCGATCTCGAAGACGCGGCCGACATGCGGCAGCACCGCGGAAAGGTTCTGCCCAAGCGCTGCCGGCGCGGATATGGCCAGCATCGTTTCGGCCGAACGGTTGACGATGGTGACGATGCCATATGGATCGACGCCGATGACCCCGGCGGTGACGCCGGCAAGCACCGCCTCCGAAAAGCGCCGCCGCTCGTCGATCAAATCCTTGGCCGACAGGATCTCGTTGCGCTGCGATTTCAGCTCCATCAGCATCTTGTTGAAGGTGTCGCCGAGCGAGGCGACGTCACCGTCGGAGGGGCGGACAGGCACGGCTACGTCGAGATTGCCGGTAGCGACCTCGTCGGCCGCGCCGATGAGCTGACGAATCGGCCGCACCAGGCGGTCGGCCACCGCAATGCCGGTCCAGATGGCGGACAGGATAATGATCAGTGTCAACGACAGATAGGGAAGCGCGAAAGCCACTTGCGAGGTGCGGCGATTGTCTTCGAGACCGCGATATTCGGCTGTGTTGGATTTGACGATCTGCCGCGCCTTGATCACCTCGGGATCGACGAGGCGGATGGTGTAGAGATAGAGGCCGTCGATCTCGCGCAGCTTGACGATGGCACCCATGATGTTGCGGGTGCGCGGTTCTATCAGCACCGGCTTGCCGTCTGCAGCGCTTGCCACGGCGCCCTCAGGCGGCTCTGGCATGGCAAAGTCCGCGTCGGTCTTGGCGCTCATGACGAAGGAACCATCGGGCTTGATGAGTGCTGCGTGCGCCAGCGAGCGACCCACCGCCTCCTTGTTCATGAGGTCGAGGAAACCGGTACGATCGAGGCCATAAAGCGTGCGCGAAGCGTCGAGGTCGTAAGCCATCGACAACGTTGTGCCCTGAAGATTTCGCGCGTTTTCCTGCACATAGGCGTCAGCGATCGACAACGACGAATTGACGATCGTCTTGGTGCGGATCTCGAACCAGCGGTCGAGGCCGATGTCGAGCGTGATCGACGCGATGATCGCCACCATGATGGCGGGGATGGCGGCGACCAGCGCAAACATCGCCACGATGCGCACATGCAGGCGCGACGCAGCCTTGCCATGCCGTCGTGCCATCAGGATGCGGTGCACCTCGCGGCCGACCAGCAAAATCAGAAACAGGACGAACGCCGCATTAAGCGCAATCAGCGCCAGCGTCGTCCTCGCGTCGGGCGTGATCGGCGTCGCGCCGACCAGAATGGCGAAGGAGATCGCCGCCGTCACCAGCGCACCGGCAATGGCGATCACGCCCGGCAGCGCAAGCAGCCGGCGACCGTCTCGCGCGCCCGTATTGCTGAAAAGCGATTTGCTCAGTGTCGGTGCGTGCAGGGCCATGTCGCCGTCTAGAGCCAGTGATTACGTCGGATGTATGCAACGCATTGTGGCGATTATGCAACAAGTGTGGCCGAGACGGAAATCTTTCGGCAATCGATCCCCTGGAAAGCGCTCGTAAAGGGATTCGTCTAGACCTGCCTGGACGATTTGTAGACGTTGACGCCGAGTTCGCGAATCTTCTTGCGCAGCGTGTTGCGGTTGAGCCCCAGCAATTCGGCAGCCTTGATCTGGTTACCGCGCGTTGCGGTCATCGAGGCGAGGACCAGCGGATATTCGACCTCGGAGAGGATTCGCTGATAGAGCCCGGCCGGGGGCAGGTCGCCGGCAAACGAGGCAAAATAGCGTTGCAGGAAATGCTCCACCGCCTGGCCGATGGAAAGGTCATCGGGAATGAGGTTGCCGCCACCTGGAACGACAGGCCTTTCGCCGGTCTTCAACTCCGCCTCAATGATCTCGGCGGAAATCTCGTCCTGCGAATACAGTGCGGCCAGCCTGCGGATGAGGTTTTCGAGTTCGCGCACATTACCGGGCCATGGGTAGCGCTTCATCAGCTCGATGCCGCCGGTGGAAATGCGCTTGGTCTGCAAGCCTTCACTGACGCCGAGCTTGAAGAAGTGGCGGACGAGGTCCGGAATGTCCTCCGACCGCTCGCGCAGCGCCGGCAGCCTGAGCGGCACAACATTCAAGCGGTAGAACAGGTCCTCGCGGAAAAGCCCCTGATTGATCAGTGTGCGCAGGTCCTTGTTGGTGGCAGCGACGATGCGCACGTCGGTCTTGATCGGCGTGCGGCCGCCGACCGTGGTGTATTCGCCCTGCTGCAACACACGCAGCAGCCGCGTCTGCGCTTCCATCGGCATATCACCGATCTCGTCGAGGAAGAGCGTGCCGCCTTCGGCCTGCTCGAAACGGCCGGTGGAGCGATTCTGCGCGCCGGTAAAGGCGCCCTTCTCGTGCCCGAACAACTCCGATTCGATCAGGTCGCGCGGGATCGCCGCCATGTTGATAGCGACGAACGGACCGCCTCGGCGGCGGCCGTACTCATGCAGCGCGCGCGCCACCAGTTCCTTGCCGGTACCCGACTCGCCGCTGATCATGACCGTCAGGTCGGTCTGCATCATGCGCGCTAGCATGCGGTATATGTCCTGCATGGCCGCCGAGCGGCCGACCAGCGGCATCGTTTCCGGCGGCTCGTCGGCTCGCGTATCGATCTTCGGCCGCCGCGGCTCGGAAAGAGCGCGGTTGACGATGTTGAGCAGCTCGGTCAGGTCGAACGGTTTCGGCAGATACTCGTAGGCCCCGGTTTCGGAGGCACGGATCGCGGTCATGAACGTGTTCTGCGCACTCATGACGATGACCGGCAGTTCCGGTCGCGCCTTCTTGATGCGCGGCAGCATGTCGAAGGCGTTCTCGTCAGGCATGACGACGTCGGTGATTACGAGATCGCCCTCGCCCGCCGCCACCCAGCGCCACAGCGTCGAGGCGTTGGAGGTGACGCGCACGTCATGGCCGACGCGCGAAAGCGCCTGATTGAGGACAGTGCGGATGGCCGCATCGTCGTCGGCGACGAGAATATTGCCGCGAACGGTCATTTGCGGTCTCCTTCACCGTCGTCGTCGGTGCCAAACTGGGTTTCTTTCCACGCCGGCATCAGGATGCGGAAAGTGGTGCCGCGCGGGGTCGATTCGCATTCAATGATGCCGCCATGCTCGCCGACGATCTTTGCGACCAGCGCCAGACCGAGACCGGAGCCGTTCGGCTTGGTAGTGATGAAAGGATCGAATAGGATCGGCAGGATGTCTTCGGAAACACCCGAACCGTTGTCACGCACGCAGAATTCCAATGGCAGCGATACGCGGTCCTGGGTCCCGGGTACGGAAACACGGATGCCCGGACGGAAGGCGGTCGATAGCATGATCTCGCCCTGCGGATCACTGCCGATCGCCTCGGCGGCATTTTTTACCAGATTGAGAAACACCTGGATGAGCTGGTCGCGATTGGCAAAAACCGGAGGCAATGATGGATCATAGTCCTCCAATATCTTGATTCGCTTGGCAAAACCGTTCTTGGCGATTGCCTTGACATGGTCGAGCACGACATGGATGTTGACGGGGTAGCGGTCGATCGGCCGCTCGTCGGAAAACACCTCCATGCGGTCGACCAGCGAGACAATGCGGTCGGTCTCGTCGGTGATCAGCCTGGTCAGTGCGCGATCCTCGTCGGACGCCGACAGCTCTAGCAACTGCGCAGCACCACGAATGCCGGACAGCGGGTTCTTGATCTCATGGGCAAGCATCGCGGCGAGGCCGGTGACCGAGCGTGCCGCACCGCGATGCGTCATCTGCCGGTCGATCTTGTCGGCCATTGAGCGTTCCTGGAACATCACCACGACCGAGCCTGGAAATTCCGTCACTGGTGCGACGTAGAGGTCGACCACCTTCTCGATGCCGAGACGTGGCGACGACACGTCGACCCGGTATTCGTTGACCGGCGCCCGGCGCTCGCGCACCTGGTCGACAAGCGTCAGCAGCGGGCTGCCGAAAGGAATGAGCTTGTGCAGCGTGTTGCGGGCGAGCATCGTGGCGCTCGACCGGAAAAAATCCTCGGCATCGGCATTGGCGAAGGTGATGAAACCTTGCGGATCGACCATGATTACCGGCCGGCGAATGGTGTTGAGCACAATATGCGCGGCGTCCGCCATATCCGTGCTCTGTGTGACGGTGGCGTTCATGCCGCACTCCGCAGGTTCGCCGCTTCGGGAGCGGTTGAAAACATGTCGCGCAGCAACGCAATGACACGCCCAGGCTCGAAAGACGTGAGTATGGTCTTGCGCCGGTGGTCGCTTGTGCCGCCGGCGTGGCGGTCGAGATACCAGCCGAGATGCTTGCGCGCCTGGCGCACTCCGCTTTCCACGCCATAGAGCGCCAGCATGTCTTCGTAATGGGCAATGACGTAGTCGGCCAGCGCTTGCGGGCTTTCCGGCATGCTGGATACCGGCTCGGCCAGCGCGGCCGCTACAATGCTGCCGGCCGTCCACGGCGCGCCATAGTGCGCGCGGCCGACCATCACCGCGTCGGCGCCAGACTGCTCGAGGATCGACGCGGCCTCTGCCGGCGAGCCGACATCGCCATTGGCAACGACCGGGATCGAGACCGCCTGCTTGACGCGTGCGATGGCACGCCAGTCGGCCTTGCCCTGATAGAACTGGCAACGCGTGCGGCCGTGCACCGTCACCATCTTCACCCCGGCCTGCTCGGCGCGTCGCGCCAGCATCGGCGCGTTGAGCGCGCCTTCGTCCCACCCGAGCCGCATCTTGACCGTGACTGGCACCGCGATCGCGCCGACTACCGCTTCGATCAGCGACAACGCGTGGTCGAGGTCTCGCATCAGTGCCGAACCGGCATAGCCGCCCGTCACCTTTTTGGCCGGACAGCCCATGTTGATGTCGATGATGTCGGCGCCTTCGCCGACCGCGATTCGCGCGCCTTCGGCCATGTGCATTGCCTCGTGGCCGGCAAGCTGGACCATGTGGACAGGCAGCCCGGAATGACGGATGCGCAGGCCGGAACCAGCCCTGCCCTTTGCAAGCTCACCGCTCGCCACCATTTCCGATACGACCAGCCCGGCGCCATGCGCATGCGCGCGTTGCCGGAACGGTTCGTCGGTGATGCCCGACATGGGCGCGAGAAATACGCGATTGCGGATTCTCACGCCACCCACATCCAGCGGCGAAGCTAATTTGGTCACATCAGGCATGCACAAAAACCAAGCACCTTCGGTTGCTGCACATTCTCTAGCCAGAACGACGGCAATGTGCAACGCGCAATGTCGTGACATTAAGGCGCATTTGGGAAAAAAACGGATCGCCGCACCGCATCAATCCTGGGCCTTTCAAAAGCGATACCACTTTTCGGGATCATGCGTTAAGCGTCTCGGCATGAGAGATGTGAGCGAAAAGCAAGCTGCGGACGACAAGGTCGCCGTGGTCATCGTTGCTGCCGGCCGCGGCGCGCGCGCCGGACAGGTCAATGGGCCGAAGCAGTACCAGCAAATTGGCGGCGGCGCCGTTGTTGCACGCACGCTCGGTGCCTTTCTGACGCATCCGAAGATTGGACCTGTCGTCGTTGCTATTCATGCCGACGACGGCGCGCTTTTCCGCCGTGCGGCCGGTGCGAACGCCGACCGTGTCGTCGCTGTGACCGGCGGTACGTCACGGCAGGAGTCCGTCCGCCTTGGATTGCTGGCGTTGAGAAGCAATGCGCCGGGCCGGGTCCTGATCCATGATGCGGCCCGGCCGTTTGTCGATGCGGAACTGATAGACCGCACGATCGCCGCTATTGGCGAGCGCCAGGGGGCACTGCCTGCTTTGCCGGTTGCCGATACGCTCAAGCGCGAAACGGCAGAAGGCATGATCGGCGAAACCGTGTCCAGGGCCGGGCTGTATGCCGCACAGACACCGCAAGGCTTTCCGTTCTGGCCGATTCTGGCTGCGCACGAAAAGGCTCATCATCTGGGCAAAGCGGATTTCACCGACGATGCGGCAATCGCCGAATGGGCGCATATTCCGGTGAAGATCGTTCCCGGCTCGCCGGAGAACGTCAAACTGACCTGGGCACGGGATATTGCAATGGCGGATCAGCGGCTTTCTAGCGCCCCACGTTTTCCCGACATCCGAACGGGCAATGGCTATGACGTCCATGCGTTCGAGCCCGGCGACCATGTCACCCTGTGCGGCGTCGCCATTCCACACGACAGGAAATTGTCCGGCCATTCGGATGCCGATGTCGGTCTCCACGCCTTGACCGACGCCCTGCTCGCCACCTGCGGCGCCGGTGACATCGGCACGCATTTCCCGCCCTCCGACCCACAGTGGAAAGGGGCCGCTTCACGCATCTTCGTCGAACACGCGGCCAAGCTGGTGCGCGCGCGCGGCGGGCGCATCGCCAACGTCGATATCACCCTGATCTGCGAGGCGCCGCGCGTCGGCCCGCATCGCGAGGCCATGACCGAAACGCTTTCCGCAATCCTGCGAATTTCGCGCGATCGCATTTCGATCAAGGCGACAACCAATGAGAAGCTCGGCTTCGTCGGCCGTGAGGAAGGCATAGCGGCCATCGCGACCGCCAGCGTCGTGTTTCCAGGGGATGTCCCCGAGTGAGCAATAGCGATCTCGCAGATGCCCTGCTTCAGGCCTGCCAGCAGCGCGGCATCACGCTGGCGACGGCCGAGAGCTGCACCGGCGGCATGATCATCGCCGCCCTGACCGACATCGCCGGCTCTTCCGCGGTGGTCGATCGCGGCTTCATCACCTATTCCAACCAGGCCAAGACCGAGATGCTCGGCGTCTCGGCCGCTACGCTCGAGGCGCACGGCGCGGTCTCGCGCGAGACCGCGGTGGAGATGGCGGCCGGAGCCTTGGCCCATTCGCCGGCCGGGCTTGCGCTGGCGGTAACTGGCATCGCCGGTCCGGCCGGCGGCTCGGCGGAAAAACCTGTCGGCCTGGTCTGGTTCGGCGTTGCCCTGGCTGGCCGGCCGGTAGTCAGCGAATGCCAGCTGTTCGCCGACAAGGGCCGTGATTTCATCCGCCGGGAGACAGTCCGGCATGCGCTTGAGCTGGGTCTGCGCGCGCTCGCTGCGGATCAGGCTGCCGATGGCGCGCCGTAGATGATTTCGGCCCTTTTCTCGAACGCCTCGGAGAACATGCGGAAGGCGCGGTCGAACATGGTTCCCATCAACGCACCCAAAATGCGGCTCTTGAACTCGTAGTCGATAAAGAAGCAGACGTTGCAACCGCTGCCGTTCGCCGGGTCGAAGCGCCAGACATTGCTCAGATATTTGAAAGGGCCGTCAATGTATTTGACATCGATGGCGTTCTCATCCGGATTCAGCAGCACCTGCGTGGTAAAGGTCTCGCGGATCGCCTTGTAGCCGATGCTCATGTCGGCGATGAGCAAGGTGCGTCCGTCGCGTTCCTTGCGTGAGCGAACCGTCAGTGCCTCGCAAAGCGGCAGGAATTGCGGATAGGATTCGACATCGGCGACCAGAGCGAACATCTGATCCGGCGTATGCGCGACGCGGCGATGGGCTTCGAATTGTGGCATGAAACCAGTTTGTTAGGCGGACTTCCTGAGAAACGCTTCACGCGCCGCGCGTAGTCTGGCGAAATCGTCGCCGGCATGGTGCGACGAGCGCGTCAGCGGGCTCGACGCCACCAGCAGGAAGCCCTTGGTCCTGCCGATCGTCTCGAAGGACTTGAATTCCTCAGGCGTGACGAAGCGGATCACCGGATGGTGTTTCTTCGACGGCTGCAGATATTGGCCGATGGTCATGAAGTCGACATTGGCCGAACGCAGGTCGTCCATCAGTTGCAGGATTTCGTTCCGCTCCTCGCCAAGGCCAACCATGATGCCAGACTTGGTGAAGATCGAGGGGTCAAGCTCCTTGACCCGCTGCAAGAGCCTGATCGAGTGGAAATAGCGCGCGCCCGGCCGAACCGTCAGATAGTTAGACGGCACGGTCTCGAGATTATGGTTGAAAACATCCGGCTTGGCCGCCACGACGATCTCCAGCGCACCGTCCTTGCGCAGGAAATCGGGCGTCAGGATTTCGATCGTCGTCAACGGGGTTGCTGCCCTGATCGCACGGATGACATCGGCAAAATGCTGGGCCCCGCCATCCGCGAGATCGTCGCGATCGACGGAGGTGATGACGACATGGCTCAAGCCCATCTGCTTGACCGCATGCGCGACACGCGCCGGCTCGTCGGGATCGAGTGCGGTCGGGATGCCGGTGGCGACATTGCAAAAGGCGCAGGCCCGCGTGCAGATCTCGCCCATGATCATGAAGGTGGCGTGCTTCTTCTCCCAGCACTCGCCGATATTGGGGCAGCCCGCCTCTTCGCAAACCGTCACTAGCTTGTGAGACTTCACGATTTCGCGCGTCTCGGCATAGCCTTTCGACATCGGCGCCTTGACGCGGATCCAGTCGGGCTTGCGCAGTACGTCCTGATCCGGCTTGTGCGCCTTTTCGGGATGCCGCAGGCGCGGCGCATTGGCAATCGTGTCGAGGACGGTGACCATGTGAAACCCGGCTCATTGGCAAGCGCTTGTCCAGCGCTCGCTCTACCCACGTCATCTAGGACTTTTCGGCGAAAAGAAAAAGGCCGCGATCACGCATGCCGCGGTGGCCTTTTTCGCATAGCAAGTGCCGACAGAGGTTAGCGGCGCACCAGTCGTCCGACCGCAATCAGAATGCAGGCGCCGATGAAGCCGGTGATCAGATAGGCGATCCAGCCGACGCCGAAGATGCCGATGTTCAGGGCCTGCAAGATGGCATTCAACACGATTGCGCCGACAATGCCGAGAACGATGTTCATGAGGATGCCGGTATTGCTCTTCATGACCATCTCGGCGAGCCATCCCGCCAGGCCACCGATGATGATGGCTGCTACCCAGCCCACGCCGTTCATTTCCATATGCCCTCTCCTTGTATGATGGATGATGCCTGCGAAACGAATTGCTCTGCCGTCGAGTTCCTTTGTGTCTTCCCTGTGAGACTCGCCCAACTAATTTATCATGCATTCAGTGCGCGACCATAGGCGTCGAGTACACTCTCCTTCATCATCTCTGACAGCGTCGGGTGCGGGAAGATCGTGTGCATCAGCTCTTCCTCGGTGGTCTCCAGATTCATCGCCACGACGAAGCCCTGGATCAGTTCGGTTACTTCTGCGCCGACCATGTGGGCACCCAGCAACTGGCCGGTCTTCTTGTCGAAAATGGTCTTGACGAAGCCTTGGTCCTCGCCGAGCGCAATCGCTTTGCCGTTTGCCGCGAACTGAAAGCGGCCGACACGGATGTCCTTTCCGTCGGCTTTCGCTTTGGCTTCTGTCAGTCCGACCGAGGCGACTTGCGGATTGCAATAGGTGCAGCCCGGGATCTTCAGCTTGTCGGTGGCATGCACGCCGGGGAAATTGGCGATCTTTTCCACACAGACCACGCCCTCATGCTCGGCCTTGTGGGCGAGCATCGGCGGTCCGGCAACGTCGCCGATGGCGTAGATGCCCGGCACGTTGGTCTTGCCGTAGCCGTCGACGACGACGCAACCGCGGTCGGTCTTCACGCCGATCGTCTCGAGGCCGAGGTTTTCGATATTACCCTGTACGCCGACGGCCGAGATCAGACGATCGGCGGTGATCTTCTCGACCTTGCCGTCCTTCATCTCGACATGCGCGGTGACCGAACTGGCGCCCTTCTCGACCTTGGTTACCTTGGCTTCGAGGATGATCTTCATGCCCTGCTTCTCGAACTGCTTTTGCGCAAACTTCGACACTTCGGCGTCCTCGACCGGCATCACGGCTGGCAGCAGTTCGACCACCGTCACCTCGGCGCCCATGGTGCGGTAGAACGAGGCGAACTCGATGCCGATGGCGCCCGAGCCCATCACCAGCAGCGATTTTGGCATCTCTTTCGGCACCATCGCCTCGAAATAGGTCCAGATCAACTTGCCGTCAGGCTCGATGCCGGGCAGCGCGCGCGGCCTGGCGCCGGTCGCCAGAATGATGTGCTTGGCGCTATAGGTGCCCTCGCCCTTGACGCCCTTCGGCGCCGGCGGCTGCGGCTCCATCGGCTTCTTCGACGATTTCGACACGACGATCTCGCCAGGTTTGGTCAGTTTGGCTTCGCCCCAGATGACGTCGACCTTGTTCTTCTTCATCAGGAAACCGACGCCGCCGTTGAGCCGCAGCGAGACCTTTCGTGACCGATCGACGACGGCGGCTGTGTCGACGCTGACCTTGCCATCGTTCTTCAGGCCGTAGTCCTTCAGATGATCCGAATAGTGCATGATCTCGGCGGAGCGCAGCAGCGCTTTGGTTGGAATGCAGCCCCAGTTGAGGCAGATGCCACCCAAGTGCTCGCGCTCGACGATCGCCGTCTTGAAGCCAAGCTGCGCCGAACGCACTGCAGTGACATAGCCGCCGGGGCCGGAGCCGATGATGATGACGTCGTAGTTCTCAGCCACGGCTTTCTCCTTCACAATTCCAACATGAGGCGCACGAACGGCGCCAGCGCTTGCCCGACGTTCCGCGTGTTTTCTGCGTCGAGGTGGACGCCGTCGAGCGGCGTCGTTTTGGCCACCGTGCCGGCATCGAAGAAGCCGCAGCCGGCCTCGTCGGCAAGGGCGGAATATTGCGGCGCCAGCCGCTTTGACGCGTCATCGCCGCCGGCGAACATTTCCTTGAACTCGGCGTTTTCCGTGCGGCTGACTACGGGCGGCGCGACGATCAGGATCTGCGGCGCCGGCCAATTGAACGGGTAGTCGTGACCGCGCACGATATCGATCAGGCGTTGCATGCCTTGCTTTGCCGCGACAGGATTGCCGTGAATCCACGGCTTCATATCGTTGGCGCCGAGCATGATGACGATCAGATCGATCGGTGCGTGCGTCGTCAGGATTGTTGGCAACAGCCTTGCGCCATTGCGGTCCGCCCCGGCCAAGTGATCGTCGAAGGCGGTGGTTCGGCCATTCAGGCCTTCGGCGATGATCTCGACGCCGCTGCCCAATGCTGCCTGCAGCACGCTCGGCCAGCGATCCGCCGGCGGATGACGGCCAAGGCCTGCCGCGTCATAGCCCCAGGTCAGCGAATCGCCATAGCAGAGGACCGTTTTCATGCGTTTTCCCCGCTCCAACAAAGACCTATCCGCAATCGCTACCGCCCGAACAGCCAATGTACGATAATCGTTTACGAGCCGGATTGGATGGAGGCGAAAAGGCTGGTGTAGAATTTCCGCACCGCCCTGTTCCCTGCTTAGACCAGCATGCCCATCGGATTTTCGATCATGCGCTTGAAGGCGACGAGCAACTCGGCGCCGAGCGCACCGTCGACTGCGCGGTGATCGGTCGACAGCGTCACCGACATGATTGTTGCGATCTTGATCTCGCCGTTCTTCACCACCGCGCGTTGCTCGCCGGCGCCAACCGCCAGGATCGTCGCATGCGGCGGGTTGATGACGGCAGAAAAATCCTTGACGCCGAACATGCCGAGATTGGACAACGCCGTGGTGCCGCCCTGATATTCTTCCGGCTTCAGCTTGCGGCTGCGGGCGCGGCCGGCAAGGTCCTTCATCTCGTTGGAGATAACGGACATCGTCTTTTCGTCAGCACGCCGGATGATGGGGGTGATGAGGCCGCCGGGGATCGACACGGCAACGCCGACATCGGCGTGCTTGTGCTTGATCATGGCGTTTTCTGTCCACGACGCATTGGCGTCCGGAACCGCTATCAGCGCCATGGCAAGAGCCTTGATGACCATGTCGTTGACCGACAGCTTGTAGGCCGGCGTTTCGCCCTTCTCGGTCTTCTTCACCGGGGCGGCCGCATTGATCTGCGTGCGCAGGGCCAGAAGTGCGTCGAGTTCGCAGTCGAGCGTCAGATAGAAATGCGGGATGGTGGTCTTGGCCTCGACCAGCCGCCGCGCAATGGTCTTGCGCATATTGTCGTGGGGGGCCAACTCGTAGGAGCCTTCGGCAAACAGTTTGAGCACCTGCTCGTCCGGCATCGCCTTGGGTGCTGCGGCGGCAGGCGCCGCAGCGCCAGCGGGGGCCGCTTTTGCTGGTGCCGCCTTGGCGCCGCCACCAGAAATTGCGGCATCGACATCGGCCTTTACCACGCGGCCGTGGGGGCCGGAGCCGGTCAGCGCCGCGATATCTATACCGGCTTCGCTGGCGATGCGCCGGGCCAGCGGCGAGGCGAAGATGCGCTCACCGTTTGCATGGCCGTTGGCGGCCGGCGCCGCTTCCGCCTTAGCTGCAGCTGCGGCAGGCTCCTGCTTCGGCGCTTCGGGCTTTGGTGTTTCAGCTTTGGAGGCGTCCGCTTTCGGAGCCTCAGCCTTTGCCGGCGCAGCGCCGTCACCGCTTTTCGCGGCGGCCGCCGCATCCTCCCCCTCAGCCGCCAGCACCGCGATCAGCGCATTAACCTTGACGCCTTCAGTGCCCGCCGGAACCACCAGCTTGGCGACCGTGCCTTCGTCGACGGCTTCGACTTCCATCGTTGCCTTGTCGGTCTCGATCTCGGCAATCACGTCGCCGGGCGAAACCTTGTCGCCCTCCTTGACCAGCCACTTGGAAAGGTTGCCCTCTTCCATTGTGGGCGACAGCGCCGGCATGGTGATGTTGATAGGCATTTTGTCCTCCGCCCTGCTCAGCGATACGTCACGGCTTTGACCGCCTCGACGACCTCGCCGACATTGGGCAGCGCCAGCTTTTCGAGGTTCGCCGCATAGGGCATCGGCACGTCCTTGCCGGCAATGGTGATGACCGGTGCGTCGAGGAAATCGAAGGCGCGCTGCGAGACCTGATTGGCGATATGGTCGCCGACCGAGTTCTGCGGAAAGCCTTCCTCGACCACCACCAGGCGATTGGTCTTTTTGACCGAGGCGATGATCGTGTCGAAGTCGAGCGGGCGGATGGTGCGCAAGTCGATTATCTCGGCATCGATGCCCATGCCACGCAACTCCGCCTCGGCCTTAATCGCGTAGGTCATGCCGATGCCGAACGAGACGATGGTCACGTCCTTGCCGGATTTGTGAATGCGCGCCTTGCCGATCGGCAGCACGAAATCGTCCATCTTCGGCACGTCGAAGGAGTGGCCGTAAAGGATTTCGTTCTCGAGGAAGATGACCGGGTTCGGGTCGCGGATCGCCGCCTTGAGCAGACCCTTGGCGTCGGCGGCGGTATAAGGCATCACCACCTTCAAGCCGGGAACATGGCTGTACCAGGCGGCGTAGCATTGCGAATGCTGCGCAGCGACGCGGGCAGCCGCCCCGTTCGGGCCGCGAAAGACGATCGGGGCGCCCATCTGGCCGCCGGACATATAGAGCGTCTTGGCGGCTGAATTGATGATCTGGTCGATCGCCTGCATGGCGAAGTTGAAGGTCATGAATTCGACGATCGGCTTCAGGCCGGCCATCGCCGCGCCAACACCAACGCCGGCAAAGCCGTGCTCGGTGATCGGCGTGTCGACCACGCGCCGCGGACCGAATTCCTGCAACAGGCCTTGCGTGATCTTGTAGGCGCCCTGGTACTCGGCAACCTCCTCGCCCATGACAAAGACATCGCCGTCGCGGCGCATTTCCTCCGCCATTGCATCGCGCAAGGCTTCACGCACCGTGGTCGAGACCATTTCGGTGCCGGCCGGGATGTCGGGATCGGCGACAATTTCCAGCTTGGGCGCGGCGGCAACAGGTGCTGCAGCTTCGCTCTTGGCCGGAGCAGCCGCGGGCGCTTCCGCTTGCGACTCAATGGCCTCCTCGCCGATACCTTCGCCTGCCTCGTCGACGTCTTCGCCATCGACGGCCAGCACAGCGATCAGTGTGTTGACTTTGACACCCTCGGTGCCGGCAGGAACCACGATCTTGGCAAGGGTGCCGTCGTCCACGGCTTCGACTTCCATCGTTGCCTTGTCGGTCTCGATCTCGGCAATGGCGTCACCGGCTACGACCTTGTCGCCCTCTTTCTTCAACCACTTGGAAACATTACCCTCTTCCATGGTCGGCGAGAGGGCGGGCATGAGAATTTCGATCGGCATGTCCTTTCCCTCTCGTTAAAGTACGATGTCGGTCCAGAGCTCGGACGGATCCGGCTCCGCGTCGTTCTGGGCAAATTCTGCGGCGTCGGCGACGACGTCGCGGACTTCCTTGTCGATGGCCTTGAGTTCGTCCTCGCTTGCCCATTTCTTGTCGAGCAGCCGCGCCTTGACCTGCTCGATCGGGTCACGTTCGGAGCGCATTTTCTGCACTTCTTCCTTGGAGCGGTATTTTGCCGGATCCGACATCGAATGGCCGCGGTAACGATAGGTCTGCATTTCGAGAATGAGCGGCCCGTTGCCGGCGCGGCACCATTCGGCGGCGAGGTCGCCGGCGGCCTTAACGGCGCGCACATCCATGCCGTCGACCTGGATGCCTGGAATCTTGAAGGAGGCGCCGCGGTGCGAGAAATCTGTCTCGGCCGAAGAGCGCGAGACCGAGGTGCCCATGGCGTAGCGGTTGTTCTCGATGATGTAGATCACCGGAAGCTTCCACAGTGAGGCCATGTTGAAGCTTTCGTAGACCTGGCCCTGGTTCGCGGCGCCATCGCCGAAATAGGTCAGCGTCACATTGTTGTTGCCGCGATAGCGGTTGGCGAAGGCAATGCCGGTGCCGAGCGACACTTGCGCGCCGACGATGCCGTGGCCGCCGTAAAAATGCTTCTCCTTGGAGAACATGTGCATGGAGCCGCCTTTGCCTCTCGACAGGCCGCTACGGCGCCCGGTCAGTTCGGCCATGACGCCGCGCGGTGACAACTCCATCGCCAGCATATGACCATGGTCGCGATAGGCGGTGATCATCTGGTCGCCATCGATCAGCGCCATCTTCATGCCGGTAACGACCGCTTCCTGGCCGATGTAGAGGTGGCAGAAACCGCCGATGAAGCCCATGCCGTAAAGCTGGCCTGCCTTTTCCTCGAAGCGGCGGATGAGCAACATGTGCCGGTAGGCGGCAAGCTCCTGGTCTTTGGTGAATTCAACAGGCTTCGGGGTGGAAAGGCCCGGCATCTTGCCGTCTGATTTGGATTTGGCAGGCGCTTTTCTGGTGGCGGTGGCCATGCATCACTCCCTGTTGGCGTCTCTTGGCGGACAGCGAGGGAGATCAGTTCTCCCACCGATTTGAGGCAGGCTAACATGCAGGGAAGGCTTTCGCCATGCCGAAAACGCATGGCTGTCATGCATCTAAGCAATTAAAATCATTGCAAATATCGCCGATTAACTGAAATCGGGTTATCTTGCGACCGGCAACATGATGGTGATCTCGTCGGCGTGGGACAGATTAAGCGCCTTGCGCGCCTGCTCGTCCAGCATGTCCTTCTCCAGCGTGCCCTCATGCATCAGCTGAACGCGGCGCTCGAGATCGATCCGACGTGCCTTGACGGTATCGAGCCTGCCCTGCAATTCGGCAGTCTCGGCTTCGAGCCGATACTTGGAATATATCCCGAACTCGCCATGATAGGCATGGAAGCCGAAATAAGTCAGGAACACCACGCAGAGCGAGGGGATGATCAGCCGGCCGGTGTTTCTTTGCTTGTGCTGGCGTGTCCACATGGTCCGAATCCTCTACGCCGCCTTTGTCGCCCGATTGTGCTTAATGGACGGTTACAGCCTGTTGGATTCAGAGCCAGGAAGCAAAAAAGGGCGGGAATGTCCCCGCCCTCGCCGCCACGGATTTTCTCTCTCGAAATCAGCTTTTCACGATCGACTTGCCGGCATATTGCGCCTGCTTGCCGAGCTCCTCCTCAATCCGGATGAGCTGGTTGTACTTGGCCATGCGATCCGAGCGCGACAGCGAGCCCGTCTTGATCTGCCCGCAATTGGTGGCAACGGCGAGGTCGGCGATGGTCGAATCCTCGGTCTCGCCCGAGCGGTGCGACATCACCGCGGTATAGCCGGCCTTGTGCGCGGTCTCGACGGCGTCGAGCGTTTCGGTAAGCGAGCCGATCTGGTTGACCTTGACCAGGATCGAATTGGCGACACCCATGCGGATGCCGTCGCGCAGCCGCGCCGTGTTGGTGACGAACAGATCGTCGCCAACCAGCTGCGTTTGCTTGCCGATGAGATCGGTCAGTATTTTCCAACCGTCCCAGTCATCCTCCGCGAGGCCGTCCTCAATGGTGATGATCGGGTAGTCGGCAGCAAGTTTGGCCAGATATCTGGCCTGTGCCTTCGGGTCGCGGGTTTTCCTCTCGCCTTCATAGACGTAGTTACCATCCTTGAAAAATTCGGTCGCCGCGCAGTCGAGGCCTAGCGCAACCTCCTCGCCAGGCTTGAAGCCAGCCTGCTCGATCGATTCCATGATGAAGTCGAGCGCGGCCGGCGCGCTCTTCAGGTTGGGAGCAAAGCCGCCCTCGTCACCGACATTGGTGTTATGGCCGGCGTCCTTCAGCTTCTTTCGCAGCGTATGAAAGATCTCCGAGCCCCAGCGCACGCCGTCGCGCAGCGTCGGCGCGCCGATCGGCAGGATCATGAATTCCTGGAAATCGATCGGGTTGTCGGCATGCGCGCCGCCATTGATGATATTCATCATAGGCACCGGCAGCACATGGGCCTTGGTACCGCCGACATAACGGTAGAGCGGCAGGTCGGCCGCTTCGGCCGCGGCCTTGGCCACCGCCAGCGACACGCCGAGGACGGCGTTGGCGCCGAGCCGGCTCTTGTTGGCCGTACCATCGAGCTCGATCATGGTCTGGTCGATATGGATCTGATTCTCTGCCTCCATGCCGCCGATCGCCTCGAACAGCTCGCCGTTCACCGCCTCGACCGCCGTGAGCACGCCTTTGCCGAGATAGCGGGGGCCGCCATCGCGCAGTTCGACCGCCTCATGCGCGCCGGTAGAGGCACCGGACGGCACCGCGGCGCGACCCATCGAACCGTCTTCGAGCACGACGTCGACCTCGACGGTCGGATTTCCGCGGCTGTCCAGGATTTCACGCCCGACAATGTCGATGATGGCCGTCATTGCGATGTCCCCGATTGATCGATTGAAGCGTCGCGCACCTCTTAGCCAAAGCGCCGCAAAACGCAATCGGGGCAGTTGCAAATATTGCCCCGCGCCCATTGCCGCTCTTGGGACTCACGAAGCACAAAACACTGTCATCATTTGTCATAGGCCGCATGCCGGTTTCTGGTTTATGGCTGTTGTCGCGCGGGGCGAAACAGGAGGAGTTTCGCCATGTCCCAGTTGAGCGGTATTGTGAGTTTGTTCCTGATCGCGGCTGCGTTCCTGACGTCGTGCGACAATCAGCAACCCCCGCAGGGATCGTCGCCTTTGCCGGCCCTGCAGATTGCGCAGTAGCAACCCGCCACATCGAAAGGCCCCCGATTTCCCGGGGGCCTTTTTGATTCCAGGAGACTTAGTCAGTGCCAGTAAGGTCAATGCCAGTAAGGCTCGACCTTGTAGTAGTTGTATGAGGCGTCACGTGCGGCCTCGCCGTCGGCGCCGGTCAGCTCGTTGATCGAGTAAGAAGGAGCGGCCATCAGCTGGTCTTTGGTGAACGGCACGACATAGCCACCCTTGTCCTCGTCATAATCAAGGCTCGCCCACGGAATGGCGTGGTATTTCTCGCCAATGCCGAGAAATCCGCCAAAACCGATCACGGCAAACATGATTCCGTTCGACAATTTGTCGAGCATAACGTCCTCGATGTCGCCGATATGAGTGCCTTCCGTGTTGTAGACCGATGTGCCGATAACCCGCGAAGCGGCGATGGCTTCGGTGTGTCCCGTCTGGGTCGTCATGGTGTTCTCCTCGTCGTCGTTGACATTAGATTTTGACAATGAGGGCCGCGGGCTAAGGTTCCAGGCGGGTTCGAAATTCTTCAAAGTTTTCTTGACGACGCTGCTGTGGCGCAACTGCTGGTTCAACCCACGCTCTTGGCGATGCGATCGAAGGCCATCAGTCGTTCAAGCAATGCGGGAAGATCCTTTAGCGGCACCATGTTGGGACCGTCGGAAGGCGCGTTGTCGGGGTCCTGGTGCGTCTCGATGAAGACGCCGGCGACGCCAACCGCGACGGCCGCGCGCGCCAGCGTCTCGACAAAGCGCCGGTCGCCTCCAGACGAACCGCCCTGCCCACCCGGCTGCTGCACGGAATGGGTGGCATCGAAAATCACCGGCGCACCGATCTCGGCCATGATCGGCAGCGCCCGCATGTCGGACACCAGGGTGTTGTAACCAAAGGATGCGCCGCGCTCGGTCACCAAGACATTGGCGTTGCCGGAGCCGATGATCTTGGCGACGACGTTCTTCATGTCCCACGGCGCGAGGAATTGGCCCTTCTTCACATTGACCACCTTGCCGGTTCTTGCCGCAGCAATCAGCAAATCGGTCTGTCGGCTGAGGAAGGCAGGAATCTGCAGGATATCGGCATGCGGAGCGACGATCGCGCATTGTTCCTCAGTGTGGACGTCGGTCAGGATCGGCAGCGCAAAATTCTTGCGCAAGTCGTCGAAGATCGGCATTGCCGCTTCAAGTCCCGCGCCGCGCGTGCCGCCAAGCGAGGTGCGGTTGGCCTTGTCGTAGCTGGTCTTGTAGACGAGCCCAATGCCGAGCCTTTCAGTCAATTCCTTTAGCGCACCGGCCATGTCGAAAGCGTGCTGCCGCGATTCCAGCTGACATGGACCGGCGATCAGCGATAAGGGCGCGCTGTTGCCGAAAATGACTTTGCCGACCGCAACGGAAGAGTTCGGCATCAGTGGATTGAGCTTGTTCATGCGATCTCCCGGAAAATGAAGGCGGCGCCCTGCCCTGGCGCCGGCGGCACGATGATATCACCGCCGCGCGTGTGGTGTTCGACGGAATTGGCTGCAAACAGCTTGGCGACGGCGTCGGCGTGCCTAATCGAAAAGACGATCCCGGCATAGCGGAGTTCAGATGGCGCGCCGGCAGGAATGCCGAAGCGTGCCGAATAGGCTGCAGGATCCAGAATGGTCACTACGGCATTCGGCAGCTCATAGACAGTGCCGCCCTGCGCCTCGATTCCGGCTGCGATCGAAATCAAGCGGCCTTGTTCGAAAGGTTCGCCAGTGACTGCTACGACTTCGACAATGCCGGTTGCGCCATTAGCGTGGCCCTGCAACGCAGTGCGGTCGACGTTCGGCGCATTGATCCGCTCGCAGGCGAAGAGAAAAGCGTCCGTTGCCTTGCCTGTAGCCGCGAAGGCCAGTTTGAACGATGCGGTGTCGCTCTTTCCCGTCGCATCGGTGAAGGCGCGCGAAAAGCTTAGCGCGTCCCCCGCCGACAGACCGGCTTCCATGTAACGCGCGTGGTCCGCGGCGGCGCTTTCGGTGCCCAGCGCCACGGCAGAAAATCCTTCATCGCCGTTTTCTTCGCGATAGGTGCGATCACGCGCGACAAAGACATTGCGGTTCGCGATCGCCTTTGCCACGGCCTGTCTGTCGGCGACCACGAGCGGCTCGAGATAGGTGCCGTCGGTGTGGAAGACACAGCAGTTTTTCGTTCCGAAAGGGTGGATACCTGTCGGCGCAACAGTAAAGCCAAGCAGGGTCAAGCGCGCCCGCGCAATATCGAGGCTCGCGGTCGGCAGCACCAGGTGATCGAGCGGATGAGGCCTTGCGGAGGTGTTCTCGGTCATGTCCCGCGCGGTGTGCCTCATTCCTGAAAATGGTTCAAGGGCTTGGCCGACGCCTCAGCGGCAAGACCATTATCAGCGCCTAGGGGACGGCGGCTCGTCAACTTGCAACGATGTCGGCCGAATAACGCAATTCGCGTAGCGGTTTGACCCGGCTGGTCGTCTCTGCATAGAGCGGATGCGCCTTGTAGGCGGCGAGCGCCGCTTCGTCCTCGAACTCGGCGTAGACGACCACATCGATCTCATCCGAGAGCGGGTCGACCTTGGTGTTGAGCGTTACCTCGAAATGACGCGAATGAGGTATCTTGCCAAGCGCCAGGAGGCCCGTGCGCACTGCCTCGACATCCGCTTTATGCCGTGCGCTGAAGAAAACGATATGCCGGATCAACCCAGCCTCCTCGACCGTTGGACCGGCGTTCTTTTGTGTCAGCGGCAGCGTGCCGTCAATCGGCAGGTTTGTCGCGTCTGCGAACCGTAGCAGCGAAGAGAAACTACACCATGCTGGTTACATAGTGCACGATGCGGGTCACCTCCCTGACCGTCCTGTCGAGGTAGCGGCCTTGGTTGTAAATGCCGTCCCAGATCAGGAAAAAGGTGACGGTCGTGATGACGATGACATAACGCATGACTAAAACTAGCGCATATGGACGGCTGCAACCATAACGATTCCAACGCTGCTGGGGACCCTCCCCGGGAATCTTTAGCGGCCGTTTGATCTGCCCGGCCGTCAAAAAGTCCGATCGTGACGCAGGATGCGGCCATAACGGCCAATGGGAATCATATCATGCGCAGACGGACGATCTCCCTCGTTGCAATTCTTGTCGCTGCGGGCGGCATCTGGCTCAACAACACCTCGCTGCTTTCGAGCCGGCCGGCCGGCACCCCTTCGGTGCTTGCGCATCGCGGCCTGGCTCAGGATTTCGACCGTACGAACCTCGGATCGGAAACATGCACGGCCGCTCGCATGCTGACGCCGCGCCATTCCTTCCTCGAGAACACGATACCGTCGATGGAAGCCGCCTTCGCGCTCGGTGCGGACGCGCTCGAACTTGATGTCCATCCTACCACGGACGGCAAGTTCGCCGTCTTCCACGATTGGACGCTGGATTGTCGCACCGACGGCAAGGGTGAAACGCGCAGCCATGCAATGTCCGAATTGAAGACGCTCGATATTGGTTATGGCTACACTGCCGATGGCGGCAAGACCTTTCCGTTTCGCGGCAAGGGTGTCGGCATGATGCCGTCGCTGGATGAAGTCTTGCAGCGCTTCCCGAACCGGCGCTTCAACATCAACGTCAAAAGCAACGATCCCAAGGAAGGCGAGATGCTGGCTGCCCTGGCTCGCCACATTGACGCCGGCCGAGCGCCCCAATCTGACGGTCTATGGCGGCGACAGGCCTATGGACGCGGTCAAGGCAGCATTGCCGGATACGCACACGCTGAGCCGCGCATCCCTGACGCGCTGCATTCTTCGCTACACTGCGCTCGGCTGGAGCGGCTACGTTCCTGATGCCTGCCGCCAGGGCACTTTGCTCATCCCCGTCAATATCGCAAAGTGGATGTGGGGCTGGCCGGACCGTTTTCTCGACCGTATGGACGGTGTCGGCAGCCATGTCTACCTGCTCGGTCCCTATTCCGGCGGCGGCTTTTCACAAGGCCTCGACGACCCAGCCTCGATCGACCAACTGCCGGACGATTATTCCGGTGGGATTTCGACGGACGCACTGGATCTGGTCATGCCTGCCGTCAAGCGGCGTTTCGCACCACGTGGGTGACAAGGCCATCTGCTGGAAAAAGGTTTGCCATACCGGACAGTATCTTAGCGCTGAGACAGTTTCGAGTCGACGCTCAAATCCTCACCTAGAGAGTGATGCGGTACTTGGCAAACCCTGCTTCGCCCTCGCCCGCCGGCTCGATCTTCAGCGACGTCACTTGCGCAATGAAATCCTTTGCCCTGGCGCCGGTCTGGAATACGACGCTGGTTCCCGGTAGTGGCGCAAACGACCAGTTGGCGTCCGCCGACGGATTGATGGTGCCTTTGCTGACGATATAACGCACGATCACATCGCGGTTGGTGTCGGGCGCTTCGTAGATGATCTTCGAGGCATTGATCTGCGGGAAATTGCCTCCGCCGCCGGCTCGGTAGTTGTTGGTGGCGACGACGAATTTCCGCTTGGGATCAATTGGTTTGCCGTTGAACATCAAGTCAATAATGCGGTTCGAGCCAGCATTCACCAGCCCGCCCTTCGAATCATATTTCGGTGGCTGCGACAGATCGATTTTGTAGGTGACGCCGTCGATCACGTCGAAATTATAGGATGGGAAGTCAGTGTTGATGAGCGCCTGGTCGGCTTTGCCCGGTTCGATCCGGTTGAAGATGCCGGCCGACATTTCCAGCCATTCCTTCACCTCCGCTCCGGTGATTTCGACGGCGCGCACCGTGTTTGGATAGAGGTAGAGGTCGGCGACGTTCTTGATGGCGATATCGCCCACCGGCACGTCGGTGTAATAGTCGGCGCCGTTGCGCCCACCCGCCTTGAACGGTGCCGCCGCCGACAGCAGCGGCATATCCTTCCACTCGGTGTTCTTCAGGATGTCCTTCAAGTACCAGGTCTGCGCCTGACTGACGATCTGGACCGATGGATCGTCGGCGACCAGCGCAAAATAGGAATAGAGCGGCGCCGAGGTTTTGCCGACAGGCCGGCGCACATAGGCGAGCGTCGCCTCGTGATCCTGTTTGAGCGCGTCGACGATGCGCTGGTCGTCCGCGACGGTCGGCTTGTTCGTCTTGTCGACCCGCTCAAAGATCGGCCTGGCCTCAGAGGTCGCCGAGACGATTTTCCATGTCGATCCGTCGCGCTCCAGCAACAGATCGATCAGCCCCATATGCGAGCCCCAGAAGCCGGCCATAACGGCGGGCTTGCCTTGCAGCGTGCCTTTCGCCGGATCGACGGCTTCCAGCAACTGAAAGTCCTTCTTGCCAGGGAAGACGAGGTGCTGGTGGCCGGTGAACACCGCATCGATGCCTTCGACACCTGCCACGAAGACGGAGGCATTCTCCATCATGTCGCTTTGCTTCACGTCGATGCCGGAATGGGAGAGCGCAATGACGATGTCGGCGCCTTCTTCCTTCATTTGCGGCACCCACGCCTTGGCCGCCTCGACGATGTCGCGCGTCTTGACACTTCCTTCGAGATTTTTCAGGTCCCAGACCATGATCTGCGGCGGCACGAAGCCAATGATGCCGATCCTGATCGGTTGCTCGGCGCCCGATCCGTCTTTGATCTTCCTGTCGAGGATGACATACGGCTTGAGATAGAGCTTGTCGTCGCGCGGGTTCGCGGCGAGCTCGGTGCCGCGGATCAGGTTCGCGCAGACGAACGGGAAATTGGCACCGGCCAGCACCTTGTCCATGAACGACAGGCCATAGTTGAACTCGTGGTTGCCGAGCGTCGAGCATTCGTAGCCGAGCAGGTTCATGCCCTTCATGACCGGATGCAGATCGCCATCCTTCATCCCTCTCTCGTAGGCGATGTAGTCGCCCATCGGGTTGCCTTGTAGAAGGTCGCCATTATCGACCAGCATCGCGTTGGTTGCTTCCTTGCGCACGGCTTCAATCAACGATGCCGTTCGCGACAGCCCCATCGTGTCGTTGGCTTTGTCGGCGTAGTAATCGTAAGGCAGCACATTCACGTGGATGTCGGTCGTCTCCATAATCCTCAGATGCGCCTGATTGGCTTGAGCCCGGGCGGAGAACGGATGCAGCATAATCAGCGCTCCGCTCACGGCAACGCCGGCGAGGAAATCGCGGCGTGAGACGAGGTGGCGCAGTTGGGACATTCGTTTTCTCTTTCTTCCACGACGTGACAAGTCCTGCCCGAAGCAAAGCTTCGCGCCGAAATCCAGCCGAGTCCAGAAGCCGATTCCATCAAGAGGAGGTGACGCGCCGATGAATGTCCGGCAGCGAACAATCAGCCCTTATCGTCGTCGCCCTGGGTGATCAACCGCGCGCTGCGCTGACCGGTGAAGTAGATCCATAGCCAGCTCAGGGAAACCGCAAGCCGGTTACGAAAGCCGATCAGGAAGTAGATATGCGCCAAGCCCCACAGCCACCAGGCAAGCCGGCCGGTGAGCTTGATCCAGCCGAAATCGATGGCCGCGGCGCGCTTGCCGATCGTCGCCAGATCGCCGTCATGCCTGTAGCTGAAAGGACGCGGTGTCGCGTCACCGGCAAGCCTTGCCTTGATCGTCGCGGCGACGTGCCGTCCCTGCTGCTTGGCGGCGGGCGCGACGCCCGGCACCAGCCGGCCATCCGGCCGCAGGACGTGCGCTGCGTCACCGATGACGAAAATCTCCCGGTTTCCCGGCACACTCAGGTCGGGCTCGACAAGCACTCTGCCCGCGCGGTCCGCTGCCGCGCCGAGCCATTCGGCGGCCGGCGAAGCGGCGACGCCCGCCGCCCACAGGATTGTCCTGGCCGGCAAGTGTGTGTCGCCGAAGACGACACCCTCGGCATCGCAGCGCGTAACCGCCCGGCCGAGTTCGACGGTCACGCCGAGCCGTTCGAGCGCCTTCGTTGCATAACCGGAGAGTTCGGGAGCGAAATTGGACAGGATGCGGTCGCCGGCCTCAATCAGCACCACACGCGTCTGCCGCGTGTCGATGTTGCGGAACTCGCCGCGCAGCGTGTCGTGCGCCAGCTCAGCAATAGTGCCGGCCAGTTCCACGCCGGTCGGCCCGCCGCCGACGATCGCCAGCGTCAGCAATGCCTGACGGTTGGCGGGATCGGTTTCCCGTTCGGCCCGCTCGAAAGCTAAAAGAATACGCCGTCGAATGGTGGTGGCATCCTCCAGCGTCTTCAGGCCCGGGGCAAACGGTTCCCATTCGTCATGGCCGAAATAGGCGTGCCGCGCGCCGGTCGCCAGCACAAGCGTGTCGTAAGCGACCGTGCCGCCGTCCTGCAGCAGCACGCGCTTGCCGGTGCGGTCGATGCCGGTAACGGTGGCGAGCAGCGTCGTCACGTCATCGCGCTTGCGCAGGAGATGGCGGATCGGCCAGGCCACTTCGGAGGTGGCCAGCGCCGTCGTCGCCACCTGGTAGAGCAGTGGCTGAAAGAGGTGATGATTACGCCTGTCGATCATGGTGATGCGCACCGGCGCGTGGGCAAGTGCGCGGGTGAATTCGAGACCGCCGAATCCGGCGCCTACGACGACGACGTGATGGTTGGCTGTGTTCATCTCACTCATCCCTCTCGCCAAGGCTGATGTAAGTGTCGTTGTGCAGTGCAGCAATGCCTGCGCTGCAACTAACTGGGAGTCGTCTCTTGATGTCGTGAATACGCATGCTGCAGACTCGTTCCCAGATATAGCCTGCGTCCAGGATACGACTTGGTTGGAACTGTATATTGCAGGTGAAGCATGGCTAGGGATGAAGATGAAGGCTCAGCGCAGTACGCCTCGCCGCCTTGTTTTATGCACGAGCTCGACCCGGAGTTCCAAGCGCCGCTATCCGACTGGACCGACGTAAGGCGCTGGCGCAAGGCCGAGCGCCAGCGATTGATCGCATCCCGCCTTGCCGTTTCAGCCGACACGCGCGCAGCCATGTCGCAGCGCATTGCCGAAGGGCTCGACGCGATGATCGGTGACATCGCCGGCCGCGTGGTCAGCCTCTATTGGCCGTTTCGCGGCGAGCCGGACCTGCGCCCGTGGATGGAAACCGTCGACGCGCGGGGCGGGCGCACGGCGTTGCCCGTCGTCGTCGAGAAAGACCGGCCGCTTGTCTTTCGCGCCTATACCCACGGAGACCGGCTGGAGAAGGGCGTCTGGAATATCCCGATACCGGCTGACGGCGATCCGGTGTTACCCGACATCGTCATTTCGCCGATTGTCGGCATCGATCCTGAGCAGTTTCGCCTGGGCTATGGCGGCGGCTTCTTCGATCGTACGCTTGCCGCGATGCCCTTCAAACCGCTGGTCATCGGCGTCGGCTACGAACTGCAGCGCATCGTCACCATCTACCCGCAGCCGCACGACATTCCGATGGACCGTGTGGTGACCGAGGCAGTCAACACCTAGGCGAGTTCGGGCCTAGGCGAGTTCAGGTTTCATTCCCACCGCTGTGCGATCGACGATTTCGCGCAAGGCAAAAGACGAATTGATCTTCGTCACATGCGGCATTGCCGACAGCCACTCCTTGTGGATACGTTCGTAGTCGACGAGATCCTTTGCCGCTATACGCAGGATGTAGTCATATTCGCCCGACATCAAATGGCAGGATAGGACGTTCGGGCAGCGCTTTATCGCTGCCTCGAAATCCGACAACGTCTTCTCGAATTGCCCGGACAGCGATATATGCACGATCGCCGTCATCTGGTGCCCAAGTGCAGCGTTGGACAGCCGGGCGTGATAGCCGCGGATGGTTCCGGATTTCTCCAGATTGTCCAGCCGCCGCGAACAGGCCGACTGCGATAGGCCGACCTTCTCGGCGAGCGCTGCATTGGGTATGCGCCCATCCTTCTGCAACGTCTCAAGAATGGCGATATCAATCCTGTCGAGCGGCATTTTTGCGAGTTCCTGCGACAATTGCAATGTTTTGCGCAACGATTATCGAAGAGTCGCCTCTCAGGCAAGCGCATTCGCAAACACTTATCGAGCGATTCGTGGTTCACTATCTCTAGACAGGGAACGAGCCCCAAAGGGCCGGATCAGGAGAAAAAAGATGCGCGTCGGCTGCCCCCGGGAAATCAAGAATCACGAATACCGCGTCGGCCTGACACCGGGCTCGGTCCGCGAATATGTCGCGCATGGCCATGAAGTGCTTGTCGAGACCGGCGCCGGTGCAGGCATCGGCGCCGATGACAACGCGTATCGCGCTGCCGGCGCCACGATCGCCAAGACGGCAGCCGACGTGTTTGCCAAGTCCGACATGATCGTGAAGGTCAAGGAGCCGCAGGCCAACGAATGGGTTCAGCTCCGCGATGGCCAGATCCTCTATACCTATCTACATCTTGCCCCGGATCCGGAGCAAACCAAGGGCCTGTTGGCCTCCGGCGTGACCGCGATAGCTTACGAGACGGTCACCGACGAGCGCGGCGGCCTCCCGCTCTTGGCGCCGATGTCGGAAGTTGCCGGCCGCCTGTCGATCCAGGCGGGCGCCACGGCGCTGCAAAAGGCCAATGGCGGCCGCGGCGTGCTACTTGGCGGCGTGCCCGGCGTGCTCCCCGGCAAGGTCACCGTGCTCGGCGGCGGCGTTGTCGGCCTGCATGCCGCACGGATGGCGGCCGGCCTCGGCGCCGACGTCACTATTATCGACCGCTCGATCCCGCGCCTGCGTCAGCTCGACGACATCTTTGGCGGCCGCGTTCACACCCGCTACTCGACCGTCGAGGCGCTGGAGGAAGAATGTTTTTCGGCTGACATAGTCGTCGGCGCCGTGCTGATCCCGGGGGCAGCAGCGCCCAAGCTGGTGACGCGCGAAATGCTGTCGGGCATGAAGAAAGGAGCCGTGCTGGTCGACGTCGCCATCGACCAGGGCGGTTGTTTCGAGACCTCGCACGCCACCACCCATGCCGAGCCGACCTATGAAGTCGACGGCATCATCCATTATTGCGTCGCCAACATGCCGGGCGCGGTGCCGGTCACCTCGGCCCACGCGCTCAACAATGCTACGCTGCACTATGGCCTGCAGCTCGCCAACAAGGGCCTCAAGGCGCTGGTAGACGACCACCATCTGCGCAACGGGCTTAACGTCCACAAGGGCAAGATAACGAATCGCGCGGTGGCCGAAGCGCTCGGTTACGAACTGGTCGAGCCGAAGGCCGTTCTCGCGGCCTGATTTCCAACCGTTTGTTCCTGATGAGTCGCCGATGCTGTCGGCGGCTGCTTGTTCACAGGCAATTTTCTCGGTCTACAGCCGGTCTTGCCCGCATCTGGTGCCCGTTTGATGCAATGTGCTCTTTCTGTGGCTTTTTTGTTACAGCCGCCACAATGAGCCGATGCTACGTAGATGCCGGGTTCACCAGGGGCAGGGTAATGATCAGCAGAAAATTCACGAAATCTCTTCTTCTCGGCGCAGTTTCTGTTCTGGCGCTTGGGTCGGTCTCTCATGCCGCCGACGTGGTCGAACCGGTCGTGGAGACGGCGGGCTTCAACTGGAGTGGCATCTACGTCGGCTTTGGCGTTGGCGCCGGGGCGAACGTCCACGAGTTGAGCAGCGACTTCATTCCTGGGGTGTCGTTCAACGGTATTGGTGGCGAAGGCCTGTACGGTGAACTCACCGTTGGGTATGACTATATGGTGGCGCCGCGGTTCCTGATCGGCGGACTTCTGGACGCTCATGCCGGCAACATCGAAACCTCCCTCGACGTTGCTGGATTCGACGCATCGGTCAAAGAGACCTATGGTTTCGACGCTGGCTTGCGGGCAGGCTACCTCTTCACGCCAAACACTTTGGGCTATGTCCTTGGTGGCTATTCATGGCAGAAATACAAATTTGACACGAGCGCAGGTTTTGACTTCGACTGGGACCAGAGCGGCTACTTCGTCGGAGCCGGCGTCGAGACGGCCATCAACAGCAACTGGACCATCAAAACCGAATATCGTTTTACGCAATTCAGCACCAACGATGATGTCCTTTCCGAGTTCGGTGTACCGGATGGCGCAATCAACCTCGATACATCGCGTCACACGTTCCAGGTAGCAGCCAATTATCGTTTTGGCGCCCAGAATGGCGGTGTCTCTTCCTTTGAGGCACCTACCTACAACTGGACCGGCTTCTATATCGGCGGTGCGGGCGGCGCGGGTGCGTCGGTGCATCAGATCAATGTTCCGCCGCTTGGCGACCTGGAGTTCAACGGTATCGGCGGCGAAGGCGTGTTTGGCGAATTGAACGCCGGCTACGATCATGACTTCGGCAGCTGGGTTGCCGGCGTTATGGTTGATGCTCGCTACTCCGGCATGACCTCGGAGCTGGAAGTGCCCGGCGGGTCCATTAATCTGGACACCGACTATGGTTTCGATGTGCTGGGCCGGGTCGGTTTGAAGGTCAACGAATCAACCCTCGCCTATGTGCTTGGCGGTTACAGCTGGCAGCATTTCGATCTGAACGCATCTTCACCCATCGGCGACATCATCGATTGGGGCTCGAGCGGCTTCTCGGTCGGTGGTGGTTTGGAAGCGGCCGTGACCAACAACGTAACTGTCGGTCTCGAATATCGTTATTCGCAGTTTGCCGAGAAGGATATTCTGGAGGAGTTTGGAGGGCCGAGCGATGTCCTCACCACCACTCCTTCTTTCCACACCGTCCGTATCGGTGCGAAGTATAAGTTCAACTAAGGCCCTCCAGGCAAATCGTTCAAGCCCGCCGGCTAATCCCGGCGGGTTTTTTGTTTTGCGAACAATGCAGGCACAAAAAAGCGGAGCCAAAGCCCCGCTTCCTCGGTTATCGAGATTTCCGCCGATTCATCCGCGGTCGGCAAATCGATCGACAGTCTCTTTCTACCGCTTGTATGCGACGGGAGTGCGACAGGCCCAAGCCGGTGCAGCCTGTTCGGTTACGCGCGGTCGATCCGGCACTGATAGCAATTGTTGCGGGCCGAGCGGATGTGGACGTAAGCAATGTCGTCGCGTTTGAACAACGTCTCTGCCCGTGCGGCAATGGCGTCGGTCGGAATGACGCCGCCGCTACCGTAAACAATACGGTCGTCCTTGCCATAACCGCGCACGATGTAATCGCTGCTTTCGAGCATTTCTGGAAGCAACTCAACCTCGGCAGCGCGTTCGCATTCTTCCGCATGCAGAAAGATCGGCCCGGTTTCGGCATAAGGCTGCAGCTCCGGAAAAGGCCTATAGGCCAGAACAAGATAGGCTTCCCCCGCAGCAACATTCTTCAAGCAATGACGGCAAGGCACGCCGTCGCCGTCCGAAATCTGCCGCTCTGGCATCAGGCCATAAGCATCCGCCCCGCCGCGCTGAAGTGCCCGGACTGCGTCGGTTGGCAAGGCTTTGAATCTTATCGTCATGGCAAAATCTCCGGTGTCGTTGACCGGAAATTATGCTCGCAAGACAGAGCTTCCCACCCGATTCCTGCCGAAATGGATCAGTCCATCAGCGCGTCGAGACCGCGAACCAGACCCTTGATCTGCTGTACCCGTCTGATGGCGAGCAGCGTGCCCGCCACATAGGGTGCCGCGGACGAGCCGGCGTCGTGGCGGATGGTCAGCCGCTCGTCTGGCAGGCCGAACAGCGCCTCGCAGGACAGGATGTAGGACGGCAGGCGAAGCGCGTGCACTTGCACCCCCTCGCCTGCGCCGACCGCACCCCCGCGTGTAGCCGGCACGCCAGAGACCTCGGAGACCGGCTTTGCCGTTGAGGCCTTGCGGATGTCGGCCAGCGCCTCAGCAAGCTCCCGTGCGGTACCGGAGGGCGCGTCGGGCTTCTTTGCACTGGCATAATCGATGACCTCGACATCCGGCACGTATTTTGCCGCCATAAGTGCAAACCGCTTCATCAGCGTGGCGGTGATGGAAAAGTTGCCGGCGGCAACGACGCCGACGCCGTTGGCGCGCGCCGCGGCATCGATGTCGGCATAGTCGGCAGCACCCAGTCCCGATGTGCCGATCACAGCGTGCCGTCCCTTGTCGATGGCGAGCAGCACATGGTCTTTCACGACATGCGGCTTGGTGAAGTCGACCAGTACGTCCGACGGCGCCTCCAGCGCCTCGGCCAGCGAAGCCGAAACGACAATACCATTAGCCGGCATGCCAACCAGCAGACCGGAATCCTGCCCAGCACCGCTGCGGGACACGGCCCCGGCCAGCGCCATGTCGCCTTGCGCCGCGATCGCCGGAACTAGCGCCTTGCCGACCCAGCCCGTCGCACCGGCCATTACCGCCCGTATTGTCATCGTGCGATCCTCCATCACCATCGGTTTTTAGACGACAGCGATATGGAAAGTGCCCGGCTCATACAAGTCGGACCCGCCTTTGAGTGTTGATCCAGACCCTGGGCGTGGCAACGACAAGCTGAAGCCTGGATGAACGGGCCTGAAATCAGGGCCGCATGACGCTGGCCGCGCGCTCGGCGAAAGACATCGGATGCACGACCTCTTTTTTTTGCGCCACTGGCGTAAAGCCTAGTTTTTGATAGAGCGGCAGTGCTGCTGGGTGATCGAGGGTGCAGGTTTGCACGGTTACCCGCCTTGGCCCGTGCGACCACGCCGCGGCGATTGCCGCACCGAGGAACCAGCGGCCGATGCCTTGCCCGGTCGCGTGCTCCATCATTCCGAAATAAGCGAGTTCCACTTCCTCCGGCAAATGCGGCTTGAGGTCGAAGAAGCCGGCCGGCGCACCATCCAGATAAAGCACCCTGATGTCGCGGTCCTCGCGGTGAATGCCCGCCGCAAGCTCCTCGTCGCTCAGCCTCAGCACATTGACCCAGTGCCATTTGCGGCCGACCCGATCCATCAAATAGCGGTAGAAATGCAGCGGAATGTCTTTGGTCTTGAGCAGCGCGATCTGGCGGTTGTACGGCAGAGGCGGCGAATAGGCAGGCGGCACATGCATTTCGAGAAACGTCACGGTGACGTCGATGTCTTCCAGCGATCCGTCTTCCATCACCGTCAGTCCTTGCCCGTCACGACGGGCGTGTCGGAAAGCCCGCCCCATTCGGTCCACGAACCGTCATAAAGCCTGTTGTCGGCATGGCCAAGCGTCTCCAAAGCCAGCGTGATGGCTGCCGCGGTGACGCCCGACCCGCAGGAGGTGACGACCGGCTTCGACAGGTCGATGCCCGCTCCTTCGATCACGTTGCGTAGCCTGTCCTTTGGCAACAATTCGCCGTTTTCCGAAAGCGCCGAAAACGGCACGTTGTGCGCGCCCGGCATATGACCGGAGCGGATGCCGGGGCGCGGCTCCGGCTCGGTGCCGGCAAAACGGCCAGGCGAGCGCGCGTCGGCGATCTGGCTCTCCCCCGTCTCGACGATCCGGCGCATATCGGCAAGGCTGGCGACGCGGGCGGCATCGAAGTTGGCATAAAACACGCAAGGCGCGATCTTCGTCAGCTCCGCCGTCACCGGCCGTCCGGCGGCTTTCCAACGGTCGAAGCCGCCGTCGAGAATATAGACCTGGAATACGCCCATGACGCGAAACAACCACCAGGCGCGCGGTGCAGAAAAGAACCCTGGCCCGTCATAGACAACAATCGTGTCATCGGCCGAAATACCCATCGCGCCGACATATTGCGCGAAATGCTGCGGCGACGGCAGCGTGTGCGGCAGAGCCACGTCGGGGTCCGAAACCGCATCCTGGTCAAGGAAGCGGGCGCCTGGAATATGCGCTGCGTCATACTCCGCGCGCGCGTCGCGCTTTTGGGCCGGCAGATACCAAGACGCGTCGACAATCGTCAGGCCGGGCTTGCCGAGCTGCTTCTGCAACCAATCGGCATCGATGGTGAAAGGACTGTCGTCGGCCATCTTTTCTCTCCTGTCCCGCCTGTCGCAGTCCTATATCAGGCTGGCGGCATAGGACCAAAGCGAATGCGGAAGCGCCGGTTCTCGCGGCCCTTCTTCTCGATCTTGCCGATATGGATCTCGCCGATTTCGCCGGTGCTCTTTACATGGGTGCCGCCGCAAGGCTGGCTGTCGATCGAGGCGTTCTCGCCGATGCAGACCAATCGGATCTTTCCCGTGCCAGCCGGAGGCCGCACATTCTTGGATTTCACCAGGCCCGGATTGTATGCCAGTTCCTCGTCGGAAATGAGCCGGGTGAAGATCGGGTGGTCGGCCCGCACCAGCTCCATCAGTCTGGCCGTCACGTCTTCCTTGGTAAAGCCGGCGTCCGGGATGTCGAAATCGATACGGCTGTCGTCCTCGGAAACCGCCGCGCCGGTGATCGGGAACGGGCAGACGACGGTAAGCAGGTGGCAGGCAGAATGCATGCGCATCAGCAACTGCCGCCGCGGCCAGTCGATGGCGAGCCGCATGCGCTCGCCCACCTTTGGAACTGCCTGCTCCAGCGCCGGCACATGGATGATCTCGTCCTTGGTTTCGCCGGTGATCGTAGCGGCAATCGCTATGCCGGTGCCGTCGGCGCGCTCGAGGCTGCCGGTGTCGCCCGGCTGCCCGCCCGACGTGGCGTAAAACACCGTCCGGTCCAGAATGATGCCGCCGCGATCGTTGACTGCGACGACAGTGGCGTCGGCCGTCCCCAGATAGGCGTCGTCACGAAACAGCGCTTCGGTCTTGTGCGCCATCACGCAACCCTTTCGAACGGTACCGAAATCGTGCTCTGTTGCTCCATCCACCCCGGCACCGGCAGCTTCTTTTCGCGCAGGAATTCAGGATTGAACAGCTTCGACTGGTAGCGCGTGCCGTAGTCGCAAAGCATGGTCACGATGGTGTGGCCGGGGCCTAGCTCGCGCGCCAGGCGAATGGCGCCGGCAATGTTGATGCCGGTCGAACCGCCAACGCAAAGCCCCTCCTCCTGGATCAGGTCGAATATGATCGGCAGTGCGTCCTCGTCGGGGATCTGGAAAGCAAAATCGGGTGTAAAGCCTTGGAGATTGGCGGTGATCCGCCCCTGCCCGATGCCTTCGGTGATCGAACTGCCCTCGGATTTCAGCTCGCCGCTGGTGTAGAAGGAATAGAGCGCAGCCCCCAGCGGATCGGCCAGCGCTATCTTGACTTGGCTGTTCTTGGCCTTCAGCCCGAAACCGACGCCTGCCAGAGTGCCGCCGGAACCGACCGCCGACACGAAACCATCCACCTTGCCGTCGGTCTGGTTCCAGATTTCTTCGGCCGTAGTACGGATATGGCCGTCACGGTTGGCGACATTGTCGAACTGGTTGGCCCAGATCGCGCCGTTCGGCTCGGTCTTCGCCATCTGCTCGGCCAGCCGGCCCGACAGCTTCACGTAGTTGTTCGGGTTCTTGTAAGGCACGGCGGGCACTTCGATCAGCTCGGCGCCGAGCAGTTTGATTGTATCCTTCTTCTCCTGGCTCTGGGTGTCGGGAATGACGATCACCGTGCGGTAGCCGAGCGCCTTGGCAACCAGTGTCAAGCCGATGCCGGTGTTTCCGGCCGTCCCCTCGACGATGACGCCGCCGGGCCGCAGCAACCCACGCTGCTCCGCATCGCGGATGATAAACAGGCCGGCGCGGTCCTTGACCGACTGCCCGGGATTCATGAATTCGGCCTTGCCCAGGATCTCGCAGCCGGTTTCTTCCGAGGCCTTGTTGAGGCGGATCAGGGGCGTGTTGCCGATCACGTCGATCACAGAACGGGGCATGGAGATTCCTTTGTGGGTGCGGCGAAACCCTAGAAACCCGAAGCTTCGGTTTCAAGGCAAGAATTTGCCTGGTCCAGTCGCATTCGCACACTGCAATTCCTGCACCCAGGGGCGCCCAGCCGGTATTCATTTCAACGATGTACCGAAAAGCACTCTTTTCATTCGATTTCTTCACCGGTAGAGCGCAGGTTAAGAAGAGCCGGCGGGGCGCAGCATGACACTCTATTTGGCCAATCCGAAGCATGGCGTCGCCTGGATTACGGGCGGCAGCAGCGGTATCGGCCGTTCGCTGGCCAAGGATCTTGCCGCTCAGGGCTATGTCATCGCGGTGACTGCGCCCGATGACCATCCGATCGATACGCTCATCGTCGAAACGGCGCAGATGTCGGGGCGTGTCGCAGCCTTTCCTTGCGACGTGACCGACGAAAAACGCATGGCAGAGACGGTTGCAGCGATCGAGAAAAATCTCGGTCCGATCGTGTTGGCAGTGTTCAACGCGGGAAGCTATATCGCAACGCCGGGCGAGGATCTTGTCGCGCGCAATTTCCGTCGGTCTTTCGAAGTCAATTATTTCGGCATCATCAATGGCCTGGTGCCGGTCATCGAACGCATGCGCGTACGCTCGCGCGGCCATGTCGTGCTGATCGGTTCGGTCACCGCCTATTTCGGCTGGCCCACTACCGCTGCCTATGGCGGCACCAAGGCGGCAGTCAATATCCTGGCCGAGTCGCTGAAATACGATTTCGACAAGATGAACGTCCGCATCCAGGTGATTAATCCGGGCTTTGTCGACACGCGGCTGACTGAGAAGAACTTCCTGCCGATGCCGGGCTTGATGCCGGTCAACCTGGCCTCGAGCCGTATCGCGAAAGGCATCGAATGCGGCGGCTTCGAAGTCACTTTCCCACGCCGCCTGAGCTGGACGCTGAAGCTGCTCAGGATGCTGCCGAGGCCGTTCTCCCGATGGGTGATCAGCACGGTCACCCGCTGGAATGCGCGGCCGCTGAATTTCGACCGCAAGCCACCGGTCGAATAGGATCGGTGACGCGGCGACGGATCGTGTTTGCGGGTCGCTGGGGCGCCACGTCATTGCCGGCGACGCGATCGCGCCATCGACCACGGCTTCCCTCGCGCAGCGGACTGTCGTGTGGGTCGAGGCGGTGGTGAAGTAAACCAAAGGCCTCAAGCAAAGGGCGACCGAAGCATCACTCCGGTCGCCCTTTTCAATCGTGAGTGACCAAACCAGGCTTGGCCGGACGCAAAACGGTCAGGTTATGCCGCCCGCGCAGCCGGCCGCTTGCCGCCGAAGCGGCGCTTGTTGTTGCCCTTGAAGGGTTTGGCGCCTTCCGGCTTGCGGTCGCCCGCAAAGGCCGGCTTGTCGCCGCCGAAACGCTTCTTGGCGAAGCCCTTGTTGGCGCCGCCGGGACGCCTGCCGTCGCGACGGCCGTTGTGGTCGTTGCGATCGTTGGCCGGCTCGAAGCTGCGCTCGTTCTTCTCGGCCGGATTGCGCTGCGGATCGGGGCTGCCAAGATGATCGGCAACGATCGGCAGCTTGGTGCGGATGATACGCTCGACCTGGCGCAGCTTGGCGTTTTCCGAAGGGTCGCAAAGCGTGATGGCGATGCCATCCATGCCGTTACGGCCGGTGCGGCCGATGCGGTGGACATAGCTCTCCGCCTCGTCCGGCAGGTCGAAATTCACCACATGGCTAATGCCGGGCACATCGATGCCGCGTGCTGCAATGTCGGTCGCCACGAGAATTCGCACCGAGCCTTCGCGGAAATCGTTGAGCGCCTTCTGGCGGGCATTCTGCGACTTGTTGCCGTGGATAACGGCGGCCTTGAAGCCGTCGCGCTCGAGGTCCTTGGTCACCCTGTCGGCGCCATGCTTGGTGCGCGAAAAGATGATAACGGACTTCATCGCGTCATCGGCGAGCATCGTCGACAGCACCTGGCGCTTCTGCTTGGTGCGGGCAAAGACGACGCCCTGCACGATCTCCGCGGCCGCAGTGCTGTGGGGGGCGACTTCGACGCGGATCGGGTTCTTCAGCAAGCCTTTCGCCAGCTCGGCGATTTCGGCCGGCATGGTCGCCGAGAACAGCACCGTCTGACGGTCCGGCGCCGTCGCCCTGGCGATGCGCTTGACGTCGTTGATGAAGCCCATGTCGAGCATGCGGTCGCCTTCGTCGAGCACCAGCCATTTGGTGTCGGCAAGTACGAGATCGCCCTCACGCACCAGATCGGTCAGCCGGCCAGGTGTGGCGATCAGGATGTCGACGCCGGGTGCAACCTTCTTGACCTGGCTGAAGCGCGAGACGCCGCCAAGCACCAGCGCGGTCGAGACATGCGCGCCCTTGGCGAGAATCTTGATGGTGTCCTCGATCTGTACGGCGAGCTCGCGCGTCGGCGCCAGGATCAGCGCACGAGCCGTCTTCGGCCGGCGCTTGGTGCCAAGCGCGATGATCTTCGACAAGATCGGCAGCGCGAACGCCGCGGTCTTGCCCGAGCCGGTCTGGGCGATGCCGAAAATGTCGCGGCCTTCGAGCTGCGGCGGGATAGCCTGCGCCTGAATCGGCTTGGGATCGGTAAAGCCGGCGCCATGGGTGGCCTTGAGCAGTGCACCGCTAATTCCAAGTGCGGCGAAACCGGTCAGTTCCCCAGTGTTCTCACCGGTCAAAGTGTTTTCATTGGTCAAAATATTCTTCTTTCATGCGGCTTCTGGCCGCAAACATCGATGGCGGCAGGGCGCAACCTGCCGTCGAAAATTGTCATGAAACGACAAGGCGGGCGGACGTCATCGTCCACACGGCTGCGCTGTCGTGCCCGCAGGCTTCATGCCACGGGGCTTTTTCGCCACCTTGCCGGTATGTCGGGAAGAGGGAAAACAGACGCAACCAGTCTCATTCGTCGAGAAGGCCGGAGTTTCCCGGCCCAAGCGCCTATACCGCCGCATATGGCCCAGTTCGCTTCGGAATGCAAGGGGTCGGATGCTGCAGCGCAGCAAAAGCCATGGCGAAGCGGCGCTTGCGCTCACTTGCTGCCACGACTACCACAATCCAGCTTTCCGTTTTGGGGACCGGTCATGAAGGACGTGCTGAAGGAACTGGAGCGGCGCCGCGAGATCGCCCGCATGGGCGGCGGCCGAGCCCGCATCGAGGCCCAGCACAAGAAGGGCAAGCTCACCGCCCGTGAGCGCATCGACGTCTTCCTCGACGAAGGCTCGTTCGAGGAGTTCGACATGTTCGTCGAGCACCGCTCGACCGATTTCGGCATGGAGAAAACCAAGATCGCCGGCGATGGCGTCGTTACCGGCTGGGGCACTATCAACGGTCGCCCGGTCTATCTTTTCGCCAAGGATTTCACAGTGTTCGGCGGCTCGCTGTCCGAGGCACATGCCGAAAAGGTGGTCAAGGTGCAGGAGATGGCATTGCGCAACCGCGCGCCGATCATCGGCATCTACGACGCCGGCGGCGCCCGCATCCAGGAAGGCGTGGCGGCGCTCGGCGGCTACGCCGAGATCTTCCAGCGCAATGTTCTGGCCTCCGGCGTCATCCCACAGATTTCGCTGATCATGGGCCCTTGCGCAGGCGGCGACGTCTATTCGCCGGCGATGACCGACTTCATCTTCATGGTCCGCGGCACCTCCTACATGTTCGTCACCGGGCCGGATGTGGTGAAGACCGTCACCAACGAGACAGTCACCGCCGAAAGCCTCGGCGGCGCTTCCGTCCACACGACGAAGTCCTCGATCGCCGACGGAGCCTACGACAATGACGTCGAGGCGCTGTTGCAGATGCGCCGGCTGGTCGATCTGCTGCCCGCCTCCAACACGGCGGAAATTCCCGAGATCGAATGCCACCAGTCGGTCACCGATCACGATCTGTCGCTCGACAGGCTGATCCCCGACAATGCCAACAAACCCTACGACATCAAGGAGTTGATCCTTAAAGTTGCCGACGAGGGTGACTTCTTCGAAATCCAGCAGAATTTTGCGAAAAACATCGTCACCGGCTTCGGCCGTGTCGAGGGCCGCACCGTCGGCTTCGTCGCCAACCAGCCGATGGTGCTGGCCGGCGTGCTCGATGCCGACGCCAGCCGCAAGGCGGCGCGCTTCGTACGCTTCTGCGACTGCTTCTCGATCCCTATCGTCACCTTCGTGGACGTTCCGGGCTTCCTGCCCGGCACCGCGCAGGAGTATGGCGGGCTGATCAAACATGGGGCCAAGCTTCTGTTCGCCTATGCCGAAGCGACCGTCCCAAAGATCACCGTCATCACCAGAAAGGCCTATGGCGGCGCCTATGACGTTATGGCATCAAAGCATTTGCGCGGCGACATGAACTATGCCTGGCCAACGGCGCAGATTGCCGTGATGGGCGCCAGGGGCGCGGTCGAGATCATCTACCGCAAAGACATCGGCGATGCGGAGAAAATCGCTGCGCATACAAAGACTTACGAGGATCGCTTCCTTTCGCCCTTCGTTGCCGCCGAGCGCGGCTATGTGGACGAGGTGATCATGCCGCATTCGACCCGCCGGCGCATCGCCCGCGCACTCAGGATGCTGCGCAACAAGCACATGCAGAACCCCTGGAAGAAACACGACAATATACCGCTGTGAGGCGCTGATGTCGCGCCTGATCCTCTACATGGGAGCGCGCTTCGGCAGGTTTGCCGTCCTGCTTTTCGCTCTGCCGCTGTTCTGCCCAATAGTCTTATGGTTCTGGTTTCTCGACCGGCATCCGCTCGCCGTCATCGCGGCTGGCGCTATTGCGATCCCATCTGCGATGCTGGGCATGGTTCTGTTGATCGGGACATTGTTCGCCGGTTTTCGACCCAGCAAGGTGGAGGGGATCGCTCGGGAATCAGCCCCGAAATTATGGGCCATCTGGGAGAGTATTGCCGGCAAACACCGCGCCAGCCGGACTACCATCGTGCTGAGCCCCGATCTCAACGCCAGTATCGGTGAAGAGCGGCCGTTTCTGGGGCTGCTTGGCCGTAGGGCGATTCTCACCATCGGCCTTCCTCTGCTCGCAGTGACCGACCAAAAGGCTTTTGCCGCGATCTTGGTCCATGAGAACGCACATCTGAGAAACAAGGACACAAACGGCGGCCTCAACCTGGCCGAACTCGAAAAAAGCTTCGATCTAATCTTCGACTTCGCTCCTCCGGGAAAAACCGTTTCGGGCAGCCTGTTCTACTGGATGCTTGGTCCGCTGTCGCGCACGCTGGAGCGCGAAGAAATACGGTTGTCGCGGCGGGCGGAAATTGACGCGGATCGCCATGCAGCGATGTCCGGCGACGCATATGAAGCGGCCCGCGCCCTGCTACTGATCGGTGCTGCCAGTGCGTTTTTCGATGATCAGGTCTACAGTCCGATCCGGCGTGAACTGCTTGGCGCCATGACGCCGCCTCGTCCACCACTCGAAAGGATCCTCGCGGCGGCAGTTCACTTGTCGAGACTTCCCATCCTGCAGGAGTATGCGCAAAAAGCGTGGGACACGCCCGATAACGAAAGCGCGGACCATCCGCCCTGGTCCGACCGTCTGATTGCTCTTGGATTTAGCTCGGTTCCAAAGATAGAACCAATTCTGGTTTCCGCCTTGTCGAGCTTGCTGAGCGATACGATCGTCGCCGAACGCGTCCGGCATTTCGACGGTGAATGGACATCGAACATCGCCGACGACCTCGATCGATAGCTGTCCGCCTGGAGCTACTGCGGCCAATGTCAGAGTCGTCGGCCTATTCCGCTTCCGCCGCTCCGAACCCGGCTCCCATCGTCGCGCTGACAGCGCCCGACCACGGCGTGGCGTGATTGTCGATGCGCATCTGGAAGATGAAATAGGTCGGCGAGCAGAAGCCGATGCCTTTCACCTTGCCGATGCCCGGCGTATCGGGCGGCAGCGACTGGCACATGTAATCCTCGCGACAGAAATGGTCGGCCGAGCAGGCGGGACGATTACCACGATTGACAGCGCCGCCCAGGCACTGGTCGAAATTATTGGTCGCCACGCAGGTGTCGAATTTTTTGCCGCCGACCAATCCGCAAATCTCGTTCGGCATCGGCTTGCCCGGTTTGAAGGCGGCAAAGCTGCGATCCCGATCGTCGCAGCCGCGATAGGCGATACCCGCCGGCACGCCGATCTTCGGCGGTCGGCAGGTGTAGCCAGTACGCGAAATGCCTGGCGCGAACGCCGCGAACTGGCCGGTGATGATATAGCGGTCATTGAAAGGTTGCGCCGGGTTGCTGGTGATCGAGCCGGTCAGGCACGGATGGCCGGAGAATATGTTTTCGCTGTCCTTGGGCAACAGACATTGCGCCAGCTTGGTGCGCACGCCGGACGCGGTCGCCAGCGGCGTGCAGACGGTGCCGCCGCCGCATTGCCAAGTCGCGCCGAAACGGGCTGCATCTTCCGGCATGAAGCACGGCATCGCCATTTCGGCCGGCGAATAGGCAATTTCGCTGGCATCGTTCCATGTCGCCGGCGGCGCGAAGGACAGCGGGCGGAAGCGGTTCGGTTCCTTGCCCCCGGCAGTCGCGCGCAGCCAGGCGACGCGGCGCGGGACATCGGCGTGAAGATGCGGTGAGATACCGACCTCGATGCGGTTGAGCGGCGAGGTCGTCTTGTCATCCAGGCCGATAAAGTGGAACCCGGCGGTCGAACCCGCCTGATGGCAGCCTTGGCAGGCGCCATTGTCCAGCCGCTCGACCAATGCCTCTGGCGTGCGCACCAGCTTCCGCTTGGAATAATCAAGCCCGGCTAAATCCGCGGGCTGGAACAGTGGCGTGAACGGGTGGTTGGCCTGCCTTGCGCTGCCGAAAGTCGACCATGAGACTACCTTCTTTGCCAAGAATTTATCGGGGATTTGGTAGACGCCGGAGTCGATTGCCGCGACATTGGTGCGGACATAGTCGGCAAGTCTTGCTTTCAGCGCAGCGTCGTCGGCGAGACGTGCCGTGTCGGGCGTGTTTTCCAGCGGTCTTTCACTGACAGCCCCGCCGTCGATGCCGAAAATGCGCATGAGATAGGCGGCCTGTCCGCCGAATTCGGTCTCCTGGCCGGAGGGGAAGCGGACCACTTGCGCATTGAGCTCGAGCTGCTTGAAGGTGAGCGCCGCTCTTTCCAGCGGCCCGCCGATCAGCCAGCCGGCATCGACGCTCTCGTCGAGTTGTGGTGCCCAGCGTCCGGCGACGCCGACACAACCGCCATCGGCATCCGGCGCGACATTGTAGATGGCACTGAAATTGAACGGCAGGCGCGAGGCCAAAACCTTGCCGTTCTTCTTGAAGCTGTAGGCGAGGCGATAGATGAAGCGCACTTCGCCGCAACTCGTGTCGCCTTGCAGCGCGGCGAAGTCGCGCCGATCGAGCCGGTTGACTATGCCGACGAGACGGAAGCGCGCGGCATCGGTCCTCAGCCAGCGCATGTCCATGACACGGCCGACATTGCCGTCGGTCACCTCGTAAAGCGGCCGGCCGCCGGCCTTCATCTCGGCCCACAATGCTGCGACGTCGCTTGCAATCGTTTCGACGATCGCATGATAGGCCGGCGCCTTGTCGTAGAGAGTCTTCAAATCGCCCTTGCCATCGACGCCGAAAATGCCGGCGAAACCATAGCCGTCGCTGTCAAGCTCGGCGAGAACGGCCGGGTCGTCGACGATGGTTAGCGGAGTTTCGGCGTTCGCGGCATGTACCATGGACATGGCACTAATGATCGCAACGAGCAGCGCAATCAGGCGGTTCATTCGGCAGCCATCCCGCGGCTTTCAACGAGTTCGCGCAGCACCGCCACCAGCGCCAGCGGCAGGTCCTCGGCGATCAGCCCCGGTCCGAAACGGCTGCCGGTCTCGGCATGGATCCAGACTGCCGCACAGGCCGCTTCGAAGGCTGGCATGCCCTGAGCCAGCAACCCGGCGATGATGCCCGACAGAACATCGCCCGAACCGGCCGTAGCCAGCCATGAGGCACCATTGCTGTTGATCGCTGCCCGGCCATTGGGGGCCGCAATCACTGTGTCGGCGCCCTTGTAGACGAGGATAGCACTGGCACGCTTAGCGGCGGCGCGGGCCTTGGCGAGCTTGGACAAATCGTGGTGCCCGGCGACATCGGGAAAAAGCTTGGCGAACTCGCCCTCATGCGGCGTCATCACCAGAGCCGGCGTTTTCGGTCGACGGGCGGCTTCGAACAGGGCATCCGGCGCATCGCGAAATGAGGTGATGCCGTCGGCGTCGAGCACCAGCCCGTCCATCCCGCTGCCCTGCCCATGGGCGTTGCCGAGTATGATCAGGGCAAAATCGCGCGTTTTCTTCCCGATGCCAAATCCCGGGCCAAGCACGAAGGCCGATGGGCGGCGGCTGCCGACGAATTCGTCCACATCCGCGATAGTGTCTATCTTGTGCAGCATGACCGAGGTCAGATGCGCCGCGTTCACCTGCATGGCGTTCGCCGGCGACAGCAAGGTGACGGCCCCTGCCCCGCTCCGGGCCGCGGCAAGCGCCGACAGCCGCGCAGCACCCGTCGCCGACGGTCCGCCGGAAAAGACGCCAACATGGCCGCGCTTGTATTTATGGGCGTCGACCGCCGGAACCGGAAGGCGGTCAAGCCAGAGCGCCGGAATGTTCTCGAATGTTCGCGGTTGAAGCTGCGCAACGATGCTGTTGTCTATGCCGATATCGGCGAGCTCGATGTCGCCGCACAGCTCGCGCCCCGGCAACAGCAGATGGCCTGGCTTTTTTCGCGCGAAGGTCACCGTGGTCCGGGCCCGGAAGGCCTTTCCTAACACATTGCCGCTCTCCCCTGAAACGCCCGACGGCAGGTCGACCGCCACAACCGGCAAGTTCAATTCGGCCGCAATGTCGATCACCTTGGCGGCGTCGCCGGACAGCGGCTTGGACAGCCCCGCCCCATAGAGCGCGTCAACCACGACGGAGCCCACCTCGGCAACGAAATCCGACAGCGGCCGAGCTTCAACCGGGCATTCCGAGGCAGCGAGTGCCGCATCACGGCCGCCTTTGGGCGATCCGGACGCCCACACAGAGACATCGACTGCGCTCTCCCGAAGGATGCGGGCCACGACATAGCCGTCGCCGCCATTGTTACCGGGGCCGCAAAGCACGTGGACGCGTGCCGCCGCCGGGTAGCGCTTGAGCACTACGGCGGCAACCGCGGCGCCGGCATTGCGCATCAGGCCAATACCGTCGAATGGACCGGCGGCAATCGCCAGCCGGTCGGCCTCGGCCATTTCGGAGGGAGACAAAAGTTCGTTGCTCATGAAATATCAGGCGACATGCACATCATTTCCCCAAGCATTGTCCAGTTTTTGATCCGACGCAAACAACGAAGGTCCCCAAGCAAATTTGGCGGCGCACCTCGTTCGGGACGAGGGCGCGCAGCTGCTCATGAAATATCCGATCTGCCCAATTTTTGTGCGGACGGCAGGACCGGCGGTGTGTAGGCTCGCGGCGTTCATGGCACATCCGACGCAGCGAATGATGCGAATGTACATTCCTGCGCGGCATGGTATCCAAATCATGTGAGGCTGCTCGGCGCTCCATCAATTGGCACAGTTCGTGCTTGATTGGGGCGCAAGCGGGGCTCACAACCCGTCTTTTTTGGCAGTGGAGGCCACTTTTTACATGAAAAAGATCGAAGCGATCATCAAGCCGTTCAAGCTAGACGAAGTGAAAGAAGCGCTTCAGGAGGCCGGGCTGCAAGGCATCACCGTGACCGAAGCCAAGGGCTTTGGCCGCCAGAAGGGCCACACCGAGCTTTATCGCGGCGCCGAATATGTCGTCGACTTCCTGCCAAAGGTGAAAATCGAGGTCGTGCTCGGCGACGATGCGGTCGAAGCCGCGATCGAAGCTATCCGCAAGGCGGCCCAGACCGGCCGTATCGGCGACGGCAAGATCTTCGTCTCGAACATCGAGGAAGTGGTGCGCATCCGCACCGGCGAAACCGGCATGGACGCCGTCTGAATTTTCCCGTTAAAAGGCCACGTTCAAACGTCATCACATAGGGAAGCAGGGACATGACGACAGCCAAAGACATCATGAAGCAGATCAAAGACAACGACGTGAAGTTCGTTGATCTGCGCTTCACCGATCCGAAGGGCAAACTGCAGCACGTAACGATGGATGTCGTCGAGGTCGAGGAAGACATGTTTGCCGATGGCGTCATGTTCGACGGTTCCTCGATCGCCGGCTGGAAGGCGATCAACGAGTCCGACATGGTGCTGATGCCCGATGCGGATACGGTGCATATGGACCCGTTCTTCGCCCAGTCGACCATGGTCATCCTGTGCGACATTCTCGATCCGATCTCGGGAGAATCCTACAACCGCGACCCTCGCGGCACCGCCAAGAAGGCCGAGGCCTACATGAAGGCTGAAGGCATCGGCGACCAGATCTTCGTCGGTCCTGAAGCCGAGTTCTTCGTGTTCGACGACGTCAAGTACAAGGCCGATCCCTACAACACCGGCTTCAGGCTGGATTCCACCGAACTGCCGTCCAATGACGACACCGACTATGAGACCGGCAATCTCGGTCACCGGCCGCGCATCAAAGGCGGCTATTTCCCGGTGCCGCCGATCGATTCGGCACAGGACATGCGTTCGGAAATGCTCACTGTGCTCGCCGAAATGGGCGTGCGCGTTGAAAAGCACCATCACGAAGTGGCCGCCGCGCAGCACGAGCTCGGCATCAAGTTCGACACACTGGTCCGCAACGCAGACAAGATGCTGATCTACAAATATGTCGTGCACCAGGTCGCCAACGCCTATGGGAAGACGGCCACTTTCATGCCGAAGCCGGTGTTCGGCGACAATGGCTCGGGCATGCATGTCCACCAGTCAATCTGGAAGGAAGGCAAGCCGACTTTCGCCGGCAACGAATATGCCGGCCTGTCCGAGAGCTGCCTGTTCTACATCGGTGGCATCATCAAGCATGCGAAGGCGATCAACGCCTTCACCAACCCGCTGACCAATTCCTACAAGCGCCTGGTTCCGGGCTATGAAGCGCCGGTGCTGCTCGCCTATTCGGCACGCAACCGCTCGGCCTCGTGCCGCATTCCGTTCGGCTCGTCGCCGAAATCCAAGCGCGTCGAGGTCCGCTTCCCCGATCCTGGTGCCAACCCCTATCTCGCATTTGCCGCCATGCTGATGGCCGGCCTCGACGGCATCAAGAACAAGATCCACCCGGGACAGCCGATGGACAAGGATCTCTACGACCTGCCGCCGAAGGAATTGAAGAAGATCCCGACCGTCTGCGGGTCGCTGCGCGAAGCCCTGCAGAGCCTCGACAAGGACCGCGGCTTCCTGAAGGCCGGCGGCGTCTTCGACGACGACCAGATCGACAGCTATATCGAGCTCAAGATGGCCGAGGTGATGCGCTTCGAAATGACGCCGCATCCGGTCGAATACGATATGTATTATTCGGTGTGATCCCGAACCTCATAGTCACCTAGAAAAAACCCCGGCGGAGACGCCGGGGTTTTTTGATGCAATGCGATGGGAAAGAAAGTCACACGGCGCAGACACCCGAGGTCCGCGCCGTGAACGCATTCTCAAGCCGCGGCCGAAACCTCGGCGCTGGTCGGGACGGAGGCGATCGTCTTCAATATCTGCGAAGCGATCTGGTAGGGGTCGCCCTGCGAGTTCGGACGGCGATCCTCGAGATAGCCCTTGTAGCCGTTGTTGATAAAGGAATGCGGCACGCGGATCGAAGCGCCGCGGTCGGCGATGCCGTAGCTGAACCTGTTCCAGGGCGCGGTCTCGTGCTTGCCGGTCAAACGCTTGTCGTTGTCCGGCCCATAGACGGCGATGTGGTCCATCAGGTTTTTGTCGAAGGCTGCCATCAGCGCCTCGAAATAGCCCTTGCCACCGACTTCGCGCATATAGGCGGTCGAGAAGTTGGCATGCATGCCGGAGCCGTTCCAATCGGTGTCGCCGAGCGGCTTGCAGTGGTATTCGATGTCGATGCCGTACTTCTCGGTCAGGCGCTGCAACAAATAGCGCGCCATCCACATCTGGTCGGCGGCCTTCTTGGAGCCCTTGCCAAAGATCTGGAATTCCCACTGGCCTTTGGCCACCTCGGCGTTGATGCCTTCATGATTGATGCCGGCGGCAAGGCAAAGGTCGAGATGCTCCTCGACGATCTGCCTGGCGACGGAGCCGACATTGCTATAGCCGACGCCAGTGTAGTACGGGCCTTGCGGCGCCGGATAGCCACTCTCGGGGAAGCCGAGCGGACGGCCGTCCTTGTAGAAGAAATATTCCTGCTCGAAGCCGAACCAGGCGCCCTCGTCGTCGAGAATGGTGGCGCGCTTGTTGGACGCATGCGGCGTCACGCCGTCCGGCATCATGACCTCGCACATGACGAGCGCGCCATTTGTGCGGGCGGGATCCGGATAGACGGCGACCGGCTTCAAAACGCAGTCGGAGCTGTGGCCCTCGGCCTGCATGGTCGAAGAACCGTCGAAGCCCCACAGCGGAAGCTGGTCGAGCGTCGGAAACTCGGCGTAGTCCTTGACCTGCGTCTTTCCGCGGAGGTTGGGAACCGGGGTGTATCCATCGAGCCAAATGTACTCGAGCTTGTATTTCGTCATTCTAGCCTCTCGTTGCTTGATCACCGAACCCTGGATGGCGCCGGGGCGAGCCGGCCTATCCAGCAGCCGACCTGCCGGATTACTAAAATGCAATTCGTGTGCCATTCTCGCCGGCGACGGATGCGGCAAAAGTGAGGTTCTATCCGCCCAAAATCGCTGGTCCGCCGTCATGCTGCGCTCGGATCATCCACAAGCACATTTTGCATAAATAATGTGCACGTACTGATCTTTTCGTAATCATATTGCCTAATTCGGTTGCTGAACCTATGTTGGGGAAAGGTTGAATCGGCAAGGTTCTGTCGAAGAAAGGAAACCGACAATGGAAATCACTTCCACTCGTCAGTCGGCCAAAATCCTGATGTTCCCGGTGGCAGCGCGCGCCTCTGCCTCAAATTTAAGCGGAAAGGCTAAGTTCGCGGCAGAACTTGCTTCTTTGCGCAACCGAACGGATTTCGGAAGTGCCTGGTATCATGAGGCAGCGATCGAGGAAGCGAAACAGGATCGGAAGAGCTAAGCCCTGCACTCGATAAATTGAAAAAGCCCGGCGCGATCGCTCGCGCCGGGCTTTGCTTTGAACCGGGACGGGCCGGCTACTGTTTGGTGTGCAGGTCCGTTCCGAGCGTGTCCCTGATAAAGATCATGCCGATGATCAGCGACATCGCCGCGATCACCACTGGGTACCAGAGACCGTAGTAGATATCGCCCTTGTAGGCGCTGAGCGCGAACACCGTCGCCGGCAGCAGCCCGCCGAACCAGCCATTGCCGATGTGATAGGGCAGCGACATGCCGGTGTAGCGGATGCGGGTCGGGAACATCTCGACCAGGATCGCGGCGATCGGCCCGTACACCATCGTGACGAAGACCACGAGGATGAACAGGATGGCGATCGTCATCGGCCAGTTGACCGCTGCAGGGTCGGCAAACATGGCGAAGGGACCGCCGCCGGGTACGGTGTAGACAGTGACCTCGGGGGCTCCCGCAGCCTCGTCGGCAGTCAGCAGCTTGTCCTTGATCGCCTGGTCAGTCGGAACGGTAGCCTTGTCGCCGGCGCGGATTGCCGCGGCATCGAGCTTCAGCTCAGGATTGGCCGCAATAAAGGCCTCGAGCTTCTGGTCCGGCACCTTGGCGGCTGCCCGCTTCAGCGGGTAGCCGCCATCCCGAAGTGCCGTGTAGACCGCCTTGGCGAAAGCTGCATCCTTGGCCTTGGCCTGATCGCCGGCGGCCGTGGCGTCATAAGACTCGACCGTCTCGTTGCCGATTTTGACCGACGCGGCTGTACCAGGCGCCGCAGTCGATACCACGTCGTAAGGCACCGAGTTCTTGGTCAGGAACGACGTGGCGATATCGCACGAGGTCGTGAACTTTGCAGTGCCCACCGGGTTGAACTGGAACTTGCAGTCTCCCGGTGCCGCGGTCACCGTCGCGCGTGTGTTCTGCTGCGCTGTGGCGAGCGCCGGATTGGCTGCCCAGGTCAGCGCCTTAAACAACGGGAAGGTGCAGACGATCGCCAGCGCAAGGCCGGCCATGATGATCGGCTTGCGGCCGATCTTGTCGGAGAGCCAGCCGAACACGACGAAAAAGATGGAGCCGACTGCTAGCGCGATTGCGATCATGATGTTGACCGACTGCGCGTCGACCTTGAGCACGTTGGTTAGGAAGAACAGCGCGTAGAACTGGCCATTGTACCAGACTACGGCCTGGCCTGCTGTGAGGCCGAGCAGTGCCAGCAGGGCAATCTTTGCGTTCTTCCACTGGCCGAAGGCTTCCGACAGCGGCGCCTTGGAGCCTTTGCCTTCGTCCTTCATGCGCTGGAAGGTCGGCGATTCAGAAAGCGACAGTCGGATCCATATCGAAATCCCGAGGAGCAGAAAAGAAACGATGAACGGAATGCGCCAGCCCCAGGCGGCGTAGGTTTCCTTGGCCATCGACCCCTGGACGATCAGAATGACGACCAGCGACAGGAACAGGCCGAGCGTTGCCGTCGTCTGTATCCACGACGTGTAGTAGCCGCGGCGATCGTCAGGTGCGTGCTCGGCGACATAGGTCGCGGCACCGCCATACTCGCCGCCGAGCGCCAGGCCCTGCAACATGCGCAAGATGATCAGGATCACGGGAGCGGCGATGCCCAAAGTCGCATAGCCAGGCAGCAAGCCGACCAGGAAGGTCGACAGGCCCATGATCGTCATGGTGACAAGGAAAGTGTATTTACGGCCGACAAGGTCGCCGATGCGGCCGAACAGCAATGCGCCGAACGGGCGCACGAGGAAGCCAGCGGCAAACGCCAGCAGCGCGAAAATATTGCGCGTCGCTTCCGGAATGGTTGGACTGAAAAAAGTCGAACCAATGAATACTGCCAGCGAGCCGTAGAGATAAAAATCGTACCATTCGAAAACGGTGCCGAGCGAAGAAGCGAAGATGACCTTCTTCTCCTCGCGTGTCATGCCGCGGCTTGTTTTGCCGGCGGTCGATGCCATTGCCATGAGCGTATCCTCCCGTGTGATTCCGTCAGCCCTCGATGCTGCGCGTCATCGTCCGCGTTTCCTCGCAACGCAGACTCAGTGCAGCCACCGGTGCAAAAAATGACAGAAAGCAGTGCCCAGAGGCAGACCGCCTTTGGGATTATGACTTTGGTCTAATGTGCAGTGCGAAATGGCGGGCGGTGCCGTCAGCCTTTGAGAGCTTCGAGCAGCTTGACTGCGGCCATCATGTCGCGCTTGCGGGCAGCGCGGCGCGCGAGCGCCTCTGCATCATGGCCCCATTGCTCGGCCTGCCAGTCCTCGTCGACATGACCGGCAGCCCAGGCCGCCTCGCCGTCGAGCTCGCCGAAGTCGACGGCGAGCGCCAGCAGCGCCGATCCGGTCAGCGAGGTCATGACGTGAATGGCGGCAAGGCGCAGCGGATCGGCACGTTGGGCAAGATGCTGGCCGAGCAGCGCGATACTCTCGCGCGGCTGTTCGACATGGATCACGCCATCGGTGAGATGGAATCGGGCGCCGAGTGCGCTGCGCACCCAGTCGATGACCGGGTCCCAATGCTCGTTCTGCCGGTCGACTAGTCCTTGGGGCGCATCGGCGCGGTAGCAGAGCAGATCGGATGAGGCGAAGCGCAGTATGTCCTCCAGCACCGCCTGGGGATCACTGGCGACGCCATCGATTGCCGTATTGACCAGACGCATCACCGGCATCGTCACCGGGTCGATGGTCTCCTCCTGTGCGGCGAATTCCTCGGCGACGAGAGCAGCCGCCTTTTCGGTTGGCAGCGCCAGCAGCGCCTTGGCCGGCGTGCGGACGGGCTTGCCATCGAGATGGACGGCAAAACCGTCTTCGACCGGTGCTACCGCGACAGACTTGTAGAAGCGCTTCGGCAGTTGCGTCTTCATCTGGATCTGGGCGCGACGCACCGGGTCCGGATCGGAGAGCTGCTTTCCAGCTTCGAGGTCGTTCAATATGTCGCGCATGCTCATCCGGGGGCTTGTTTTCGGGCCGGCCGGTTGACGATGATAAGACCGGCGGCGATGAGGCCGAGTGCCAGGAAGATACGAACTGTCAACGGCTCGTTCAAGAAGACGGCGCCGCAGAGCACACCGAACACCGGCGACAGGAAGGTGAAGCTCGACAGTCCAGATGCAGGGTAGCGCCGGAGCAGCCAGAACCACAGAACATAGGTGAACGCGACGACGTAGACGGCCTGGAACAACAAAGCCAAGGTCGGCAGAACGGCAAAGCTGCGGACTGGCGGGCCGGCAAAAGGCATCACCAAAATCCCGACGACGGCGGCCCCGGCCAGTTGATAGAGCAGCAGCTTTTCGGCGCTGGCCGTGACCAGCTTCGACCGCTTGATGACGATATTGGTCACGGCCCACAGAATGCCGGCGCCGAGACTGAGCAAATCGCCGCTCAATGTTGCGCCGCCATTGGCGCTCAGTTTGTCGGAAAACACCGCGACCAGTCCGGCGAAAGCGAGCAGAAGACCAACGAGCTTGCGTGCCGTGATGCTTTCACCCAGCAGGAAATGGCCGCCGACCAGCATCCAGAACGGCATGGTGTTGACCAGCAAGGTGTTGCGCACGACGGTGGTGTGTTCGAGCCCGACATACAGAAACAGGAACTCGAGACCGAAAAGCGCGCCTGCCAGAATGCCGGCGACGAGGGTCTTGTCGGGCGTGAACAGCGCGATGCCGCGCCAGCGGCACCAGCCGAAAACACACAGGCCGCCGATCACCGAGCGGGCGATCGACAGGAAAACGGGATCGTAGCCGGCATAGGAGATCTTGGCGGCGACGTAGTTCAGCCCCCAGGAAAAAGTCAGCCCAACCATGATGGCGGCGGCGGCAGCGTCAACGGAACTGCGGCGGTCCATTGCGGTTGCTGCGGTCATTGCTTGGACTGGCTTTCCAGCTTCGCGAGCAGCGCCTTCAGCACTTCGGTATTCTGCCTTACCGCTTCGGTGTTCTCACGGCCGATTTCGGCCATCGACCCCTGCCGGGTTGCAACGCGGCGTATATAAGCGAACCAGACGACGAGAATCAGGATGAACGGCAACCAGTTCACCAACTGACGAACGAGCGACGCTTCATCCATGGTTTACGCCCTCGCTCATTTAATCCTCTGCGCTTGCGTCGTCGAAGCCGATCAGGTTCCAGCTCTGGCGCATGTGCGGCGGCATCGGCGCGGTGACGTCGACAAACCCCTTGTCGGGATGCGGGATGACGATGCGGCGGGCGTGCAGATGCAGGCGGTTCTGCATGCCCCCGGGAAAATCCCAATTGGTGTCGGCCTCGAAATATTTGGGGTCACCGATGATCGGGCAGCCGATATGCGCGGCATGGACACGAAGCTGGTGGGTGCGGCCGGTATACGGCTCCATCTCCAGCCAGGTCATCGTCTGTGCAGCCTGCTCGATGATACGGTAGTAGGACACGGCGTGGTCGGCGCCCTTTTCGCCATGCTTGGCGATGCGCACGCGATCGCCGTCGGGCGTCGGTTCCTTGATCAACCAGGTCGAGATCTTGTCCTCGCGCTTCGGCGGCACACCCTTGACCAGCGCCCAGTAGGTTTTCTTCGTCTCACGCGCCCGGAACGCTTCGGCGAGCTTCATGGCGGCGAGCCTTGTACGGGCGACAACCAGAACACCCGACGTGTCGCGGTCGAGCCGGTGCACCAGACGCGGCTTCTCGCCCTTCTGGTTGCGCCAGGCTTCCAGCATGTCGTCGACATTGCGGGTGACCCCGGAGCCGCCTTGCACCGCCAGGCCGGCCGGCTTGTTGAAGACGAAGACCTTCGGGTCCTCATGGATCAGCATCTTGGCCAGGACATCGGCGTCGCCCTGGTTGCGTATCGAATGGCCGGTCAGCGGGCTTTCGCCTTTCTTGTCGACTTCGAGCGGCGGGACACGCACCGTCTGGCCGGCTTCGACGCGGGTATCGGCCTTCACCCTGCCGCCGTCGATGCGGATCTGGCCGGAACGCAGCAGCTTCTGCAGATGACCGAAACCGAGACCGGGGAAATGGCTCTTGAACCAACGGTCGAGCCGCATGCCCGCCTCGCCGGCGTCCACTGTGATCTGTTCAACGCCTGCCATGATTCCAATCGCCGTTTTGCGGGCATGCAACGGCATTCGCCGGCACCCGCAATCTCACTCGGTTATTCGTTGTCGGTTCCATATTGCAGAACCTGAACTTTCTCCAGCGTAATCAAGCCACTTGTCATGATTGTTTCAAGAACGGGCAGGAAAGCGGCCAATTTTTCCTCGTCATCGACGATCTCGATGACGAGGGGCAGATCCTCCGATAGGCGGAGGATCTTCGTGGTGTGAAGCCGGCTGGAATGGCCGAACCCCATCGCGCCGCGCAGGACTGTCGCGCCGGCGATCTGCATTTCGCGGGCCCTCAGCACGATAACCTCATACAGCGGACGGCCATCTGCCTTGTCGTTTTCGCCGATAAATATGCGCAGCAATTGCGCCTGCGTTGGTATCTTCATTGCCTGGACCCTCTCAGCCGGTTGAGGCGAACTGCAAAGATGTAGCCAAGCCAGACGGCGGCAAGCCAGGCCACCACGGAGATCGCGATATTGAGTCCAGCCGCCAGAAGCCTCCCGCCTTGCGCGAGGGTGAGCGTTTCAAGGCTGAAGGCCGAGAAGGTCGTCAGGCCGCCACAGAAGCCGGCCATGAAGAACTGGCGCTGCAGCGGACCGGCGAAGACGCGTCCATCCGGTCCCGTCAATGTCGCGTAGAAGCCGATGAGGAATGAGCCGACAATGTTGACGAGGAGTGTGCCGAAGGGAAATCCAGCGCCCCACAGGGCAGTGCTCGTCGATGAGGCAAGCGCCCGCAGCACACCGCCGATCATGCTGCCCGCGGCCACGGTCGCATAGAGCCGAACCGTTTCGGAGGTTCTGCGCCAACCAATGAGGCGTCCGCCATGCCCGGCCGCGGCAGTCTCCGTCCCGTCGTGGCGGAGCTTCCGCGGGCCGCTCACGGCGCCCCGCTGCCAATCAGAAGACTTCCCGCGGCAAAGCCCAGCGTCACGCCGCCGAGGCTCAGGAAAACCGAAAGCAGCACATTTCCGCCGGCGCGCAGCCATTCGCCCTCGCGCGCCAGCGCCAGCGTCTGCAGGCTGAAGGAAGACACCGTGGTGTAGCAGCCGAGGCCGCCGGTGACGGCAAAGGCCCAGATGGCGGGCATGCCGTCGCGCGCCACCGCATGCGCAACGACACCGATTGCAAACGCTCCCGAGACGTTAACCACCATCGTGCCCCAGGGAAAGGTCTCGCCAACCCGGCGGGCGACGAAGCCGGACAAGAAGAAGCGGGCCATTGCGCCGATCGCGCCACCAAGGCAGACAAGCAACAGATGATACATCGTGCTCCCTCACGCCAGTCACACCACGGTGTCAGGCGGCTCCGGCCTTCTTCGGCTTGCTGGAGGCGATCATCTTCCAGTTTTTGTAGAACATGGCATTGATGCGCTCGACGCTGACCGAAACGATGGCCAGGAGTGTCGAGATCAGACCGGGAAACGGCGACGGGCGAATGATGTCCATGAACACACAGTAGCGGCGCCCGTCATATTCGTTGACCGAGCGGTGCAGCAGCGTGTCGTCGAAAATATAGAGCGGATTGTCGTGCCAGTAGTTCCTGGCGTTGTTGCACTCGACGAAAACCTCGGCCTTCACCGGGAGAAGATTGTAGAGAATGCGTAGGCTGAGCCGCAGCGGTCCGAAATGCCAGGAGGTCGATTCCTTGCCCCTGAACACCGACACGGCGATGGTCTTGATGTATTTGAAATCCTTGTTGAATTCGGCAACGTTGTCGATTTTATGCTTGCCATACCACTGATAGACATACATGCCGCGCCGGCCGCTGCCGAAATTGGCATCGATATCGGCGATGATCTCGTCCTTGCGCGCTTTGAAGACGTCCAGGACCTCGTTGACCTCGCGTTGATAGTCCGGAGGAAACTGGTCCAGTTTCCAGACACCCCGGTTTCTGTAGCACAGCAGATCGACCAGCAGATTGAAGGGCGAAAGCAGCCAGGTGAAGATGCCGTTGCCGAGGAAATAACCACTGAACAGGGCCCAGTTCTTGTTGTCGTTGCGCAACACGTCGATCAGACCGAGGACAATGAAAATTGTCATCAGGATGGGAATGAAATAAAAGCCGAGCGCCAGCAGCGGGATCGCTATGGCGAACTTCCGAAGGGTCTTGCGAGATTTTTTTGTCATTTTTCCACGCGCCAGGCGCGATTCCATTCTGAATATCGTCGGTACGTTTCTGGCCTGTCCGCCGGCCGAAGGCGCATCTTGATAGGGTTTTTTGTCACGCCAGACAACGGCGATCACGCCACTGTGCGACTGGCAGCTACTTTTCCCGCTCGCTGCGCAGCTTCGCCCAATAATCCAGCCGCTTCCTGATATCGCGCTCGAAGCCGCGCTCGGGCGGGTCGTAGAATGTCTGCCTTCCCATCTTCTCCGGAAAATAGTCCTGGCCGGAAAAAGCGTCGGGCTGGTCGTGGTCGTAGCGATAGCCGGCGCCGTAATCTTCCTGTTTCATCAGCTTGGTCGGCGCATTGAGAATGTGTTTGGGCGGCAGCAGCGAACCGAATTCCTTCGCCGCCTGTGTGGCGGCCTTGAACGCGGTATAGACTGCATTGGATTTCGGCGCGGTGGCGAGATAGACGGTCGCCTCGGCGAAGGCCAGTTCGCCCTCGGGCGAGCCCAGATAGTCGTAGGCGTCCTTGGCGGCGTTAGCGACGACGAGCGCCTGCGGGTCGGCCAGCCCGATATCCTCCATCGCCATGCGCACCAACCGGCGCCCGAGATAAAGCGGATCTTCGCCGGCGTCGAACATGCGGGCCAGATAGTAGAGTGCCGCGTCGGGGTCGGAGCCGCGCACCGATTTGTGCAAGGCGGAGATCAAATTATAATGGCCGTCCTGGCCCTTATCGTAGATCGGCGCGCGGCGCTGGACGATGCGCTGCAGAGCTTCGGCGCCGAACACCTCCTTTGATTTCGCTGCGCGCCAGACCTCTTCGGCGAGCGTCAGCGCCGCGCGGCCGTCGCCGTCGCTCATGCGGATGAGCATCGCCCGCGCGTCTTCATCGAGCGGCAGCGCCCTGCCCTCTGCCTGCTCGGCCCGCGCCAGCAGCTTGGCGATGCTGTCCTCGCCGAGCGAGTGAAAGACCAGCACGCGCGCGCGCGACAAAAGCGCGGCGTTAAGCTCGAAGGACGGGTTCTCGGTGGTGGCGCCGACCAGCACGACGGTGCCGTCTTCCATCACCGGCAGAAAACTGTCCTGCTGAGCGCGGTTGAAGCGATGGATCTCATCGACGAACAGCAGTGTCTGGCGGCCGTTCGAGCGGCGCAGCTTAGCTGCCTCGAACACTTTCTTCAGGTCGGCAACGCCGGAAAACACGGCCGAAATCTGTTCGAAGACGAGGCTTGTCTCTCCGGCAAGCAGCCGTGCGACCGTTGTCTTGCCGGTGCCGGGCGGGCCCCAGAAAATCATCGAACCGAGCGAGCCGGAGCCGATCAGCCGCGTCAGCGCGCCGTCGGGTCCGGTCAGGTGCTCCTGGCCGACGACCTCGCCAAGGTTCTTCGGGCGCAGACGGTCCGCCAGCGGCCTGCCGGGCGGCGTCTTTTCCGGTTCATCGACACTGAACAGATCGGCCATGCAACTTCTTCTGCCTGGAGCCCGATCATGCTGACGGTCGGGCTCAGTAACGCAACACCTGGCGCAGTATCTGCCCGCCGCGCTCGACGGTAAAGCGCCACCAGCGCGTATCCTGCTGGGCTACCTGTTCCAGGGTCGCCGCCTTGTCGATCGTCAGGCCATTGACCTCACGCACGATGTCGCCCGGCTGGAATCCAAAATCGGCAGCGGGCGAATCGCGGTTGATGTCGACCACGGTTACGCCTTTGACATCGGTGCGCAGACCGAGCCGTTGGGCAAGCCGTGGCGACAGTTCAGCAACCTTGGCGCCGGAAAACGGGCTGCGGCCGCGCAATGTGAGTTCCGCAGCTTTGGCGCCTTCGGGCGGTCGTTCCAGAGCGATGTCCATCGTCGCCTGCTGACCCTTGCTCAGAACGCCGAAGCTGGCGTTCGTACCAATCGACAGCGTCGCCATCCGGTAGTCCAGCGCCCCGACGCTCTCGACCGGCTTGCCGTTGAGCGACAGCACTACGTCGCCAGGCTTGAGCCCTGCCTTGGCCGCGGGTCCCGCCTCTTCGACTGAAGAAACCAGCGCACCGGTCGGTTTGTCCATGCCAAGCGATTCCGCAATCTGCGGCGTCACCGCCTCGAACTCGGCACCGGCATACGGCCGCTCGAAGAAGTCGAGCCCGGCCTTGGCCGCATCGGCGAAAGCGCGGACCATGTTCGAAGGGATGGCAAAGCCGATGCCGATCGAGCCGCCGCTACGGCTGTAGATCGCCGTGTTGATGCCGATCAGCTGCCCTCCCATGTTGACCAGCGCGCCGCCGGAATTGCCGGGATTGATGGCCGCGTCGGTCTGGATGAAGAAGCTGGAATCGGAGACGCCGATATGGCTGCGCGCCACCGCCGAAATGATGCCGCTGGTGGTGGTCTGGCCGACCCCGAATGGATTGCCGATCGCCAGCACCAGGTCGCCAACCTCGAGCGCGTCGGAATCGCCGATGGCGATCACCGGGAACGGCTTGTCGGAAGAAATCTTGAGCACGGCGAGGTCGAGCGTCTCATCCTTGAGCAGCACCTTACTGTCGAATTCGCGCCCGTCGGCGGTCGCGACCTTGACCTGGTCGGCGTCCTTGACGACATGGAAATTGGTCACCACGACGCCGGTCGGATCGACCAGTACCCCCGAACCGAGCGACGACTGCGCGCGCGGCTGCGAGCGGCCGAAGAACTCCTCGAAGAACGGATCGCCGTCGAAGGGTGACGCCACCTTGGCGGTCTGCGAGGCGTAGACATTGACTACAGCCGGCGCCGTCTGCTTGACCAGCGGCGCAAAGGACAGCTGCACCTCCTCGCGGCCGAACGGCACGCGCTTGTCGGGGCCGGAGGTGGCGTTTTCGCCTTCGACGCCATGCAACAGATCGGTCAGCACGTCGGACAGACCAGGATCTGGCTTGGTCTCCTCCGCCAGCGCGTGCCTGGCCGCCGGCACGAGGGCCAACGCCATCAAGGCGCAGATCAGAACAATGGACAGCCGTTTAACGCGCATTCCGAATCCTCCAAGTCGGGCGCAATTGTCCTGACGATTGTGCAAAATGAAAGGCTAAGCCGCTGAAATCCGATTATTTTGGGTAGTCGCCGCAAAAACCGGTGATCAACCCCTACCAGCCCTGCCCGTTTACCTTCGGAAACAGAAAAAGGGGCCCGGAGGCCCCTTTTGAACTTCTCAGGAAAGCCGAGCCTTATGCGGCCGCGGCTTCCTCTTCGGTGCCTTCAGCCTCGATGCGGGCACGGTCGCCGGCGCCCTTGGCCGAGGTGTCGCGGTCGACGAACTCGATAACCGCCATTGCCGCGTTATCACCGTGGCGGAAGCCGGCCTTCATGATGCGCAGATAGCCGCCGTTGCGGGTGGCATAACGTGGCGCGATGGTATCGAACAGGCGCTTGACGACGCCTTCATTGCCGATCTGGGCAATAACCTGGCGGCGGGCGTGCAGGTCGCCGCGCTTGCCGAGCGTCACCAACTTCTCGACGATCGGACGCAAATCCTTCGCCTTCGGTAGCGTGGTGAGGATCTGCTCGTGCTCGATAAGCGACACGGCAAGGTTGGCAAACATCGACTTGCGATGGCTTATGCTGCGGGCGAACCGGCGGCCTTTAAATCCGTGGCGCATGGCTCTTCTCCTTCATTGCGGTTTCAAGAGGCCTGAGCCCCAGTTGGTTAGCCGCATGATCTTGTCCGAAAAGTCTGCAACTTTTTGCTGCGCTGACCTTCGGTTCGGGATCATGCTTAATATTGATCTTCGTAACGCTTGGCGAGGTCTTCGATGTTTTCCGGCGGCCAGTCCGGCACTTCCATGCCGAGATGCAGGCCCATCGCCGCCAGGACTTCCTTGATCTCGTTCAGCGACTTGCGGCCGAAGTTCGGGGTGCGCAGCATCTCGGCTTCGGTCTTCTGGATCAGGTCGCCGATGTAGACGATGTTGTCGTTCTTCAGGCAGTTGGCAGAGCGCACGGAAAGCTCGAGCTCGTCGACCTTCTTGAGCAGCGCCGGGTTGAAGGCAAGCTCGGTAACCTGCTCGGCGGCGACTTCCTTCTGCGGCTCGTCGAAATTGACGAACAGGCCGAGCTGGTCCTGCAGGATGCGAGCGGCGAAGGCCACTGCGTCCTCGCCCGAGATCGAACCATCGGTCTCGATGGTCATGGTCAGCTTGTCATAGTCGAGAACCTGGCCCTCGCGGGTGTTCTCGACCTTATAGGAGACCTTCTTGACCGGCGAATACAGGCTGTCGACGGGGATCAGCCCGATCGGCGCGTCCTCGGCGCGGTTGCGGTCGGCCGGCACATAGCCCTTGCCGGTGTCGACGGTGAATTCCATGCGGATTTCAGCGCCCTCGTCCAGCGTACAGATGACGTGGTCGGGATTAAGGATCTCGACGTCGCCAACCGTCTGGATGTCGCCGGCGAGAACCGCACCCGGTCCCTGCTTGCGTACGACCATGCGCTTGGGGCCGTCGCCTTCCATGCGGATGGCGATTTCCTTGATATTCAAGACGATGTCGGTCACGTCCTCGCGGACGCCGGCGATGGACGAGAATTCATGCAGAACGCCGTCGATCTGCACGGCGGTCACAGCCGCGCCACGCAGCGAAGATAGAAGCACGCGGCGCAGCGCGTTGCCGAGGGTGAGGCCGAAGCCGCGCTCGAGCGGCTCGGCGACGAGCGTGGTCAGCGTCTTCTTCTTCGACGAGAACTCGATCTTGTTCGGCTTGATCAGTTCTTGCCAATTTTTCTGGATCATAGTGCTTTCCTTCCGTTGTCCCGCCACCATCCAATCGTGGCGGGCGACCTGGAATGCCGTGGAGGAGCGCCCTTGAGGCGCTCGCGCGGCGTTCGGTAAATTCTTTAGACGCGGCGCTTCTTGCGCGGGCGGCAACCATTGTGCGGGATCGGCGTCACATCACGGATCGAGGTGATGGTGAAGCCGGCGGCCTGCAGCGCGCGCAGCGCCGATTCACGACCGGAGCCGGGTCCACAGACCTCGACCTCGAGCATGCGCATGCCGTGTTCTTGGGCCTTCTTGGCAACATCTTCGGCGGCCATCTGGGCAGCGAACGGGGTCGACTTGCGCGATCCCTTGAAGCCCTGGGCTCCAGCCGACGACCAGGCAATCGAGTTACCCTGCGCGTCGGTGATGGTGATCATCGTGTTGTTGAAGGTCGAATTGACATGGGCAACGCCCGACGAGATGTTCTTGCGTTCGCGACGGCGAACACGAGTGGCTTCCTTGGCCATGATGGTCCTTTCAGTTGATCTCTACACCGCCGTAATGCCAGCGGCTCCACCAGGGAGAAGGCAGTAGGGGAATATGGCAGTAGGGCAGTATGTCTGCCGTTCCTATTGCCTTACTGCCCTACTCCCTTACTGCCCTAAATTACTTCTTCTTTCCGGCAATCGACTTGGCTGGGCCCTTGCGGGTGCGCGCATTGGTATGCGTGCGCTGGCCACGAACCGGCAGCGAGCGGCGGTGACGCAGGCCGCGGTAGCAGCCGAGGTCCATGAGTCGCTTGATGTTCATCGACACTTCGCGGCGCAGGTCGCCCTCGACCTGATAGTCGCGGTCGATGGTCTCGCGGATCTGCAGCACTTCCGCGTCGGTCAGCTGGTTGACGCGACGCTCGGCCGGGATGCCGACCTTGTCGACGATCTCCTGGGCGAACTTCTTGCCAATGCCGTGAATGTATTGAAGCGCGATGACGACGCGCTTGTTGGTCGGAATGTTGACGCCGGCTATACGAGCCATGTTCTTCTCTTCTCCATGTAGGCCGGGCGAGCCGGCGCTTCAAGTTGCCCCGCGTCCGGTGGAGGCCGGCCCTTGCGGGAGTTTCCAGTTCAAAGCGGCCTGCCTTGCCCTTGCGGACAAGCAAGCCTCATGCCTGATAGGAAGACGGGCCGCCATACCCCAGCGGGCCGCTCCAGTCAAGCGCAATCGTTCGATTCTCTAGCCGGCCGCTCGGCCAACCTGCCGGGTCGTCGCCCTGAGCACCGCCTCGATCTGCTGCGTCACCGCATCGATGTCGGCCATGCCATCGACGCCCCTAAGTTTGCCCTTGGCATAGTAGTAGCCGATCAGCGGCGAGGTTTTCTTGTAATATTCCCTCAAGCGTTCTTCGAACACCGCTGGACTGTCGTCCTTGCGCACTGGCAGGCCTGCGGCCTTGGCTTCTTCGGCGCGCTTGACGATTCGGCCAACCAGCGCCTTGTCGTCGACGACAAATTCGATGACCGCGTCTAGCTCCAGTCCGCGATCCGACAGCATTTCCTCAACGGCGTCCGCTTGCACCAGAGTTCGCGGATACCCGTCAAGGATGAAACCGTTTGCGCAATCAGCTTGATCGATGCGCTCGGCCACGATGGCATTGACGATAGCGTCGGACACCAGTTCGCCAGCGTCCATCACCGCCTTGGCGCGCTTGCCGACTTCGGTGCCGGCCTGAACAGCAGCACGCAGCATGTCCCCCGTGGAAAGCTGTGGGATGCCGTGTCGTTCTACCAGTCTCTGTGCTTGTGTCCCCTTGCCCGCCCCCGGCGGTCCAAGCAATATCAACCTCATCTGGCCTTTTTCCCCCCGCGCAGCTTCGACTTCTTGATCAGGCCCTCATACTGGTGCGCGATCAGGTGACCCTGAATCTGCGCCACCGTATCGAGCGTTACACTGACCACGATCAGGAGCGAAGTGCCACCAAGGTAGAACGGTACGCCAGTCGCTGAAATCAGGAACTCGGGCAGCAGACACACCAGCACCAGATAAATGGCGCCGACGACGGTGATGCGGGTGAGCACATAGTCGATATAGTCCGCAGTGCGCTCGCCCGGACGATAGCCCGGGATGAAACCAGAATGCTTCTTGAGCTGGTCGGCGGTGTCCTTCGGATTGAAGACGATCGCCGTATAGAAGAAGGCGAAGAACACGATCATCGCCGCGTAGAAGGCCATATAAAGCGGCTGGCCGTGGCCGAGCGCCGCCAGGATGGTGCTAGCCCATGCAGGCATATTGGTGGTCTGCGAGAAGCCGGCGACGGTCGCAGGCAGCAGCAGCAGCGACGAGGCGAAGATCGGCGGAATGACGCCGGACGTGTTGAGCTTCAGCGGCAGATGCGAGGTATCGCCCTGGAACATGCGATTGCCAACCTGGCGCTTGGGATACTGGATCAGCAGGCGGCGCTGGGCGCGCTCGAAGAAGACGATCAGCGCGATGACGATGATGGCGAGCACGATGATCGCTAGGATCAGGCCGGTCGACAAGGCGCCGGTGCGGCCAAGCTCCAGCGTGCCGGAGATGGCGCGCGGCAGGCCGGCGACGATGCCGGAGAAGATGATCAGCGAAATGCCGTTGCCGATGCCGCGGGCGGTGATCTGCTCGCCAAGCCACATCAGGAACATGGTGCCGCCGACCAGCGTGACGACGGTAGAGATGCGGAAGAACATGCCGGGATCGTTGACGATGCCATTGCCGCCCTCAAGCCCGACCGAAATGCCGTACGCCTGGACCAGCGCCAGAAGCACTGTGCCGTAGCGCGTGTACTGGTTGATGATCTTGCGGCCCTGCTCGCCTTCCTTCTTCAGCGCTTCCAGCGACGGAATGACCGAGGTCATCAGCTGCATAATGATGGAAGCGGAGATATAGGGCATAATGCCAAGGGCAAAGATCGCCATGCGCTGCACGGCGCCGCCGGCGAACATGTTGAACATGCCGAGCACGCCCTTGCTCTGCGACGAGAAGGCCTGGGCGAAAGCGTCGGGATTGATGCCGGGCAGCGGGATGTAGGTGCCAAGACGGTAGACGAGCAGCGCGCCGATGGTGAACCAGATGCGCTTCTTCAAATCCTCGGCTTTGGCGAAGGCCGAAAAATTCAGATTCGAGGCTAGTTGTTCAGCAGCCGAAGCCATGCCTGATTCTCCGCTTGGTCACGCTCGATGCCCGCAGCTCAGGCGGCGCGTGTCACCGAAGCTCACGAGATAAGCTCCGGACTGCAAACATGCAAGCGGCCGCGTTGATGCGGCCGCCACATCTGTCGGATCAAAGCACGACCGCAGGCAAAACCGAATTCCGCCTTTGCCGAACGTGCTTCAAATTGCCGTTACTCGGCGGCTGCCTGCTCAGGCAGTTTCACCGAGCCGCCGGCCTCTTCGATCTTCTCGATCGCGGCCTTGGAGGCTCCGGCCACGTCGAAGGCAAGCTTGGCCTTGATGTCGCCGTCCGAAAGGATGCGCACGCCGTCCTTGACGCGACGGATGACGCCGGCCGCAACCAGCGCCTCGGCCGTCACAACTGTCTTAGCGTCAAGCTTCTTGGCATCGAGCGCCGCCTGGATGCGGGCCAGCGACACGACAGTGAAGCTCTTGGCGAAGATATTGTTGAAGCCGCGCTTCGGCAGACGCCGGTAGAGCGGCATCTGGCCACCCTCGAAGCCGTTGACGGCGACACCGGAGCGCGCCTTCTGGCCCTTGACGCCGCGACCGGCGGTCTTGCCCGAACCGGAACCGATGCCACGGCCGAGACGCTTCTTGGAATGCGTCGCGCCGTCCTTGTCACGCAGATCATTGAGTTTCATCTGGATTCTCCTGCGCTCTGGCTCAGCCCTCGTCCACGACGCGGACGAGATGCTGGACGGCAGCGATCATGCCGCGCACGGAGGGCGTATCCTCCAGCGTGCGCTGCTTGTGCATCTTGTTGAGGCCGAGGCCGACCAGCGTTGCGCGCTGCTCCTTCGGCCGGCGGATCGGTGAACCGATCTGCTCGACGGTGATGGTCTTGGTTGCTTTCTTGGCCATGGTCAGATCCCTGGTCAGCGTCGACTATTCTTCAGCCGCAACGGCGGTGCCGCGGCGGGCCTGAAGGGTCGAATACTTGATGCCGCGCGCGGCAGCCACATCCTTCGGATGCATCTGGCTCTTCAGCGCGTCGAAAGTGGCGCGAACCATGTTGTAGGGGTTCGAAGAACCCATCGACTTGGCGACCACGTCATTCATGCCGAGCGTCTCGAATACGGCGCGCATCGGGCCGCCGGCGATGATGCCCGTACCTTGCTTGGCGGCGCGCAGCAGGACACGTCCCGCTCCCCAGCGTCCCTCGACGTCATGGTGCAGCGTGCGGCCCGAGCGCAACGGCACGAAGATCATGTCGCGCTTGGCCGATTCGGTCGCCTTGCGGATCGCCTCCGGCACTTCACGCGCCTTGCCGTGCCCGAAGCCGACGCGGCCCTTCTGGTCGCCGACGACAACGAGTGCTGCAAAGCCGAAGCGCCGGCCGCCCTTGACGACCTTGGCGACACGGTTGATGTGGACGAGCTTGTCGACCATGCCGTCGTCGCGTTCTTCGCGATCACGGCCGCGGCCGCCATCCCTACGTTCCTGTGCCATATCCTGTTCCTTGTTTTTTTCCGGAAGCACGGTTGATGATGATATCCGGCGGCCTCTGTGGGTCGCCGGGGCAAATTTCGTTTTTAGAAGCTCAGACCACCTTCACGTGCAGCCTCGGCAAGCGCCTTGACGCGGCCGTGGTAGATGTAGGCGCCCCGGTCGAAGACGACTTCCTTGATGCCGGCCTTCGAGGCACGCTCGGCGATCAGCTTGCCGATGGCAGCTGCGGCCGCGGTGTCGGCGCCGGTCTTGAGCGAGCCCTTGAGCTCCTTCTCAAGCGTCGAAGCAGCCGCGATGGTGTGGCCCTTGGTGTCGTCGATCACCTGGACATAGATGTTCTTCGACGTGCGATGGACCGACAAACGCGGACGATCGCCGGCAACCTTTTTGATCTGGCGGCGGACGCGCTGAGCGCGGCGTTGGGTGGATTCTTTCGAGCCCATGATATCAGTTCCTTGCCTTCAAAAAACGGGGGCAACCATATGCGGTAGGACGAGCCTCCCGCGACCGCTCCCCGCGGCGTTAAAATTACTTCTTCTTGCCTTCCTTGCGGACGATCTTCTCGCCAGCATAGCGGACGCCCTTGCCCTTGTAGGGCTCGGGGCTGCGGTACTCGCGGATCTCGGCGGCAACCTGACCGACCTGCTGCTTGTCGATGCCGGTCACGGTGATTTCCGTCGGCTTCGGCACCGAAATCGTCACGCCCTGCGGCGTCTCGTAGACAACGTCGTGGCTGAAGCCGAGCGCCAGCTGCAGGTTCTTGCCTTGCATGGCGGCGCGATAGCCGACGCCGGTGATCTCGAGCTTCTTTTCGAAGCCGTCCTTGACGCCCTGCAGGATGTTGACGATCTGCGTGCGCGACATGCCCCATTTGGAACGGGCGGTCTTGGTCTGGTCGCGCGGCTGGACAGCGATCTCGCTGCCTTCCATCTTGACCAGCACTTCGTCGTTCACCACGAACTTCAGCTCGCCCTTCGGACCCTTCGCCGTCACGGTCTGGCCGTTGACGGTCGCGGTCACGCCCTGCGGCAGCGAAACGGGTTTCTTTCCAATACGAGACATTCTGTTGTCCTCGTCACTTCTCTTGTTTCAGGTCTCGGTTTTCGGGACTTGATCCCGAAAGCCGGATTCCAACGGGTCACACACCAGATCAGAAGATCTGGCAGAGGATTTCCCCGCCGACATTCTGTTCGCGCGCTTCGTGGTCGGCCATCACACCCTTCGGCGTCGAAAGAATGGCGATGCCGAGGCCGTTGGCGACGTGTGGTATCGACTTGGCGGAAACGTAGACGCGGCGGCCGGGCTTCGAGACCCGGGCGATTTCGCGCACCACCGGCGCACCGTCGAAATACTTCAGCTCGATCTCGATTTCGGACTTGCCGTTGTCGAAGTCGGTCTGGCTGTAGTCGCGGATATAGCCTTCGGCCTTCAGCACGTCGAGGACACGGGTGCGCAGGCGCGAAGCCGGCGTCGAAACGCTCGACTTCTTACGGCCATACGCGTTGCGGATGCGGGTCAGCATATCGCCGAGAGGATCGCTCAATGACATGTTATGTCCTCCTTACCAGCTCGACTTGACCAGGCCCGGGATCTGGCCGTTATTGCCGAGATCACGAAGCGCGATACGCGATACTTTGAGCTTGCGATAATAGGCACGCGGACGTCCGGTGACTTCGCAGCGGTTGCGGATGCGGGTCTTGGCCGAGTTGCGCGGCAGCGCCGAAAGCTTCAGCTGAGCGCGGAAGCGCTCTTCCATCGGCTTGGCCTGATCCATGATGATCGCCTTGAGCACCTTGCGCTTGGCAGCGAACTGGTCCGCAAGCTTGCGGCGCCTGTTGTTCTTCTCGACTGAGCTGGTCTTTGCCATTTCAGATTTTTCCTTTTCTCGCTGCCGTTACTGGCGGAAGGGGAAGTTGAAGGCCTTGAGCAATGCCCTGGCTTCGTCGTCCGTCTTCGCAGTCGTACAAACGATGACGTCCATGCCCCAGATCTGATCAACCTTGTCGTAGTTGATCTCCGGAAACACGATGTGTTCCTTGATGCCCATGGCATAGTTGCCACGGCCATCGAAGCTCTTCGGGTTGAGCCCGCGGAAGTCGCGGACGCGCGGCAGTGCGATGTTCACGAGGCGGTCGAGGAACTCGTACATGCGTTCCTTGCGCAGCGTGACCTTGGCGCCGATCGGCATCTTCTCGCGGACCTTGAAGCCGGCGATCGAGTTGCGGGCGCGGGTGACAACGGCCTTCTGGCCGGCGATCATTGCAAGGTCTTCGGCCGCGATCGAAGGCTTCTTCGAATCGCCGGTCGCCTCGCCGACGCCCATGTTCAACACGATCTTGTCGATGCGCGGAACCTGCATCTCGTTCTCGTAGCCGAACTGCTCCTGCAGCGCCTTGCGAATGGTCTCGTTGTAGACCTGCTTGAGGCGCGGCGTGTTCTGGGCAGTTGCCTGCTTGGTTTGAGCCTTAGCCATTGATGACTTCTCCCGAGCGCTTGGCGACGCGCACCTTCTTGCCGTCCTTCTGGAAGATGAAGCCGACGCGGGTCGGCTTGCCATCCTTGGGGTCGGCCAGCGCGATGTTCGACAGCTGGATCGGCGCTTCCTTGGTGATGATCCCGCCCTCTTGGGACTGGGACTGCTTCTGATGACGACGGATCAGGTTGACGCCGCGCACCAGCGCGGTGTCGTCCTTCGGCTGCACCGAAAGGACTTCGCCCGAACGGCCCTTGTCCTTGCCGGCCAGCACGACGACCTTGTCGCCTTTTCTAATCTTTTGCATTGGTCCGGCTCCTTACAGCACTTCAGGCGCGAGCGAGATGATCTTCATGTGGTTCTTGGCGCGGAGTTCGCGCGGAACCGGTCCGAAGATACGCGTGCCGATCGGCTCTTTCTTGTTGTCGACGAGAACGGCTGCGTTCTTGTCGAAACGGATCACGCTGCCGTCCGGGCGGCGGATGTCCTTGGCCGTGCGAACCACGACCGCCTTCATCACATCGCCCTTCTTGACGCGGCCGCGCGGGATGGCTTCCTTGATCGACACCACGATGATGTCGCCCACGGAAGCGTATTTCCGCTTCGAGCCGCCCAGCACCTTGATGCACATGACACGACGGGCGCCGGAATTATCCGCGACGTCGAGGTTTGTTTGCATCTGAATCATGACTGGCCGCCTTCTTCTTTTCTAACGGGACGGGTTTCTCACCCCTCCCCGGTCTGTCCAAAATTCGTTTCGTTGGCCCTGATCAGGCCTGGTCCGAAGACACCACGACCCAGCGCTTGTCCTTGGAAATCGGCTTCGATTCCTGGATGAACACCTGATCGCCGACCTTGTGGGCGTTGTTCTCGTCGTGCGCCTTGTACTTCTTGGTCATGCGCACGGTCTTCTTCATCACGGGATGCGTGAAGCGCCGTTCGACCTTGACGACAACCGTCTTCTCGTTCTTGTCGCTGACGACGGTGCCCTGCAGAATGCGCTTTGGCATGGTTTTCGTCCTTAAGCCTTCTTGGCCGCGGACTTTTCCGCAGCGATGGTCTTGATACGCGCAATGTCCTTGCGGACCTGCCTCACGCGCGCGGTCTTCTCAAGCTGGCCGGTGGCCTTCTGGAAGCGCAGGTTGAACTGCTCCTTCTTCAGGCTGGCCAGGTCGTCGGTCAGCTGGTCCTGGGTCTTGGTCCGGATGTCTTCGGCTTTCATGATCAGCCCGTCCTTATTCTGCGATGCGCTGTACGAAGCGCGTCCTGACCGAGAGCTTGGCCGCGCCGAGACGCAGCGCCTCACGGGCGGTTTCCTCGTTGACGCCGTCGATCTCGAACATGATGCGACCCGGCTTGACGCGTGCCGCCCAGTAGTCGACCGCGCCCTTGCCCTTACCCATACGGACTTCAGTCGGCTTCGACGTAACCGGCACGTCCGGGAAGATACGGATCCACACCCGGCCGGCGCGCTTCATCTCGCGGGTGATCGCGCGGCGGGCCGCCTCGATCTCACGCGCGGTGACGCGGTTCGGCTCAAGCGCCTTCAGCCCGAAACCACCGAAATCCAGGTTGGTGCCGCCCTTGGCGGTACCGTGGATGCGGCCCTTGAACTGCTTGCGGAACTTTGTGCGCTTTGGCTGCAGCATCGTTCTAACTCCAAATTCCTGACTGTCTTACGCGTTTTCGCGACGGCGACCGCGCTCGCGCTCACCACCACCGCCATGCGCATGATCGCCCTCGGTGGCGCGGCGCTCCGATGCCATCGGGTCGTGCTCAAGGATTTCGCCCTTGAACACCCATACCTTGACACCGCAGATACCGTAGGCCGTATTCGCCTCGGCCGTGCCGTAGTCGACGTCGGCGCGCAACGTATGCAGCGGCACGCGGCCTTCGCGATACCATTCCATGCGCGCGATCTCCGCGCCGCCGAGACGACCGGCGCAGTTGATGCGGATGCCTTCGGCACCGAGGCGCATCGCCGACTGGACGGCGCGCTTCATGGCGCGGCGGAACGCGATGCGGCGCTCGAGCTGCTGGGCGATCGACTGGGCGACCAGGGTCGCGTCGATCTCCGGCTTGCGCACTTCGACGATGTTCAGATGCGTCTCGGACTTGGTCATCTCCATCAGCTTCTTGCGAAGCTTCTCGATGTCGGCGCCCTTCTTGCCGATGATCAGGCCCGGACGCGCCGCATGGATGGTGACGCGGCACTTCTTGTGCGGACGCTCGATCACGACCTTCGAGATCGCAGCCTGCTTGAGTTCCTTCTCAAGATATTTGCGGATCTTGATGTCCTCGTGCAGCAGCTTGCCGTACTCGCCGGTGTTCGCGAACCACCGCGAATCCCAGGTGCGGTTGATGCCGAGACGCAGACCGATCGGATTGACTTTCTGGCCCATTATGCGGCCTCCCCTTTTTCTTCGACTTCACGAACGACGATCGTGAGGTGCGAGAACGGCTTCTCGATACGGCTGGCGCGACCACGGCCACGGGCATGGAACCGCTTCATGACAATCGACTTGCCGACATAGGCTTCCGCCACGATCAGCGCATCGACGTCGAGGTCGTGGTTGTTTTCTGCGTTGGCGATCGCCGATTCCAGCGTCTTCTTGACCGTGCCGGAAATCCGCTTGGCCGAGAATTCGAGGTCGGAAAGCGCTGTCGCGACCTTCTTGCCGCGGATCAGCGCGGCAACCAGGTTCAGCTTCTGCGGGCTGATACGGATCGTGCGCAACACGGCGCGCGCTTCGTTGTCAGCAAGCCTGCGCGGAGCTTTGGCCTTGCCCATGATTATTTCCTCTTCGCCTTCTTATCCGCGCCGTGACCGTAATAGGTCCGGGTCGGAGCGAATTCACCGAACTTGTGACCGACCATGTCCTCGTTCACCGAGACGGGAACGTGTTTCTGGCCGTTGTAGACACCGAAGGTGAAGCCGACGAACTGCGGCAGGATGGTGGAGCGGCGGCTCCACATCTTGATCACCTCATTGCGACCACCTTCACGAACCTTGTCCACCTTCTTCAGAAGGTAGCCGTCGATGAAGGGGCCTTTCCAAATCGAACGAGTCACTTGGCGTTACCTCTTCTTAGCTCTTGCGCTGATGGCGCGAGCGCAGGATGAACTTGTCGGTCGCCTTGTTGGACCGCGTCTTCTTGCCCTTGGTCGGCTTGCCCCAGGGCGAAACCGGATGGCGGCCACCCGAGGTGCGGCCTTCGCCGCCGCCATGCGGATGGTCGACCGGGTTCATGGTCACGCCGCGATTGTGCGGACGTTTGCCACGCCACACGGTGCGGCCAGCCTTGCCGTCATTGATGTTGCCGTGGTCCGGGTTGGACACGGCACCGACAGTGGCCATGCAGGAGCCGTGGACGACACGCTGCTCGCCCGAATTGAGGCGCAGGATCGCCATGCCCTGGTCGCGGCCGACGAGCTGGCCATAACCACCGGCCGAACGGGCGACCTGAGCGCCCTTGCCAGGCTTCAGCTCGATATTATGGACGATCGTGCCGACCGGCATCGAGGCCAGCGGCATCGCATTGCCCGGCTTCACGTCGACCGATTCACCGGCTACGATCTTGTCGCCGGGAGCCAGACGCTGCGGGGCGATGATGTAGGACAGCTCGCCATCGTCGTACTTGATCAGCGCGATGAAGGCGGTGCGGTTCGGATCGTACTCGATACGCTCAACCGTACCGACGACGTCGAACTTGCGGCGCTTGAAGTCGATGATGCGGTAGGTGCGCTTGTGACCGCCGCCGATGAAGCGGGCCGTGATGCGGCCGTAATTGTTGCGGCCGCCCGACTTGGTCAGGCCTTCGGTCAGGCCCTTGACGGGCTTGCCCTTGTAGAGGCCCGAGCGGTCGACGATGACCAGCTGACGGGTGCTCGGCGTTACCGGGTTGAATTTTTTCAGTGCCATTGTTCTGTCCTCGCGACCTTGCTCAGAGACCCGTCGCGACGTCGATCGACTGGCCGTCGGCCAGCGTCACAACCGCCTTCTTGACGTCGCTCTGGCGGCCGATCGTGCCGCGGAAGCGCTTGATCTTGCCCTTGCGGACAAGCGTGTTCACAGCCATCACCTTGACGCCGAACAGCGCTTCGACGGCGGCCTTGATTTCCGGCTTCGACGCCTTCTTGGCGACATTGAAGACGACCTGGTTCTGCTCGGAAGCCATGGTCGACTTTTCGGTGATCGCCGGCGAGACGATCACGTCGTAGTGACGAAGGTCGGTCATTTGAAGCGCTCCTCGAGAGCCTCGACGGCGGCCTTGGAAAGGACCAGCGTGCCGCGGCGCAGAATGTCGTAGACGTTGATGCCCTGGATGGGCAGCACGTCGATGTTCGGGATGTTGGTCGCCGCCAGCTTGAAATTCTTGTCAAGCTCGGCGCCGCCGATCACCAGGGCGTTGCTCAGGCCCAGCGTCGCGAAATTCGCGATCAGTGCCTTGGTCTTGGCCTCGGTCAGCTTCAGCTCGTCGATGATGATGATCGACGCGCTTTTGGCCTTGGCCGAAAGCGCATGCTTGAGACCGAGCGCACGCACCTTCTTCGGCAGATCGTGCTCGTGGCTGCGCACGACCGGGCCGTGGGCCTTGCCGCCGCCGCGGAACTGCGGAGCGCGAGCCGAATGGTGACGGGCGCGGCCGGTACCCTTCTGCTTGTACATCTTGGCGCCGGTGCGGGCGATTTCCGCGCGGCCCTTGGCCTTGTGCGTGCCCTGCTGCTTCTTGGCGAGCTGCCAGCGCACGACGCGCTGCAGGATGTCCTCGCGCGGATCAAGGCCGAAAATCTCTTCGGAGAGCTTCAGCTTGCCGGCGTCCTTGCCGCCAAGCGTTGTAATCTTGAGGTCCATTATTCCGCTCCCTCTGTGGCCGGGGCCTCGTTCTTGGCGGCACCATCGGTTGCAACGGCGCGGATCGCGGCGGGCTTCGGCGCATTGGCCGGAAGCGCAACCTTGGCCGCATCGCGGACCAGGATCCATGCACCCTTCGAACCCGGGACCGCACCGCGGATCAGGATCAGGCCACGATCGGCGTCGGTCGAGACGACCTCGACATTCTGCGTGGTGACGCGGGTGTCACCCATGTGGCCGGCCATATGCTTGCCCTTGAACACCTTGCCCGGATCCTGGCGCTGGCCGGTCGAACCGTGTGTACGGTGCGACACCGAGTTGCCGTGCGTGGCGCGGCCGCCACCCATGTGGTGCCGCTTGATGACGCCCTGGAAACCCTTGCCGATCGTGGTTCCCGTCACATCGACCTTCTGGCCGACGACGAAATGCTCGACGGTGATCTCGGCGCCGACATCGATCATGTTGTCGGCGGAGACGCGGAACTCGGCAACCTTGGCCTTAGGCTCGACGGAAGCGGACGCGAAATGGCCGCGCATCGCCTTCGACGTGTTCTTCACCTTGGCAAGGCCAACGCCGAGCTGGACGGCGGTATAGCCGTTCTTCTCCTGCGTGCGCTGCGCCACGACCTGGCAGTTCTCCATCTGGAGAACAGTGACGGGAACATGTTCCCCGGCATCGTTGTAGATGCGGGTCATTCCCACCTTCTTTGCAATCACACCTGAACGCATCGGTTCAATTCCTTTAGAGTTCCCTGTCGGGGCTGTCGCCCCTCCACGCCTCTTGTTCCTTCAGAGTTCCGGGTCGCCCCGCTGACCTCTGGTTCCTTAGAGCTTGATCTCGACGTCGACACCGGCGGCCAGGTCGAGCTTCATCAAAGCATCGACCGTCTGCGGGGTCGGGTCGACGATGTCGAGCAGACGCTTGTGCGTGCGCATCTCGAACTGCTCGCGGCTCTTCTTGTCGACGTGAGGCGACCGGTTGACCGTGAACTTTTCGATCCGCGTCGGCAGCGGAATTGGGCCGCGGACGTTGGCGCCGGTGCGCTTGGCGGTCGACACGATTTCCCGTGTCGAGGCGTCGAGCACCCGGTGATCAAACGCCTTCAGGCGGATGCGGATATTCTGTCCGTTCATGCGTCACTTCCTTGTTCTGGCGCGGCGCGGGCAGCGCCCGCGACAGATCGGTTTAAGTCCAAATTACTCTTTGATGGTGACGACGATGCCGGCACCGACGGTGCGGCCGCCTTCACGGATGGCGAAGCGCAGCTTCTCTTCCATGGC